>CAZLDH010000033.1:0-21626 GCA_964558275.1 uncultured Chitinophagaceae bacterium
TCCGGAACGACATATGAAAAAGGATGATCGTTTTATTTCTCGAGGAGGAAGTAACGATTTTCAGGTTCCGAACATTAATTATCATAAACAAGCTTATAAGACGTCCAAGCTGGTAGCCGAAAAATTAAATATTCCTGAAGAAAAATACGAAGTCTCTTTTCAGTCAAGATTGACAGCTGCGGGAAAAGAATGGATAAAACCATATACGGTCAATCGATTATCTGCGTTGCCAAAAGAAGGTACGAAAAAATTATTGGTTGTTTGTCCGGCGTTTATAAATGATTGTTTGGAGACGCTGGAAGAAATTGGCATGCAGGGGAAAGCAGACTTTGAAGCTGCAGGTGGAGATAAATTAACACTTATTCCTTGTATCAATGATCAGGATTATTTTGCTAATGCAATTGTTCGCTGGGCGGACAATAGGATGAAGTGAGTGGGCTTTTATAAGCAAAAAAGGTCTTCGTACTATTCGTGCGAAGACCTTTCTAAGATCTATTCTATTTAATTATGAAACTATTGGACTATGTCATCTTCTGTGGTATAGAGCAGCGCTCCCAACTGATTAATCACGGAAGTTGGTACTTCTAGAGAATTAGCTGCTTGTGCGATATCGCCTACGAAAAGGTCAAAGTCATGGGTACTAACAACTTTTGGTGTGGATTCGGAACCAAACCTTTCGTAAGTAGCATGATTGTGCGCTTCTACCATGCTCTTACCATGATATACTTTTTGTCCACTCACCGCCTGCTGTACAAAATCGGTAAAACTATCCGATAATTTGGCAAGTCCTGTGGTATTACCGTTACCAACCTCATTTAGGAGGGTTGGAAAATATTTAGCCAAATCTTCATCGCCTGCAATAACGGAAAGCGCCTGATTCACTACGGTTCTGATTGCCAGCCGTCCGGCTTGTATCTTTTCTCCGGAATTATCGGGGTCGTCTATCATTTTGGTACCTTGTTTTTCAATCGGACCTTGGGCTCCCTGAATAAACCATCCCAAGGTATCATATAAAGGAGTAGTTGCCACATTCGGCCGCAAATCCTGAACAACATCTCCTTCTGTTGTATATAGGATTTCTCCAAGCTGATTAATCACAGAGCCTGGAACATCTAAGGATTTAGCGGCAGATGCGATGTCGCTTACAAATTGATCAAAAGAAGCACTGTCGGCGGTTGGAATTTCTGTGGAACCAAAGCGCGAATAGGAGGCGTGGTTGTGGGCTTCTACCATACTTTTTCCATGATATACTTTTTGTCCACTTACCGCTTGTTGAACAAAATCCGTAAAGGAACTGGATAGCTTAGCTAATCCGGTTGTATTACCATTTCCCACTTCATTCAGTAAGGTAGGGAAATATACGGCAAGTTTAGGATCTGCAGCTATCACCCCTAACGCTTTGTTGACTACCGTACGGATAGCCAAACGCCCAGCTTGAATTTTTTCTCCGGAATTATCGGGGTCGTCTATCATTTTGGTTCCCTGATTTGCCACCGGTCCCTGTGCCCCTTGTATAAACCAACCCAGCGTATCATAGAGTGAAGTGCTGGTTGGATTCATTCCTGTATTTACATCATCATTACAGGAAGTAAAGAAGATGAAAGAAAGAGCTGCCGGTAATAAAATAAGAGCTAATTTCGACTTGATTGTCATGATTGTAAATTTTGAAGTTTATTAAAGATACTAGAGAGAAGAAATCAGTTAACGACCTTCGAGACTACTGCCGTTAATTTTCCATAAAAGGAATTGTTGTTCATAACAGGACAACCATTTGCTAAATCTTCTTTAGATACGGTGTAACGTGCAGAAGGAATATTAAAGGTTTTAATTGCTTTCTCGTAAATGGATCCGGCTGTATTTTCTCGATTATCGAAAGTATAAATGACGATTCCATCTTTTATATTAAAATAGGTTGACTTAACGCCTTTCTGTGCTTTAATTTGTTTTTGAATCTGTTGCGCTTGCATAGAGTCAACCGGTTTTTGGAAATCGGCTCTTGCCATTTGTACCGTAGCCATAGCTATTGGTCCTCTTTCGTGAACCATAATCCCTATGTGTACAATTAAAACGAGGAAAAATAAAAAGACAAGCCCTAAAATACCAAAGATTCCGAATTTTACTTTTTTGGAGATTTTCATATCACCTGTTTTTAAGTAGTTAAAAAGAGTATTTATTAACTTATAACAGTATATACGAGAAAATCCGGTGTATGGATTTTTAAGAACGTTTTTTTTAATAAAAGTATTGTGTTTAGGATACGCTTCCCAAGACATACATTTGATCCATGGTAGGTTGGAGACTACCGCCTGCTTTTTCCAGAGTAATAGCAAAGGCCTGAATTTCACCCGGAAGTACCTTTTTCATTGTCTTTATACCCTTTTCTTTCCCGGGGTTATATAGCCCCAGACTTTCTGGTTTTCCGTCAACGATGGCCCATAGTTGATAAGTTTTTCCTTTAGGGGGCGTTGGTAAGTTTAGCTTTCCGAGATAGCTTTGTCTGGTTTTGGTGTTCCAAAAGGCAATTGCAGATCCCTCTTTATGGGTATTAACACCCTCCATTTTTATCGTCTCTAGATTTGGATTTGTCAGAATATTTAAACTTCCTTGAACTTTTTCCAAACGGGTTTTAATCACTTTGTTTTGGACAAGTATTTTTTGTTGGTCGGCTACCAAAAAGTTGTAGCGATCTTTATATTCTTCGTATTTAGGCAAATAAAAGATATTAACGCCCAAGCTTATAACCAGAAGTATAATTGCGGCTACGGCAATGCGTTGCCATGTTCGCAGTTTGTGGATGCCATAGGTGGTTTTGGGACTTGGCGTTGTTGGCTTTTCATCTTTACCTTTCTGAGAACCAACTGCTGCTAACACGTTATTCTTTATGTTCTCAGGAGGTTTAACAGCATGTAGCTTTGTATATTCTTCTAAACTCTCCTCATAAGTAGTAATCGTTTTATCTACTTCAGGATATAATTTTCTCATTCGTAACAGTTCATTACGTTCGTTATCGGAAGCAAGTCCCAAAACAAAGCGTTCAATGATGCCAGATGATATGAATTCTTTTATATCCAAAATATTTTACGTTATCTTTAGCGATTGTCTTAATTGAATTAATGCATTTCTGACTCTTGTTTTTACTGTCCCCAGCGGGATATCCAATTCCTCCGAAATTTCTTTCTGTGTATATCCCTTAAAATAAGCAAAATTAATTATTTCCCGATGATGGGTATCCAACACTTCCAATACTTTTTCCAATCCAATATGATTCATATACGGAAATTCTGAAAAAGGAATGCTACCTTGATTTTCAGAATTAGGTAAAGGTTGGGTTTTTTTCTTGTTTTTAAAATCTTTTGATCGTGCTTTATCAATGGCAGTATTCCGAGTGATTTGCATCATCCAAGTAAACAGCCTCCCTTTTTCAGACTCATAAAAGTCTATCTTTTTATAAATCTTAACGAAAACTTCCTGTAGTAAATCATTGGCCACCTCTTTTTGAGGTATAACCTGTAGTATTACTCCATATAAAGAAGCGGCATAATGATCGTATAAATAACGATATGCCGAGTCTTCCCCCTTTTTGAGGCTTTCTATCAATTCAGATTCAGTATGGAAAGAAGTTTTAGCCAAGGAGCTAAAGGTACAATTTATATATTAAGTTGTCAAATATGCAAAGATTGCTATTCTCAATAAACTTATAGCACTGATGCAGGCCTTTGATTTTCTATTAAAAGTGGTAAGAAAATCCCAAATCAAGGTAGATATTGTGCATATTAAAAGTGATGGAATTAAAATCCGCTTTAAAAATGTCACTGATTCCATAACTAAGGTTTCCCATTACGGCTAAATGTTTTCCTATAATCCTTTCTGCACCAATTTGTGCCCCCCATTGGAATAATCTTTCATTATCAGAAAAGTCGTATGCAGCTTTGCTGTCTCCGCTAAAAGTCACTTTGGGACTTGTTGGTGCACCAGGTCTGAAATAACCATCACTAACATAGCCGTCAAATTGTTCATCAATGAGATAAGATACAAATAATCCGGCTAAAAGATTCCAGTTGTCAGAGATATTATAAACTGCAGAGACAGGAACCGTGACGAATACATTTTTAACATCCGTTTTTACTGTTCCGGTAAAGTAGCCTTGTACTCCTGAATTATCCTGGATAATTTCGGTAAAGTAGTTTTCAACACCGGCTTTGGTTTCCATTCCTTTGCCTTCAATAGATACGCCAACGCTTATTCCCCATTTTTGTTTTGGATCTAGCCACTTAGTGGCATTGGCTTCTAAACCTAGTTGTAAGGAAGGATTATAGGATTTTATCTCTCTAATTTCTCTTGGAAAACCTAATGGGCTGCTTCCGCCAATACTGAAGAAAGCTTGTAGTTCATAATCCATGTTTTTATTAAAGAAATTCCCACTTTTAGGAGATTTAGGTGTATTGGCTTGCCCAAAGACAAAGCCGGCGGTACAAAAGAGAGCCAGGAAAGTGGCTATTATAGATTTCATGATGATACATTTAAAATTTATGAGGAGAAGGATTTATTTTGTAGTGACTAACTGTACTTCGTCTATCCATAATTTACTCCCAACGGCACCGTTAAAGCTGTTCCCTTCTTTACTGGAAGTGAAAACGATGGTATATAAATAGTCTTTGTTTGGGTCGAAAGATTTACCTTCTTTATTTTTGAATGGGATATAGAATTTAGTCCACTGATTTGTTTCTATACGCTGATTATCATTGAGTCGGGCAATACTTACTACCCTAGGATTGTCAAATACATTGGATGGTGGAAGATAATTATCTTTCCCCTCTTTTTTCTCAAATAGGACGGCGTAGGCATCCCAAGTATCTTCGGTTAAATCACTAGGTGCATTGTTTACGACGAAATCCTTCCCCGCTTTGTATTTGAAATAACCTTTCAAAGCCTTCGGTGCCACTGTTTGATTATAGGGCATGCCAAACCTTGGGGAGTTAACCGTAGGGAAAGCAAGTTTGAAAGTGCCGATAAATAAGCTTCCGGCGGCGAGAGGGGATCCAAAAGTAGTGCCTAAGGGGCCTGTTTCTTTTGTTTGTAATAAAATGCCATTCCCATTATATCCTTCTGTTGTTTGTGAGGTAGGATAGAAAGAAGGCGTTAATTGTTGACCTTCAGGTACGAGTGTAGCGGCGAGTATATTATATCCCTGGTTTCCGGAATTCCATATTTTAACTGTGTCCGTTGGTTTATCGGGGTTCAAGTGGTAGAATTCCACATAATGCCCTTCCGGAGAAGCCGTATTTATGGTATCTGCTTTTTCGAAAGAAAATGACATAAGGGTGTCTTGTCCTGCTATACGAAAAGCTACGGTGTATTTTTTTGTCCAGTCTCCATTTTCAGAGGTGACAGTATATTGATGACTTTGGGAAAAATCTAAAGCAGTTCCACTTTGAGGTTCTATTGTTGCCCCGCTACTCAATACGAACTCGGGAGAAAAAGTAAAATCTCCGGAATAGTTCTCTTTGAGTTGAAAGGTAATGCTATTGTTGGTAATAATTGGCTCTTCTGATAAGATAGAAGGATCGGTTACATTAGCCCGGATAACGTCGGCTTCCAAATTGAGTCCTTCCTCCTTTATACATGAAGTTAATATTGTAAAAGATAAAAAGAGGAAGGCGGGAAATAATAATTTGGGTCTCATTTATTTTTATTTAAAACAGTTTATAATTGCGATTTGCAAAGTTACTGTTAAAAGAAATGAGACGGTAGTTTTTTAAAGGACGGTTTTTATTATCCTGGGATAATAAAAACCGAAATATTTGGAATTGCAGCTTCTTTTGTGGGATACATCCATGACAATATCATTGACACACAGGGGGATGATTAAAAAGGAGACTTCGAGAAACCTCAGTCTCCTAAATTTGAGAACCTCAGTCACAATTCGAGAGCCTCAGCCTCCTTAAAATTAAACATTTGAAAAAAAGCGGCTAGAAAATCTTATATCTATATTTTATGCCTTCTGTATTTTTTTCGAGTTCTTCCAGATTAATAGATGTTTTCATGTCTCTAATCGCCTGTTTTTCAAGGCCATTAAATTCTTCTTTTTTCCTTTTTACTAAATCCTTTTCAGCCAGACCGTTGGAAATAGCTAAGTCCATTGCTTTATTTACTCCGGAATGGTAGCTGTTTAGCAGGCTGAAATATTCATTAAAAAGATTTTCGAATCTTTGTGTCTGAGATTCCAGGTCTTCTAATTGGTTGTTTGCCTCTTTCAGACTCATGTTTTCACGCAATAATGTAGCGTAATCAATTTCTCCATTTTTAGTATATTTTTTTTCTAATTTATTGAAGAAATCTTCAACAGACTCTTTGTTAAAAGTGAGGAAATAGCGATTCAATGTGACGCCATAAGGTTCATTACCTTTTCTTTTCGGTGTATCGAAGCCCAGCGCACTGGCTGTAAATAACAAGTGGTTGTACATGTTTTTTTGCAGCATATTAAGTTGGTCATTGTTGAAGCTCAAGCCATTTTGAAACTTTTTATTTGCCTGATTAAGTGCAGTATAATAACTGACATATTTATTGAGCTTTGATTCAAATTCATGAAGAGTCTCGGCATCAATGTGTTTGTCTGATATGCTAAGGGTGTGGAAAAAAGTCATCACAGAGTTGGCGATGGCTAAGGGAGGAGTAAGTACTACCAAGCTCTTGAAAATAGGGCTGCTCATAATAGATTCAGTCGTACTTACAATTTTTTCATTTCTTTTACTCTTTCTGGTTTTTCCTTTCAGGATAACCGTTTTGACCAAATCCATGACTTTTTCATTAAAAGAAAAGCCCAAAGCTTTACTTTCGGGATTATTCAGAGAGGTAATAAAAACATCAAGGTTTTTGGAGGTTGTTCTTGATTTCAAATCGATAATCTTCCTATTTAGAAGATAATAGGTTCTTGCCACCTTAGTCAGGTTGCTCTTCATTAATTTGTACTTGGTTTTGTTGTCAATCTGTTTCCCATGAAGGAGCCCCTGAATGGCAGTTGCATTTTGTCTGGCGTTTTGCTTAATTTTCTTAAGCCTTTTTTTGAGCTTCTCAATTGAAGTGTCCGGCATGTTTACCTGACTACCTTTTTCCAGGTTACTGGTAATTTTATTGGTAGGGGTAAGTGTATCCGTTTTGAGAATTGTTGTATCCTGAGCCTGGGATGTTGTGTCCTGAGCCTGAAGTAAAAGCGGACACATTATGAGAATAATCGATAATAGTGTTTTCAGCTTTAACATAAGTAAAAAGTATTCAATTTAATTAAAGAATTAAATGATGATTTAATAAATTTTCATTTCTATCTCTACAAAAATAAGACCTTTTTAAATTTAAGGGTGAAAATATTACCCTTTCCTACTTCCTGATAACGATTCCAAGTTCCGCTGCAATTTCCTTTTCTTTCATTTTTAGTTGTTGGTGCACCTCTATAATTTTTATTTGTTCTTCGGTATCAGACGTATTATTTAAATCTTTTTGGTTTTGATGAATCAATTGTCGTACCATTTTTAACATGAGGTAGCTGAGAACAGATTTAACATCTTGTTTGTAAATGTCTTCTTTTGTGGGAACTGTTATTCTAAAAACATCTTCCCAGTTGTGGCTAATCTCGTAGGGCGTATATAATAAATCTACCGCTAATTTACTGATTTCTCTATTAATATGATAAATAAAAAATTTTTCATTGAGTATTTCGCCTTGATCAAACTTTGTTTTATATTCAGAAAGTATCTCAAGAATCGTTTTATTTTTTATTAAATCAAAATTTAATGCTGAGTGAAAGATATAGTCTGCTACGGAAGAATTCTCATCCCAGTCTTTGTCTCCATGCTCCAAGAGTATTCTTACCAGATCTTTCTCTTGTTGCTCTTCATCCACCATTAAGTTGAGCAAATCTTCTTCTGACGTTGCTTGTTCCGGTGTTTCTTTTTTTTCTTCTGTTTGAGGTTTTTTCTTGAATTGCTTTTTTTGAAATTGGCGACGAATATATTTATTGACTAATGCTGTCAAGCCGGCTTCGTCAATATCTAGTATTCGGCTACATTCCTTAATGTAATCCTGCTGCTTGGTGAAGTCTTCCGTTTTGTTGATTTTGGAAAGGGTTTCCGCTATCTCGTTAACGAGTTCCGACTTTTTATTGGGATCTCCTTCTATATCTTTCAGGGAAACTTGCAGTTTAAAAAGAATAAAATCTTTTTTGTTCTCTGCAATAAAATCCAGGAATTCATTGCCGCCAATACTTTGAGCAAAGCTGTCCGGATCTTCTCCATCAGGTAGCATCACCAGTCTTACATTGATGCTTTGCTCTAGCGCCATATCCAAACCTCTCAAGGCTGCTTTTATTCCGGCGGCATCGCCATCATAAATGATGGTCAGATTGTTGGTATATTTCTTTATGAGCCTTAGTTGTTCCTCTGTCAGAGAGGTTCCTGAAGACGCTACCACATTCTCTATCCCGGTCTGATGCATAGAAATAACGTCGGTATATCCTTCTACCAGAAAGCATTCATCTAATTTTCCAATAGCATGTCTGGCCTGGTACATGCCATAGAGAACGCGTCTTTTTTCATAAATTTCATTCTCCGGTGTATTAATATATTTGGGCGCTTTCTTGTTTTTTTTAAGAATCCTAGCGCCGAAGCCAATTACTTTTCCACTTTGATTGTGGATGGGAAAAATGACTCTGCCTCTGTAATTATCAAATTGTTTGTCATTTTTGACTACGGTCAGACCCGATTTTTCAAGAAACTCCAACTTGTATTTGTTTTTGAGTGCAGCCTTTGTGAAGTCATCCCAGTTGTCTTTGGCATAACCCAATTGAAAAGTATGCATGGTTTCTTCCGAAAAACCTCTTTTTTCAAAATAGGTCTTTCCGATAGTTAATCCTTCCTCCGTTTCAAGTAGGTTTTTGGTGAAATGTTTTTGAGCAAAATGATTGACAATAAATAGGCTTTCTGATAGTTGTTGTGCTTCCTTTGCTTCCGGGCTGGCTTCTGTTTCTTCCAACTCGACATCATATTTTTCTGCCAGCCATCTAATGGATTCTACGAAAGTATATTTTTCGTGTTCCATTAGAAAACTAATCGCATTGCCACTTTTTCCGCAACCAAAGCATTTGTATATTTCTTTGGATGGAGATACCGTAAAGGAAGGAGTCTTCTCATTGTGAAAAGGGCATAGCCCGAGATAATTAACGCCTCTCTTTTTGAGTTTCACAAACGAACCAACTATATCAATGATATCAATGCGCTCCTGAACCTTTCTTATGCTGTCTTGTGAAATCATGCTTTATCTCCTCCTGAACATACAAATTTATAAAATAACCTCGGAATAAAAATAGAGATGGTTTTTCTGAAGAGTTAAAGCTTCTATTAACGCTTTCAGTTCTTGCTCTTCTTAGGAAAAGGAACTAGTTTCTAATAAAAGTAGAAACTCTTCTTCACTCAGTATTTTTACAGTATTTAGTTTTTTAGCCTTGCTTAGTTTGGAACCTGCTTTTTCTCCGGCCACGAGATAATTGAGTTTACTGCTTACGCCACTTAATACTTTTCCTCCTTTGGATTCGGCTAATGCCTTTGCTTCAGATCGTTTCATGGATAAGGAGCCGGTGAAAAGAAAAGTCAGTCCCTCTAGTGCTCCGGAGGTCAACTCTTCTTTGTCTTTTTCCATGGAGACTCCGGCAGCTTCCAGCTTTTTAAGAATTTGTATATTGTCGTCATTATCGAAAAACCGGAGGATGGCATGTGCTACTTTCGGTCCGATATCCTCTAAAGACAAGAGTTGTTCTTCGTTCATGTCCTTCAGGTCAAAGAGGTTGTTGATGACCCGGGCGAGCGTCTTTGCTGTGTTTTCACCAACGAATCTGATACCTAATGCATAAATCAGGCGATGCAGCGGTTGTTGTTTTGATGCTTCAATGGCTTTTTGTAAATTTTCTATGGACTTTTTACCAAAACCTTCAAGTTGAGCAATTTTTAAATAATTCAGATTATAAATTCCCGGTAAGTCTTTTAAAAAGCCTAATTCATAAAACTTCCTCACATTGGCTTCCCCCAAATTGCGGATATCCATGGCATTTTTACTGCCAAAGTGAATAAGCCGTTCTACTACCTGTGCTTCACAGTTTATATTAATACAACGCCAAGCGCTTTCTGCTTCGGCTTTTTCTAATTTATCTCCACAAACGGGGCAGTTTGTAGGGAATTGAATCTTCTTCTCATTTCCATTTCTTAGATCTGTTAGTGGTTTAACGATATAGGGAATAACATCTCCGGCTCTTTCTACAATGACTGTATCGCCTATTTTGACGTCTTTTTCTCGAACCACATCCTCATTGAATAAGGAGACGGAGGATACGATGGCTCCACCTATGGGAACAGGTTCAATCTTGGCTACCGGAGTTATGGTGCCGGTTCTGCCAACCTGAAATTCAACTTTTAGCACTTTGCTGCTGGCCTGTCGTGCTTTGAATTTATAGGCCATTGCCCAGCGTGGATGATGTGCTGTCATGCCTAATTCTTCTTGTAATTCGAAGCTGTTTACTTTTATTACGAGTCCGTCTATTTCATAGGGTAGCTCGTCTCTTTTGGCTTCAAAAGCAATACAATGTTGAATGACATCATCAATGTTAGTGAATAACTCCAGCGTATCTATGGGCGTTCGGAATCCTAGCTTTGAGAGGGCATTTAAGGTGCCGTAATGCGATTGTAGCGATTTAGGTTTATTGTCTGCATCTTTTAATTCCAGGTAGCTCACATGGTATAAAAAGACTTCTAATTTTCTTTTTTTTACTTCCTGAGGATCCACCATTCTAAGTGAGCCCGAAGCTGCGTTTCTAGGATTGGCTAAAGGAGAAAGGCTTTCTTTAGCCCGTTCTGCATTAAATTTTTCGAAGACATTTTTATTGATAAGTACTTCGCCTCGAATTTCCATCTGATTGATGTCTAATGTAGAGAGTGCTGCAGATAGTGGAATAGAGCGAATTTGCTTGGCGTTGGTGGTGATATCGTCTCCCTGTACACCATTTCCCCGGGTTGCTCCACGTGTTAACAGATTATCTTCATAAATAAGCGAAATTCCGGCGCCGTCAAACTTTGGTTCTACGCAGTAAGTAACTTCCTGTTCTCCAATTATATTATGCACTCTTTTGTCCCATTCTCGCAGGTTCTCGGCATTGTATGAATTATCCAGACTGAGCATGGGAACAATGTGAGAGACAGTAGGAAAATCTTTGGTCAATCCTTTTGCTACACGCTGGGTTGGAGAATCCTTTGTAATAAACTCAGGATGTTGTTTTTCTAAATCTTTTAAGCGGGAAAATAAAGTATCATATTCCTGATCTGCGAGGGATGGATCATCCTGAACGTAATATCTCCAGTCATTGTAATTGATAACTTCTTTTAAATCATCTATTTGAGACTCCGGAGAAGCATTGTTAGACTTGTTTTGTAAAAGCGTTCTTGCTTTTTTTTCTAAGATTTTTTTCGAGGATTGATCGTACATACTTATCTTTTGTTGAAAACAAAGATAAGAAGGAAAGTAGTTCTTTCTCCGGGTTTTTCTTTAAAAAAGCAAACAATCATCTTAAGAGGGCAAGTGCCGATTGATGTGTTTGCTATTTATGGTTGTAGAAGCTACTTTAATGAAAAGCTATTCTACTTCAGCCTTAGGGTTGATGTAAAAAGATGATTCTTCTCCCTGAATAAGTTGATTGGGAGTAGTAATGGTAGCGTTGTTATACGAAATAGTAACAGGTTCCTTGTGCTCGAAAGAATCTTTAGGAGTACATCCTGTTGATACTGCTACAAGAGCAACGATGAGCGAAACGCCAAGTAGTAAATTAGAATAATTATTGTCCTTTTTGGAAAATAGTTTCATGATTAATGGGGTTTGTTCTGTTATAGCGACAAAAGTATGAAAAAATTAGATAGGAGCGGTTTCTTCCTGCAGAGAAAAAATATTTTTATTGGATGTCAAGGAGATTTGATTAAAATGGAAGTCTTTTTTGTGAAAAGGGATAGGAAAAAGAAGGAATAAGGTGTAATCCCATTCACTTTGTCTATCTTTGCCGTTCAATAAAATAAAAGAAAAAACGGTTATGCTAAGTGTACAGAACGTCACTCTTTCATTTGGGAAAAGAACCCTTTTTGATGAGGTCAACCTGAATTTTACCAAAGGCAATTGTTATGGTGTTATTGGGGCAAATGGAGCCGGGAAATCCACGTTTTTAAAGATTCTTTCAGGAGAGATTGAGCCCAATAAAGGAGAGGTGGCCATTTCTCCCGATGAAAGACTGAGTGTTTTAAAACAGGATCAGTTTGCTTTTGATGAATATTCTGTCTTAGATACGGTTGTGATGGGGGACAGTAAATTGTGGGAAGTGGCGCAAAAAAGAGATGCCATATATGCGAAGCCTGATTTTTCGGAAGAGGATGGTATAGAAGCGGGTCATTTGGAAGAGCAGTTTGGAGACATGGGCGGTTATACTGCCGAAAGTGATGCTGCTGCCTTGTTGAATAATTTGAATATTAAAGAAGGACTGCATCAGAAGTTGATGAAGGAATTAGATGGGAAGGAGAAAGTGCGGGTGCTGTTAGCACAGGCTCTCTTTGGCAGCCCCGATATCCTGCTGTTGGATGAGCCTACCAATAATCTGGATATTGAAACCATCAACTGGCTGGAAGATTTTCTGGCTGATTATGAAAATATTGTTATTGTCGTTTCTCATGACCGGCATTTTCTGGATACCATTTGTACGCATGTGACCGATATAGACTTTGGCAAGATTCAGATTTATGCAGGGAATTATACCTTTTGGTATGAATCTTCTCAATTGGCTGCTCGTCAGCAGGCCGATCGCAATAAAAAGAATGAAGCCAAGAAGAAAGAATTGATGGATTTTATCAATCGATTCAGTGCCAATGCCTCTAAATCCAAACAAGCTACAAGTAGAAAGAAAGCCCTTGCAAAGATAGAGATCGAAGATATAAAACCTTCTAACCGTCGATATCCCGGTATTATTTTTCAACAAAATAGGGAAGTGGGAAATAAGATTCTGGAAGTAAAAAACTTATCCAAAACGGTGGACGGCGTTCAGTTGTTTAAAAATGTAAGTTTTGAGGTGGATAAGGGCGATAAAATTGCTTTTCTGTCAAAAAATCACCAGGCCATAACTGCTTTTTTCGAGATTATTAATGGAGAAATGGAAGCAGATAGCGGTAGTTTTGAATGGGGATCCACCATAACAAAAGCCTACTTACCGAATGACAATACCCGATATTTTGAAAATGAACTTAGTTTGATAGATTGGCTGCGTGAGTATGTGCCGCCGACGGTAGAGGATGCTGATGAACCCTTCTTAAGAGGGTTTCTTGGGAAAATGCTTTTTGCCGGGGATGAAATTGAAAAAAAGACCAATGTCTTGAGTGGAGGAGAAAAAGTGAGATGCATGGTGTCTCGCATGATGTTGCAAAGCCCGAACGTAATTATCATGGATGAGCCCACGAATCATTTAGATTTGGAATCGATTCAGGCTTTCAATAATGGCGTCGTTGACTTTGGTGGCGTTGCACTATTTACAACACATGACCACCAGTTTATGCAATCTTCCGCTAATCGGATTATTGAACTAACGCCTAACGGAACCATAGATAAGATGTCTTCTTTTGATGCATATTTAAATAATGAGGCAGTGAAAGAGAAGAAGGAAGTGCTTTATGAAGAAGTTATAAGAAAGTGATATTTATTATAGTCCAATAATTGGATTTCGCATATAATCATTTGAGTAAAGTCGGCAGAGGATGCCGACTTTATTTTTTAGTTCCGAGGTAAAATAACCTGTAGGATAAGTAGGATAAATACGAGAATATTGTATTTTAGATCGAAACAATAAATAAATATGACAAAAAATAAAGTAGCAAAACCGTTTTTGAAGTGGGCTGGGGGTAAAACTCAACTGATTGGAGAGATTGAAAACATTCTGCCAACTGAAGTAACAAATCAGGAATTCACTTATATAGAGCCATTTGTCGGTAGTGGAGCAATCTTATTTTGGATGCTTTCCGGATTTCCAAACATTGAAAAAGCGGTAATTAATGATATTAATCAAGACTTAATCAACGCGTACGATGTAATTAAAAATAGCCCAAATGAGTTGATACTCATTTTAGAAGAATATGAAAAACAGTATCATTCTTTTGAAGGCAATCAAGAGCAAGAGAAAGGATATTTTTATGAGAAAAGGACTATTTTTAATACGAGAAAAGAAAACAATATTGTCCAAGCTGCCATTTTTATTTTCTTAAACCGCACTTGCTTCAACGGACTTTATCGAGTAAACCGAAAAAATGAATACAACGTTCCCAAGGGACGATATAAAAATCCAACCATTTGCAATAAAGCAAATATTTTAGCTGTAAACGAAGCTCTGCAAAAAGTAGAAATTTTGTGCGGAGATTACGAAGCAACATTGGAATATGCTAACGACAACACGATTTTCTACTTTGACCCGCCTTACAAACCATTGAATGAAACATCAAGTTTCAATTCTTATGCAAAAGATGAATTTAACGATGATGAGCAAATCAGATTAAAAGAATTTTGCTCTAAACTTGATGCTTTAGACCATCGGTGGATTTTAAGCAATTCAGATGTAAAAGGTAAAAATCCAAATGACAATTTTTTTGACGATTTATATTCCGATTTCCAAATCGGAAGAGTTGATGCAAAAAGAAGTATTAATGCAAATCCTAAAAAACGTGGGAAATTAAAAGAGCTATTAATTACAAACTATAAGAATGAAGAAACTTTCGAGCCTGCTTGATTTGAAGAATGATGATGAATTATTTAAGACAATCTCTGATACCTTTAAAACCAAAATAACACAATGGGATTACTTTGTCAATTGGAAGAAGGTGATAAACAATATCGAACCGATTGAAACAGAACTCAATCTATTGAATGTTTTGGTTGGGAAAAAGGATATTGAAAAAGAAGCAATCAATTTAATCAAAAAGTATCCAAATGTAATAAAAGCGTTTCCCTCTCTTTTAGCTATCCGACAAAAGTCCGTAGAAGTACTAATTGACATTCAAAATTTCATATATAAAAGATACAAATTCAATAAAAGAGAATTAACGGATCAAGATTGCAAAGAACTTGCAGAGTTTTTAATAAAATCGGGAATAGGTTCACTTTTGGCAGATAGAAAAATCAAAAACCTTGTGGATTATGCCACCGGAGTTGAAGTTGGTTTGGATAGCAACGGACGTAAAAATCGTGGTGGTACATTAATGGAAAACCTTGTTGAAGAATTTATAGCTAAAACCTGTAACGAATTGAATATTGGTTATATGGATCAAGCCACCGCACCAAAAATCAAAAAGGAATGGGGAATTGATATTAAAGTAGATAAATCTTCTCGAAGAATTGATTTTGCTATCAATAAAAACGGGAAACTCTATTTTGTAGAATGCAATTTTTATGGCGGTGGTGGTTCTAAACTAAAATCAACAGCAACTGAATATGTCCAAATGAATAGATATTGGAACAACCAAAATATTGGATTCATTTGGATTACTGACGGGGCAGGTTGGAAATCAACTTTAAAACCTCTAAGAGAATATTTTGATAAGGCAGATTATCTGTTAAATTTAGAGATGTTAAAAATAGGATTGTTGAATAAAATAATAAAAGAATGAATGTAGAAGCACGAAGCCAAAAAATAGAAAATGTTTTAAAAAAAGGAACTTTTATTATTCCGGACTATCAAAGAGAATACGATTGGGATAACGAGGAAATTGATGAGTTTATAGAAGATATTGATGAGACAAATATAGATGAAAGTTACTTTATAGGACATATGGTTCTAGAAGGAGAATTTAATGGATCTTCTTTTAATGTAATTGATGGTCAACAAAGGATTACTACTATCACGATAATATTGAGTGTCATAAGAGATCTTTTTTACAAAAAAGAAGAGGCCAATCTAGCAGATGGCATAAATGACAATTATATTTTTGGAAAAAATAGAAATAATGAACTATATGTCATATTAGAAAACAAGATGCCCTATCCTGTTCTTCAGGCGTATGTGCAAAATATTCCTTCCAAAAAGGACTTGTCTGTGAAACCAAATAAAAGTGGTGAAAAAAGAATCAAAAAAATATATGATAAACTTTATAAATCATTTAGTAGTCGAACTACGAAAGAACTCGAAGTGATCAGAGATAAAATATTAGATCTTGAAATTATTTTTGTGGCTGTAAGTGATGAAGTTGATGCATTTACAATCTTTGAAACATTAAATGCAACAGGGAAGGATCTTACACCTCTAGACCTAATAAAAAATCAGATTTTTAAACTCTACCCTCGTCAGCCTCATATAGATGAACCAAATGATAGTTGGAAAATTATATTAGCAAATTCGGAAAATAAAAACCTAAAGTTTTTAAATAACTTTTGGTCGTCACGGTATAAAAAAGTATCTAATAAAAAGGTATATAAGCAGTTTATAAATAGAATAGTTAAGAAAAAAGTAGATATTGTTGGGTTTCTAAACGACCTGAAAAATGATTCAATATTATTCAATGAGATCAACTACCCCAAAAAGGAAAGCTGGAAAAATCAAAATGAGTTTAAAATATATTCGTCTTTAAATGCAATTGTTAGTGTTTTCAATATTGAGGTTGCAAATCCTATTTTATTAGGACTTTTACGTGAGTACAAAACAAAAAGCATAAGTATTAAGTATATTATAAAGGCTTTGAATACAATTGAAAAGTATCACTTTATAAATAATGCCATAAGTTCAAATAGATCTTCAGGATTAGATACAATGTATGCGCGATTTGCAAGAGATATAAAAGAGGCTCCGGATAGGCACAAAAAGCATCTGGAAATTGACAAGATGATAACAAAGCTGGATGAAAAGCTGCCTACTTATAAGGAATATTATACAAATATTGATGAAAAACTTTATTATTCATCAACTGAAACAAAACAAAAGAAATTAGTTCAATATGTTTTGAAAAAGATTGAGTTCTATTATCAAAATAATAATGTTGATGTGGTAAATACTAGCTTAGAACATATTTATCCTGAAAACCCTAACGGAGTCTGGAATGAACTAAATGAACGTGCTTTATTTAAAAACATTGGAAATATTGTGCTATTAGATTCAAATTTGAATTCTGAAATTGGTAATAAGCAATATTCAACTAAGAAAAAATTTGTATTAGAAAAATCAACTTTAAAAACAACAAAAGAAGTATTTAACAATTCAAGCAAGTGGGATGATTTAAAAATACTAAATCGAAGAAAGGAGATTTCTGAATTAATGTATAATGATATTTGGAATGCTTAAGCCCTACTTTAAATCCAAAGATAAAAATTTCAATCTCCTTCAAGGAGATACAATGGAATTATTGCCAAAATTTGAGCATAAATTCGATATGGTTTTTGCCGATCCCCCCTATTTTTTATCCAACAACGGTCTATCCATCCAAAGTGGGAAAATTGTTAGCGTAAACAAAGGTAAATGGGATAAATCTAGAGGCTTTGAGTTTGTCAACGAATTTAACCGACAATGGCTTTCATTAGTTCGTGATAAAATGAAAGATAATGCCACTATTTGGATAAGCGGAACAATGCACAATATTTTTTCCATTGGTCAAATTTTGACGGAATTGAACTTTAAAATATTGAACATTGTTACTTGGCAAAAAACCAATCCGCCCCCCAATTTTTCTTGTCGTTATTTTACGCATTCTACTGAACAAATTATTTGGGCACGAAAAAAGGAAAAAGTGTCTCATTATTTTAATTATGACTTAATGAAACAGCTTAATGGAAACAAACAAATGAAAGATGTTTGGCGATTGCCGGCTATTGCAAAATGGGAAAAAAGTTGTGGCAAACACCCTACCCAAAAACCACTTTCTGTTTTGACGCGCCTCATTTTAGCTTCAACAAAACCCAATGCTTGGATTTTAGACCCGTTTACGGGCAGTTCAACAACAGGAATTGCGGCTAACTTAGCCAATAGAAGATTTTTAGGGATTGATCAAGAAGAAGAATATTTAGAAATGAGTAAGAATAGAAAATTAGAAATTCAACATCCTCAAATAGCCGGAAAATATAGACAAAAGTTAGCTGGATTTAATAATAAAAAAGAGCTTGAATTATTTTTGTTCAAAGAAAAGGAAGAAGAATATTCCCCGCCTTTAAACCTTTCTGATGATATGTCTAATTAAAATGAAGCTCTCATCTAGGATAATATAGGAATCAAGAACAATATTCTAACAAAAATTTAATGTCATACATTTCAGGATGTTTTTTTGACAATAGCTACCTTCGTTCCGTCAAAAAATAAAATGCATGAAAAAAATACTTACTACGCTGTTGGTTGCATTGGTGTCTTTCAGTTTCTTCGCTACTTCTTCTGTAGCCCAAGATCATACTTTTGTGCTAGGAGATTCTGCTTTTCTGTTGGATGGAAAGCCTTTTCAAATTATTTCCGGAGAATTACATTATACCCGAATCCCGGAGGCTTATTGGAAAGATCGATTGCATAAAGCCAAAGCGATGGGCTTAAATGCGGTGAGTATTTATTGTATGTGGAATGCACATGAGCCTAAAAGAGGTGTTTGGGATTTTTCAGGAAGGCAGGATGTTCGTCACTTTGTAGAACTGGCTCAAGAAGAAGGGTTGTATGTTATTCTTCGTCCGGGACCTTATGTTTGTGCGGAATGGGAGTTTGGCGGTTATCCTTGGTGGTTGATGAAGGATAGAGATATTCGCGTTCGTACGAAAGATCCGGAATTTATGAAGCCGGCTAAGAAATATATCATGAAGATAGGTGCGAAGTTGGCCGATTTGCAAATCTCTAATGGAGGCCCTATTATTATGGTTCAGGTAGAAAATGAATATGGATCTTTCGGTCATGACTTAGCCTATATGAAGGAAGTGGAACAGTTTTATAAGGATGCCGGTTTTACGGTGCCTTTCTTTACTGCAGATGGTGCAGGTGCCAGCTATTTTAAAGGCGGAGTAATTCCCGGTGTGCTTCCGGGGGCAAATGGCTCTCCAAGTCCACAGGATTTGAAAAAATTAGTCAATGATTTTCACGGAGGAAAAGGACCTTATTTTATTCCTGAGTTATATCCCGGTTGGTTAGATCATTGGGGAGAGAAATTTCAGAAAGTTCCTGTTAACTCTTTCATTGATGATGTGAAGGATTTATTGGATGCAGGTGTTTCCATCAATTTTTACATGTGGCATGGAGGAACCAACTTTGCGTTTATGAATGGCGCAAATTATAATGGAGATCATCCTATTCAGCCGGATATTACCAGTTACGATTATGATGCTCCATTGAGTGAAGCCGGCGTACCTACAGAAAAGTACAAGGCTTTAAGGGAGTTGATTCTGAATTATTTACCGAAAGATGCCGACGTTCCTCCGATTCCTGATGCACCGCATTTTATCAGCATCCCGGATATTCAATTGACACAAGAAGCAGCATTGTTTAAAAATTTGCCGGCAGATCCGGTTCAGAATGCCGATCCTCTTTCCATGGAAGATCTAAATCAGGGTTATGGATATGTTTTATATAGAACGACGATTGAAGATGGAGGAGAAGGTGTTTTACAGATCAATGGTTTAAGAGATTATGCACAGGTGTTTGTTGATGGAAAACGTGTGGGAACCTTGAATCGAATGAATAAAGAAAAGGAGTTGGAAATAAAGGTTTCTGATGGAGCTCAAGTGGATATTCTGGTGGAAAATTTAGGACGGATTAATTATGGCAGAGAATTGATGAATAACCGAAAGGGAATTATCGGAGAGGTGACGTTCGCAGGAGAAAAACTAATCGGATGGAAAATGTTTGGTTTCCCTTTTAAGAATACCAAAGGTTTTGATTTTGTTAAAAATAAAGGAACGGTAGATGGACCTGTGGTATATAAGGGGACTTTTCAATTAGATAATACCGGAGACACTTTCTTGGATATGCGCAAGTTTGGGAAGGGAATAGTTTTTGTGAATGGACATAATCTTGGACGTTATTGGAAGATTGGTCCTCAACAGACGCTCTATCTACCGGGACCTTGGCTGAGAGAAGGAAAAAACACTATTGTTATTTTCGAACAATTAGAAAATGGGAAAACTGAAGTATCCGCTATAGATCATCCTATATTAGATGATTTACAGAAGTAAAAGATAAATGCATGAAACAACTAAAAGTAATTCTGCTTTCTTTCCTTTTATTGGGACTTGGAACAACGGCACTTGCACAAAAACATCGGAAGGTAAAAATAAAAACGCCTTATGGAAAGATGGTTTTTTTGTTGAGTGATTCCACGCCACTTCATAGAGACAATTTTATTAAGTTGGCGAAGGAACATTTCTATGACGGTTTACTTTTTCATAGAGTGATTGATAGCTTTATGATTCAGGGAGGAGATCCTACTTCTGATGAAGCACAGCCGGGCGATTTTCTGGGTAATGGAAGTATTGGTTATACCATTCCTGCAGAATTTAAGCCCTATCTTTTTCATCGAAAAGGAGCGCTTGCGATGGCACGAGAAGGGGATCGCGTGAATCCTGAACAGGTATCTGATGGTTCCCAATTTTATATTGTGGAAGGGAAGACTTATACAGATAAGGAGTTGGACAAAATCTCCAAACGAACAGGCAGAACATTCACTAAAAAACAAAGGGAAGTATATAAAACCATTGGCGGAACGCCGTTTCTGGATGGAGGATATACGGTTTTTGGTTATATGGTCAAAGGCTTTGACGTATTGGAGAAGATAGCAGAAGTAAAGACGGATGATAATGATCGGCCACTAAAAGATCTACCTATGAAAGTTCGTATTGTCCATAAATTCTTATTCTTTTAAGGCAATAATAATCTTTAATTTTGGCTCAAAATTTGACCGAAGTGGTTTAATCTAAGGAAAACCATTAATTTCGCATTAAAACATTAAATATTATGAATACACCCTCAGAATTAAAGTACACCAAAGATCATGAATGGATTAAGCTCCAAGAGGATGGAACTGCTTTGGTAGGCATTACGGATTTTGCACAAAGTGAGTTGGGAGATATTGTGTATATTGATGTGGATACAGAAGGAGATACTTTAGATCCTGATGAGGTTTTTGGTACGGTAGAAGCTGTGAAAACGGTTTCTGATTTATACATGCCGGTGTCCGGTAAGGTGGAAAGTGTTAATGAATCCTTAGATGATAATCCGGAACTTGTTAATTCTGATCCTTATGGTGAAGGTTGGATTGTGAAAATCACTCCTTCTTCAGCCGAAGATGTGGATGCACTTTTGGATGCTTCTGCTTATGAAAAGGAGATCTAGCCGAAGGGTAAAAGACTTTTATGAAAAAAATATCAGCTTTTCTTCCGGCCATTATCTGGACGATTATTATTATTATCTTGACTTTGATGCCGGCTTCCAGCGTTCCAAATACGCCTTTTTCCCGCATTCCCTATTTTGATAAAATGGTACATTGTGGTATTTTTGCCGGTTTTGTATTGTTATGGAGCATGTTGTTTCGTAGGCTCAAAGGGAAGGGAAAACAAATCGTATATATGGC
>CAZLDH010000034.1:0-21562 GCA_964558275.1 uncultured Chitinophagaceae bacterium
AGATTAGTTAGCAATAAAGCGGTGTGATTATTCTGCATAGTTTCACTTTGTCAATCGCCCAATTTTTATCGAGCTAAAAAGTAGTGCAAAAGTAACAGCAATCCGCAGTAATATGAAAAGTTACACTCATTTTGACAAACAAAAGACAATTCCTTTTTTTATGGCCATCATAAAAATAAAAAAGCACCTTAATATCATACAGAAACTAAGGTGCTTTAAATTTTAAGAAAAACTAAAACGCTATGCGTCTTTCACACGTTCATCAATAAGTTTTATAGATAACGGACTTCCTCCCATTAATTCAAATAAATCAAGAATATCACGCATTTTCTTCTCTTCCTCCATTTGTTCATCTATAAACCATTGCAAGAATTTTTCTGTTCTATAATCATCTACTTGTCTGCATTTCTTTACAATAGCATGAATAGACTTCGTTACATTAATTTCCTGCTCTAAAGCCGTTTCATATACTTCTTCCAAAGAGCTATAGTCATGAAAAATATCCTTTACCTCAGGAGAGGTTGCTGTTCCGCCATTATCATTAATATAATGAAATATCTTCATTTCATGTTCTCTTTCCTCTGCAGATTGTTCATATAACAGTTCGGCGCTGCCATTTAATGCATTTTGATCACACCAAGAAGCCATGGCTAAATAAGCAGATGAGGCATGTGCTTCTTTCCCGATTTGTTTATTCAACAAATCCATGACATCTACATTTATTCCCAACTTTTGTCTCATTAAATCCTTCATAATCGTTTCTTTATATCAAAGATACATAAATTATATTATTATCCCTGCTAAAAAAGAAGTTAAAAAAACTAATTTTTAATTTTTTACTAATTGGATAGATGGGCAAGTGGCGCACATTCAAGGATGGAAAAGGTGTCATCCATAAATCTTTTCAACGCTATGACCTGGTAAGTATCCAGAATAAGGACATGCTCCCGATTTTTAAACAACAAAATTTCTATGCCGGATTCGTGTTCATCCTCATTGAAATGAGCACATAAATTTATTGCATTCACTTTATTCCGTAATGCCAAAAGTTGACAAAAGGTCAATTTAACAGATTTGTGTGCCGTTTCAAAAACGAAACAACGTTTCAAATCACATTGACGCATGGTAAAATATGTGGACTCATGAAGGATATTCATAGCGCAGGCAAATGTAATGCATATTTATAATTATGACAAACCCAAATCCGCTTGTTTACACAGGACAACAGACCCTCCTGCGCAAGACCTGTAACTGCCATAAATACCGGCTTCTCTTTTTCCTTATTTGTAAAATAAAATTCCCGATTATTAAAGTGCCTACCCTGAACAAAGCTTTTTTATTTCTTTTATTCCGACCTAGGCTGCAGCCTTCTTTCTAAATATCATTTTAAATATCACCGGCGCTGTTACTACCACTACTAAGGCTATAATAATCAGTTCCAGATTAGCTTTCACCCAAGGGTTCTCTCCCAAAACAAATCCTAAAGATGTCACTCCGACTACCCAAACAACGGCACCCAAAATGTTATAAAAACTAAATTTTTTGAAATCCATCTTTACCATTCCCCCAATTAAAGGAACAAAAGTTCTTACAATCGGCAGAAAACGGGAAATAGCGATAGCAAAGCCCCCTTTTTTCTGATAAAACTCCTTAGCGGATTCGATATGCTTCTTCTTAAAAAGCCAATTATCCTTCTTGTTTTGCAAGGCATACCCAAACTTCTTCCCGACCCAATAACCGGCACAATAGCCTAAACCTGTAGCCAGGATAAACAATACCATCCAGAAGCCAAGATTCATTATCTCATTCTGAAAAGGAAAAGCATGATTCGCCACCGCAATCAACATCCCCGCGACAAACAAAAGCGGATCTCCCGGTAGAAAGAATCCAAAGAAAACTGCTGTCTCAATAAATAGAATGGCTAAAACTAAATAAAGCCCTCCGTTCTTCATAATCCAAGCCGGATTAAGAAGCTGTTCAAAAGATTCGAATATTACTTCCATAAGATATTTTTTGGCAAAAATACTCTATTAAAAAGAAAAAGACATTTAATGAATTCTTAAAGTATTGTTTCCAACATAGTAAGATCGATACATTTTATATCCGCCGGAAGTCTCGCTTATATTAAAGTAATAATGACAGATTAATGACAAGCTAAAAGCAAAAAAATCTCTTACACTCTTTATCTTTGCCACATCAAGTAAGTACAACCCTAAAATGCAAAATACGGTCGAAAAAGATTTGCCTTTTTTTTATATGGCAGGTATAAATTATGTAAAGACAAATACTCAAATCAGGAGTTTATTCGCTTTTGATTCCACTAAATATCAATTTGTGGCTCAAAAACTTACCAAACTCCCAATACCGGAATGCTATATTTTATCAACCTGTAACAGAACAGAGATTTATGGTTTTGCCAAAGATGCAAAGGAGCTTATATCTCTGCTTTGTGAAGAAACAGAAGGAGATGCGGCAACCTTTGAACAACAAGCTTATATTCTCAACGGCGCATCGGCCATCAAACATTTATATCAGGTTACTTGCGGATTAAACTCTCAAATACTGGGAGATTTTGAGATTACATCACAAATAAAACAAGCCTTAAAACGATCTAAAGAAACCCGAATAATGGGCCCCTTCATAGAAAGATTGTTAAATAGTGTATTACAAGCCTCTAAAAAAGTAAAATCCAATACCAATATTAGCTCCGGAACTGTCTCCGCCGCCTTTGCAGCTATTCAACATTTAAAAAAGGTTGATGATATTAGAAATAAAAAAATATTATTGTACGGCTTAGGTAAAATAGGGCAAAACACCTGCAAAAATTTAGTTTCGTATTTAGGTTGCAAAAATATTACATTGGTTAATAGGACAGAAGGCAAAGCCAGAGAATTTGCAAAAGAATTACGGTTAAATTATGTCCCGGAATCTTCCTTAAAAGAAGAACTTCAAGAAACTGATGTTTTGCTTGTTGCTACCAATGCTCCGCATCCGACCTTAAATAAAGAAGATATTTCTGAACGGAATAAAGTAATCATAGACTTATCTATTCCCTGTAATATTGCCGGTGATGTCAAAGACCTGCCTGAAATTCAGACAATAGATATTGATCAACTATCACAAATACAAGATAATACACTAAAAGAACGTAAAAAAGAAATTCCAAAAGTAAATGCCATTATTGAGGAACATCAAAAAGATTTCATGGCTTGGTATCAAAATCAGAAAAATGTAGCCATCCTCAAAGCCATGAAGGACAAAATGGAAGGCATTTATAAAAAAGAGATTGATTATTACCATAAAAAGACTCAGGCGGATATGGAAGATTTGGAAACACTATCCTCCAGGATGATTCAAAAAACGGTAGATGTCTTTGCCGTCAAACTAAAAAATGCCAATGGCAAGGGCAAACACTACAGAGATGTTCTAGAAGATATTTTTGAAATGCCTATGAATAAGGAAAATGGGAAAACAGATTAGAATAGGAACGCGCAACAGCCAACTGGCACAATGGCAAGCTAATCAGGTAAAAAATCTGTTAGAACGCAATGGGTTTAAAACGGAAATCATAGCCATCAAAAGTACCGGAGACTTAAACCTAAGCAAACCGCTATACTCCTTCGGTGTAGAGGGCGTTTTTACTAAAAACCTGGATGCCGCATTATTGGACGGGAAAATAGATATTGCTGTTCATTCTATGAAGGATGTTCCTACAACATTGGCAGAAGGATTATCTCAAATAGCGGTGTTAAAAAGAGGGCCGGTAAAAGATTTATTACTTTACAAAACCTTCTCGTCTTTTGAGAAAGGAGGACGTTACACGATTGCCACCGGAAGCGTACGCAGAAAAGCACAATGGCTGAACCGATATCCCAACAGCTTAATTACAGGATTAAGAGGAAATGTGAATACCCGATTGAAAAAGTTGGAGGAAAATAATTGGGATGGAGCGTTATTCGCCGCTGCCGGATTAGAAAGAATTGGATTAAGACCTGAAAAAGCCAAAGAATTAGACTGGATGCTTCCTGCTCCGGCACAGGGCGCTATCATGGTCACCTGCAGAACAGCCGATAAGGAAATACAAGAGATTCGGCACATTCTCAATGATAAAACTACGGCGCTATGCACCAAAATAGAGCGTGATTTCCTACAAGCTTTATACGGCGGATGTTCCACTCCCATTAGTGCTTCGGCACAGTTCCGGGAAGACCAAATCTATCTGCACGGAAACATACTTACCCCTGAGGGTCAAAAGAAGGTAGAAATACAAAAAAGCAGTGATGTAGCAGATGCTGATAACTTAGGATACAGCGCTGGAAAAGAACTTTTGAAAAATGGTGGACAGGAAATCGTAGATGCATTGAAGTTAAAAGCAAATTAAGTGGGAATGATTCATGTTCTTTGCACAAGAAAGCTTAAAGAATCAGTTGCTGAGCATGCTTTGCAGCACCAAATCTGTATTCATGATGAACGTTTTATTAAAATTGAGCCCATCCACTCTAACCAACTAGAAAATAAAATACTATCCGAACTAAGTAGTCCGAACAATATATTGCTTTTCACAAGTAAAAATGCGGTATCTATTGCTTTTAAAAATTATTTAAATCGGCTTCCCGAAAAAATAACTGCTCGTTGGAAATACTACGTACTTTCAGGAGCAACAAAACAAGAAGTACTTCAATATGCCGGAGAAAATCAAATCATTGCCCATGCCAACTGTGCAGCAGATTTATGTAAAAAAATAAAAAAAGATAAACAGCCTGTTCATTTTTTCTGTAGTCAAAGACGAAGAAATACGCTTCCCGATTTCCTTAAACAAGAAAAGATACCTTTCAAAGAATGGAATATTTACAAAACAGAAAATAATCCACATCAGATAAACAAAACGTATGATGCTTACCTTTTTTACAGTCCAAGCGCAGTAGAAAGCTTTTTCTCTGTGAATACCCTTCCGGCAGAGATTCCTTGCTTTTCTATTGGACAGACTACGGCATCTGCGGTGGAATCGCATGTAGAAAATCCGGTATTCATTAGTAAAGAACCAACAACACCTCAACTTCTAAAATTGGTTTATAACCATTTCAATACGCAACAGCCATGTTAAAAAATGACTTGTTAATTAAAGCACTAAAAGGAGAAAAAGTGGATCGCCCACCGGTATGGATGATGCGGCAGGCCGGGAGATATCTTCCTGATTATCAAAAACTGAGGAAAAAATATTCTTTTTTCGAGCGCTGTCAAAATCCTGAACTTGCTACTGAAATCACCTTGCAACCGGTAGAACAGATCGGCGTAGATGCCGCAATTATTTTTTCTGACATCCTGGTCATTCCAAAAGCGATGGGCATGGAAGTGCAATTAATTCCGGGAAAAGGACCTTTGCTTCCCCAACCTATCAAAACCGCTGATGATGTTGAATCTCTTCACGTTCATGATATAACAGATCAACTGCATTATGTTTTTGAAGCGCTCGCTCTCACAAAAAAAACTTTAAACGGACGCATTCCGCTGATTGGTTTTGCCGGTGCACCCTGGACTTTATTCTGTTACATGATTCAGGGAAAGGGAAGCAAAAGCTTCGATGAAGCCAGAGCTTTTTTATATAAAAATCCGGTTTTATCCCATCAAATTTTTGAGAAACTTACTCAGGCCACCATTTTATATTTGAAAGAACAGGTAAAAGCCGGTGCAGATTGTGTGCAATTATTCGATTCCTGGAGTGGAATGCTGAGTCCCGAAATGTTCCGGCAATTTTCCCTTCACTATAACCAAAAAATTATTGCTGCCTTAAGTAAATATTGTCCTACTATCTTATTTGCAAAAGGAGCCTGGTATGGATTAGAAGAGATGAGCCGGATGCCTGTTAATGCATTGGGAATAGATTGGAAAATAAATCCTCAATTGGCCAGAAAACTAAGCGATAATAAAATAACCTTACAGGGAAACCTGGATCCTGCTATTTTGCTGAGTCCCATCCCTAACATCAAAAAAGAAGTAAAAAGGATGATTAAAAATTTCGGAAAAGAGAGATATATCGCAAACCTAGGACATGGAATTTTACCAAACGTTCCGGTGGATCATGCGCGAGCCTTTGTGGAAGAAGTGAAAAATATTTAGAATGTCTCCTGAAAGAACCGCTAATATTTTCACGCCTGCCTGACCGGCAGGCAGGCAAAGGGCGCAGAGAATTAAACTCGCAGAGAACGCAAAGAATCATCCTCCGCGAGCTTTGCGTTTTTTTACCTTTGCGCCCTTTGCGTGCCCATAGGATCAAGCAGGCGTGAAACAACTACTGAAAAATAGGAATCAAAAAAATGAAACATTCGATCCGATCATCTTGGACTACCTATATTTTATCTCTTCAAGAGAGGATTTGTACTGCGCTGGAAAAAGAAGACGGTAAAGCCCGGTTTCAAACCGATGAATGGAAAAGAGCCGGTGGCGGAGGAGGCAAAACTCGTGTTATCGCCAATGGAGATTTTATTGAAAAGGGAGGCGTAAATACTTCTATCGTTGAAGGAGAAGTAACCGATAAAATGCGGAAACATTTGAATATTGATGGGGATAGATGGTTTGCTTGTGGTCTAAGTTTAATCATTCATCCTATCAACCCATTTGTGCCCACCGTTCATGCCAACTATCGCTATTTTGAGCTCTACGACAAAGAGGATAAAGTTATTAACCAATGGTTTGGCGGCGGTTCCGATTTAACACCATTCTATTTATTTGAAGAGGATGCAAGACATTTCCATCAAACCCTAAAAAAAACTTGTGATTCCTACGATGACGAGTTTTATCCCGCCTTTAAAAAGTGGTGTGACGATTATTTCGTAAATAGTCATAGAGATAACGAAGCTAGAGGAATAGGCGGTATTTTTTATGACCATCTCCAACCAAATAAAAACCATGATATAGCAGCATTGATGGCTTTTTCTCAAGCGAATGGGGATGCCTTTATTCCTGCGTATTTACCTCTTGTTCAGAGAAGAAAAAACATGACCTATACCGAAAATAACAAAAAATGGCAGGAAATCAGACGGGGACGCTATGTGGAATTCAACTTGGTGCATGACAGAGGAACACTTTTTGGATTAAAAACCAATGGAAGAACAGAAAGTATCTTGATGAGTTTACCACCTACCGTACAATTTATTTATGATTATCAACCTAAAAAGGGCAGCGAAGAATGGAAATTATTGGAAGTTTGTAAACATCCTATAGATTGGATAGATTAATTTCATTGATTTGCGTCAGATTCATAGAAAAACACAAACACGTTATACTAGAAAAACATACCGAATATGCATTTAATAAAAAGAAACCGAATTCTAAGATCTAATTCCGCTATCAGGGATATGGTCGCAGAAACTACATTAACTCCCAGTGATTTTATTGCTCCTCTTTTTATTATGGAGGGCAAAAATAAGGTGGAAGAAATTCCTTCCATGCCGGATTACTATCGTCGATCAATAGACAAAACAATCCTAGAAGCTAAAGAACTTTGGGAACTAGGAATTAAAGCCATTCTTTTATTCGTCAAATGTGGAGAGGATTTAAAAGACAACACCGGCAAAGAGAGCTGGAATCCAGACGGACTTATGCAGCGCAGCATTAAAGCACTTAAAGAAGCACTTCCGGAAATGGTAGTCATGACAGATGTGGCATTAGATCCCTATTCTTCCTACGGTCATGATGGTATCGTAGAAGAAAAAAGCGGTAAAATATTGAATGATGAAACAGTAGAAGCGCTCATCAAGATGAGTCTTTCTCATGCGCAAGCAGGAGCTGATTTTGTTGCTCCCAGTGACATGATGGATGGACGAATAGGAGCTATTCGGAATGCTTTTGAAAAGAATGATTATACCGAGACCGGGATTCTCTCTTACAGCGCTAAATACGCCAGCTGTTTTTACGGCCCTTTTCGCGATGCTTTAGACTCCGCTCCGGGGCACAGCGATAAGAAGACTTACCAAATGAACTATGCCAACCGTATTGAAGCCATCAATGAAACACAACAAGATATCAATCAAGGGGCTGATATTGTGATGGTGAAACCGGCAATGGCTTACCTGGATATTATCAGAGAAGTGAAAAACAATTTTAATGTTCCTGTGAGTGCTTATCATGTGAGCGGGGAATATGCTATGATTAAGGCTGCTGCCCAAATGGGATGGCTGGATGAAAAAGAGGCGATGTTAGAAAGCCTGACATCTATCAAAAGGGCAGGAGCAGACTTAATTGCTACTTATTTTGCGAAAGCAGTGGCTAAAATATTGTAATAATCCAAGGTAAACCAAATCATTATGAATTTTATCAATAGCGAAAAATTATTCGAAAGATCAAAAACAGTCATCCCGGGTGGAGTGAATTCCCCCGCCAGAGCCTATAAAAGTGTAGGAGGAACGCCTCCCTTTATTAAAAGGGCAAATGGAGCTTATCTTTATGATGAAGATAAAAATAAATACATTGATTATGTAGGTTCCTGGGGGCCTATGATTTTAGGTCATGCTTACAAGCCGGTAATTGAAGCATTAAAAGAACAAATTGAAAGAGGAACCTCTTTTGGTGCACCCACCAAATTGGAATGGGAAATAGCAGAATTAATTACCCAAATTGTTCCCAATGTGGATATGGTAAGAATGGTCAATTCCGGTACCGAAGCCTGCATGAGTGCCATTAGATTAGCTAGAGGTTATACCGGAAAAAATAAATTCATCAAGTTTGAAGGCTGTTATCACGGACATGCAGATATGTTCCTTGTTAGTGCAGGAAGTGGGTTGGCCACTCTTGATATTCAAGAAGTTCCGGGAGTTCCCAACAAAGTTTCTTCAGATACACTCATCGCCCCATACAACGATTTACAAAAGGTAGAGGAGTTAATACGAGAAAATCCCGATGAGATAGGCGCTATTATTGTAGAACCTATCGCCGGTAATATGGGATGTGTACCACCGGAAAAAGGATTTTTAGAGGGTTTGAGAAAAATCTGTGATGAAAATGGAATCCTTTTGATTTTTGATGAAGTTATGACCGGCTTTCGTCTTGCTGTTGGTGGTGCCCAGGAACATCTTGGCATAGATGCCGACCTTGTTACTTTTGGGAAAATCATCGGTGGCGGATTGCCTGTGGGAGCCTTTGCCGGGAAAAAAGAAATTATGCAACATGTTGCTCCTGAAGGGGAGGTTTACCAAGCCGGAACACTAAGCGGGAACCCTATTGCAATGACCGCAGGCTACACTATCCTTAAAACATTGGCAGATCAACCGAAGATTTACACGGAATTGAAAGAAAAGACCGATTATCTACACAAAGAACTAAAAAGGACACTTGAGGAAAAAGGTATTCCCCATCAAATTAATCAATGCGAGTCCATGATCAGTCCTTTCTTTACCGGAAAGCCGGTAACGGATTTTTCTTCTGCTTCAGCAGCCAATAGCCATTCTTTTCAAAGGTTTTTCAATGGGATGCTCAATGGAGGAATTTATCTTCCCCCTTCTCCTTTTGAAACCTGGTTTTTAAGTAACGCACTCACTTATGAAGATCTGGAGAATACAATAGCTATAGCCGAAAAGATACTGAACACAATCAAAGACTAAATTATATTTTTCCCAAATGTAGAAATATTTTTCCCTATTTCGGCAATACTCCCCTGTAGTATTATCGGAATTTCGCTCCTTTAAATAAAAGGAATTAATGAAATTTTTAGGGTTATCCGGGCATCAAGACAAATCTACTTGCTATTACGTAGGTATTTTATTCCTTTTTGTCATTTTTATATGCGTTCCGCATCTATTATTTGGTCAGCAACTAGGTGTTATTTCAGGAAATATTAAAAATGCTCAAGGAATGCCTTTGGAAAATGTCAATATTCATATTGCTGGGATGGATATGGGCACAAAAACAGATGCATCAGGTAATTATAAATTAGAAAATATCCCTACAAGAAAACAAATCCTCATTATAAGCTCTGTGGGATACGAAAAAATCAAAAAGGAAATCACTCTGAAGAAGGGAGAACTTCAAACTTTGAATTTCACGCTAAAAGAGAAATCCTATCAGTTAGGGAAAATGGTGATTAGAGGGAAATCTACGCTTGAAAAAATAAACGATCAAGCCTACAATGTAGATGCTGTTAGTACAAAAAAATTCTATAACAGTGCCATTGATTTAACCGGAGTTTTAGACCGTCTTTCAAGCATTAGAGTAATGAGGGAAGGCGGATTAGGTTCCGATTATACCTTTTCTTTAAACGGATTTACCGGAAACCAAGTCAAGTTTTTCATTGATGGAATACCTATTCAAAACTATGGTAGCTCTTTTAACCTGGCAAATATTCCACTCAATGCAATTAAAAGACTTGAAGTATATAACGGCGTTGTTCCAATAGAATTAGGTGGAGATGCCTTGGGAGGTGCGGTAAATATCATTACAAATAAAAATGCCAACTTCTTTGGTGCATCCTACACCCTGGGATCTTTTAATACCCACAGAGCATCAGTAGATGCTGCTTACACCAATGACAAAACCGGATTTACGATCAGAGGAAACCTGGGGTTTAATTATTCAGACAATGACTACGATGTAAAAGTGGATGTGGAACAAGATGCTTTAGGAAATAATAGTGTCACTCGGACGGTCCCTCGATTTCATAACCAATATAAATCAGGAAGAATTCATCTGGAAACCGGCTTCGTCAACCGTTCTTTTGCAGATCATCTCTTATTGGGAATAACAGCTACAGGAGCGAACAACCAGGTGCAAAATGGCGCTACAATGAATTCTGTCTATGGTGGAATAACTAAGAATACCCGTGCATTAAAAGTAGATTTAAAATACAGAAAAAGAGACTTATTTACAAAGAACTTAAATCTTAATTTCAATGCTGCTTACCAATATAATCAGGTTAGAAATGTAGATACTTTGCAAGGAGTAACTTTCAATTGGGCAGGAGAGAAATTCGTTACCCCCGGAGACCAAACCGGTGAACTTGGCGGTCTTCCTTTCGATCAATTTCAATATAACAACGGTTTAAACACACAACTAAATATTGGATATAAAATTACCCCCAAACAATCTCTTGCTTTAAATTACTCCTTTTCTCATCTCTATCGTCATGCTCATGACAAAAAAGACCCCAATAAAATTACCAATCAATATCCCAAATCTTTAGATAAAAACATTCTGGGATTATCCTATAAATATGATTTCAATAAGAAATGGACAACAACACTCTTTGGAAAATCTTATTTCCTGCATGCACAAACCAGTAAAAAATATGATGTAGATGACGCCAGTCTGGCCGCTTTTGAAAGCAGTAAAAGTAACTTCGGTTATGGCATAGCCACTTCCTACTTTCTTTTGCCTAATCTACAATTAAAAGCCTCATACGAACGCACTTATCGTTTGCCTACACCTACCGAAATTTTCGGAAACGGCCTTTTTGTGGAACCCAATCCCGAATTAGATCCGGAAAGTAGCAACAATATAAACTTCGGGGCTAATTACCAGTTGAGGTCGGGAATGAACGCTCATTTTGATATCGGGGGCAGCTTTATTTACAGAGACGCTGAAGATCTTATTTTCCAGGTGGTTACCCTCTCCAGCCCTACTACCAATTTTGAAAACCTGGCTAAAGTTAGAACAATCGGTGTGGAAGGAAATATTGGCTATGATTACAAAAACAGACTTCATATAGGTACTAACATTACTTATCAGAATATTACGGATCAAGCTGATTTTGTGTATAATGATTATTCCGGCTATCAAAAAAATTTCAATAAAGGCGAACGCCTGCCGAACCGACCTTATCTCTTTGGGAATGCCAATGCTAGTTATTCCTTTAAAAATTTGATTTTCAATCAATCCAAACTCACGCTAAAATACTATTTCCATTATGTACAGGAATTTTATCTGAGCTGGGCAAATTTGGGAAATAAAGACGGCAAAAATATTATTCCACAGCAAGTCTCTCACAACCTGGGACTTACTTACAGCCTGAAAGGTGGTAAATACAATATCTCATTTGAAGTACGCAATTTGACAGACGAATTGCTTTATGACAAATTTTATCTACAAAAACCAGGACGAGCGTTCTTTCTAAAATTACGCTATTCCCTCTAATTAATCATCTATTATAAAAATCAATTCCATTATGAATTTCAGAAATAACCTCCAACGCTTACTAACAGGAACTTTAGTCGCCCTATTCCTATTGAGTTTTGCCTCCTGTAGCAAAGACGACGTAAAAGATATTGATTCCAACAATCCCACAGACCAATTTAATCCCTATGTATTGAGTTTGGCTGTTCAGGGAAGTGATGGAAATTTTACCTATTACACGGTTCCCTACAATGACATCATGAGCGGAACGCTTTCTGCAGAAGGCAGAGGAATAGAACAACCCGGCTATTATGATTTTACACAAATTGGAAACACCATCTACAGCATTGGCGGACTGGACGATGTAGATATGATAGGAATCAAAAAAGATACCGCTTCCGATAAATTGAAAAAATTCGGGCATATTGCCTTTGATGTCAGTGTATCTGACTTGAAAAAAGTTGATAAAAACACGCTGGTATCTGTAAGTATGAGATCTTCTTCGGACATCATCACGTTTCGTAAAATAGAAGCCAATTCTATTACCGTTACAGCCGAGAAAAACATCTCTGAAGATTCTCTTTTTAATCGTCTAAAAGCCAAAGAAGGAGTGAATTATTCGGGAATGGCCATCAGTGGAAATCATTTGTTTCTAAGCTACTACATCAGTAATTCTGAAACCTTTGCTACCCCCTATACCGATACTGCACGAGTAGCTGTATTCTCTTTCCCTGAATTGGAATTTCAGAAAATAATAAAAGATACCAGAGTCGGCCCCATAGGCGGATTTAACATCAAAGGCGGACTCATCAAAGATGAAAACGGGAATGTTTATGCTGTTTCTCATTCCAACCCTGCCAACGGATACAGCCAAAGTACGCAACCCAGCGGTATTTTGAAAATAAAGAATGGAGACACTGATTTCGACCCTAACTATTTCTTTGACATTAGTGCTAAAGCAGAGGGAGGAAATACCGCACACCTTCTATATCTCGGGAATGGAAGAGCCTTTGCTGAAATCAATACGGCTACCAGAGACAACCAAGAAGAATGGAGTGACAGTCCTTTGCGTTCTGCCATCATAGATTTAAATAACAAAGAAGTGCATTTCATAGATGGAATCCTTGAGCATAAAGGAAATGGAAGACGCTTGTCAGCATTAATAGAAGACGACAACATATATCTCCCTATGGCATCAGATAACGGTATATACATTTACAAGATTAATACCAACGACTACACGGCTACGCAAGGAGCGGCCGTTCAGGCCAACTTTGTAGCAGGGATATTCAAATTATAACCCACCTTAACCCTCAAAACGACATGCAAAACCGGAGAATCAAAAAAAACGGTAAAAGTCCATTCAAAAAATTGATTGGATGGCTACATTTATGGCTTGGATTGGTTTCCGGTATTGTCGTTTTCATCGTCAGTATTACCGGCTGTATTTATGTTTTTCAACAAGATATCAAAGATGCGCAAGAGTCTTGGCGATTTGTAGAAGCTGAACAGCAATCGATGGTTCCTCCGGGCACGTTACTAGACTCTGCCAATGCCTATGTACAAGGATTAGCACCTACAGGTCTAACCTATGCAGGGAAAACCGGTGCCGCTGCAGTTGGTTATGAACGGATCGAAAATGGAAGAGAAAGCTTTGAGGTAGTATTTATGAACCCTTATAGTGGAAAGTTTATTAAAAAACAATCGACTTCAGATGCAAATTTTGATTTTTTCAGATTCATTATTGATGGGCATCGCTATTTATGGTTGCCACAAGCTATCGGGAAAAAAATAGTCGATTATGCTACACTTATTTTCATTTTTCTATTGATTAGCGGACTCATTTTATGGTGGCCCAAAAATCTTAAAAAAGCAGAAAAAAGAAAGGCTTTTTTTATAAAATGGAATGCCAAATTCAAACGATTAGTTTATGATTTGCACAATGTCGTTGGATTTTATTCTTTAATTCTGGCTTTCATTATAGTCGCCACCGGCGTTGTTGTTGGTTTAACATGGTTTAAGGATGGCGTATATTTTGTTGCATCAGGTGGAGAAACACAGGAAATGCAATTCCCTCCGTCTTCTCCTTCATCAGAAACGGCTCAACTTACTACGCATGAAAAGCTGAATAAGGCATGGTACAAGGTCATGAATCAGGAACAAGAAGTACCTAAAGGAATGTACATCTCACCCAATTTGAGTAATAAAAATGCTCCTATCTTGATTATCAGTTATCACGATTCTGAAACTTTTTATGATAGAAGTACTTATTACTTTGATCAATATAGCCTCCAACGGATTCATACACCGAGAGACAGTTATAAAGAAGCCTCCTTCGCCAACAAACTGATGATGTTGAATTATGATATTCATATCGGTGCGGTGGGAGGTACGCTCGGAAAAATCCTTGCCTTTATTATCAGTTTGATTTGTGCCAGCCTGCCGGTAACGGGCTTTTTGTATTGGTGGAACAGACCCAAGAAAAAAAGAATTCAACAGCCAAAACAGAAGAAAAAAGAAAAAGTAGCGTTATATGATTTTTAAGGCTCCTAATCACTACCGGCGCGTGTTACACGCCAATATTTAAAGCCAAATTAAAGTTTACTTTATCACAAACACCTTGCGTTCATCTGCTAAATCAGCGTCATCTGCGTGCTATAATAGATTATTCATCACGCATTAATTATAATAACACAACGCAGCAGCTCCAAGTACACCGGCGTTCTCTAATTCGGAGATTCGGATAGAAAATTTATCAAGCGACTTTGGATACGCAAACATATTGATTTGTTTCCACAACCTTTTTTGGAAGAGGGGATAGGCTTTTGCAATAGAACCACCCAAAATAATACATTCCGGGTCATAGGTATAAAGAATCATTTTAATAGCATTCCCAAGATGTTCCCCAAATTCTTCCATCATCTTTAATGCTGTTTCATTTCCTGATGCTGCTCTTTTATAAATAGTTTCCCCATCAGTATCATAGCAATTTTCAAAAAACTGTCCACTGGCATAATACTCATAATATTTATCGAGATAATTCACCATTCCAAATTCTCCTGCGCCGCAATTCGGCCCGGAATAAAGACGATCATTTATAATAATCCCTGCTCCTATGCCGGTACCTATGGCTAAACCAATAAAAGAATGAAAATCGCGTCCTTTCCCGAAATGCTTTTCTCCAAGCGCAAAACAATTTGCATCGTTATTAATGAATACCGGAACGTGATAACGTTCTTCCAGCTCTTTTCTCAGCTGCACTTCTTTCCAAGACTTAATATTTTGCACCTCATAAACAATTCCTTTTTCTACATCTACGACACTAGGAACACCTATGCCGATAGCTTCTATAGAATCATTGACCAACTGATCTGTCAAGTGAAATAATTCTTCCAAGACTTCTTTCTCTGTTCCTGAAGAAGAAACTTTTACCGATAAAACTTCGGAAAGCTGTTTATCAAAGAGTTGTGCAGCCCGGATATTCGTTCCGCCAAGGTCAATACCGATAATTTTATTTTTCATTCGTCATTATTTCTCTTCCAATCTCAAATTTTTCATCTTCTTCTAGTTATGGAGACTGAGGTTCCTCGAAGTCTCGTTTGTAATTACCATATATTAATAATTACTGTTTATAATATAGGGTTTATCAATTACCAAAAAAAAGGATTAACTTTTCTCCTTTCTTAATTTTCTATAAACCCGGATAGCTAACATTAATAACATAGCCAGAACCACAAGCCCAACCAATCCTTTAACCATATCCAAACTACTTTTCAGCACCACGAGAAACACAATAGCGAAAAGAAACAAGGTGGCTACTTCATTCCAAATCCTTAATTGAGTAGAAGAGTATTTAAAACTCCCCTGCATTTGTCTTTTATATATTCTCTGTAAAGAGAAATGATAGCAATACAGACCAAGCACAAATATCAATTTCACCCACAACCAAGTAGGGATATGATTTCCCCAATCCGTATAAAGAATAAACATCCAGAGTCCAAAGATAAGCGTTAGAATAGCCGAAGGCCAGGTAATTCCTTTCCATAAACGCTGTATCATCACTTGGTACTGCTGATGCAAAATCCGGCGTTCCGGTTCCTCTTTATCTTCTGCTTCCCGATTATAAATAAACAATCTTACAATATAAAACAGTCCTGCAAACCAGGTAACAATAAAGATAATATGTAAAGCAAGAATATAGTTGTACACAGTTGAATAATTCCTCTACAAAGATACAATCTTATGTTGTTATTCATTAAAATAGGATCATTATTACAATTTAATTTATATTTAAGTTCTATGACGAAATTTAAAAATAAATACAGAATAGAATCCAATCGAAAGCCCGGCTGGAATTATGGAGATAATGCCCTGTATTTTGTGACCATCTGTACAAAAAATCGCATTTGTTATTTTGGGAATGTGGTAAATACCAAAATGCAATTATCTGAAATCGGAAGAATGGCAGAAAAATTTTGGTTAGAAATACCGCAACATTTTCCATTTGTCATTTTGCATGCCCACGTTGTTATGCCGAATCATGTTCATGGAATTATTGAAATTGCAAAAAGGGATGATGACCGAATCGACGTAGAGACGCAAAATTTTGCGTCTCTACCAGAAACAACGAACCAATACAAAAACAATTTCGGTCCACAATCACAAAATTTAGCATCCATTATTCGTGGTTATAAAATTGGTGTGAAAAAAAATGCCCGTTTGGTTCGTCCAAAATATGCGTGGCAATCCAATTATCATGATCATATTATTCGAAATAATAAATCGTATATTAATATTACCAACTATATTAAAAATAATCCCGGAAATTGGAATGATGATCAATTTTACAAAAAACCATAATTCTTATCCAATGAACAGAACCTGTTTTCTCAGAAATTTGTGTAACTTCCAAACTATCTTATTTTTGTATCCGATATGAAGAAACTACTATTATTACTCCTGATTTTGCCCCAAATCCTTCAGGCTCAAAATTTTCCTGAACCCGATTATCCACAGGATTATTTTTCCAGCCCTGTTCATATTCCTATTTTATTAGCCGGGAATTATGGAGAATTACGTCCGGCACATTTTCATGAAGGCATGGATATTAAAACCAGAGGTGTGATTGGCTATAGAGTATATGCCTCCGCAGATGGTTATATTTCCAGGATAAAAGTTCATAATACAGGATTTGGACATGCCATATATATCACACATCCAAATGGCTATACTACGGTCTATGGACATCTACATAGCTTCATTCCGGAAGTAGCTGCCTATGTTAAAAAACAACAATATAAACAAGAAAGCTGGTCAATAGATTTACATCTGGATTCTAGTATGTTTCCTGTAAAACAGGGGCAAAAAATAGCCTTAAGCGGAGCTACAGGATCTGTCGCCGGTCCTCATGTTCATTTTGAGATTAGAGATACCAAAACAGAACATCCGCTTAATGAGCAATTGTTTGGTTTCGATGTAAAAGATAATATAGCACCCAGTGTTTATAGAATTGCATTATACGACAGGAACAGGAGCATTTATGAGCAACCTCCTTTGAAACTCCGGTTACATAATCAGGGAAGCTACTATAGCCCTAACGATAATTTAATTACTGTACATGCAAATCAATTAGGAATTGGCGTTCAAACGATAGATCATCAAAATAATACCCACAATACCTATGGCGTGTATCGTGCTGTTTTGTATGTAGATGGAGTAGTACAGAATGGATTTCAACTCGACAATATCGGGTATCAAAAAACAAGCTATGTAGATGCTCATTACGACTACAAAACCTACATGGAATCGGGAAGACATTATAGTTTACTTTTTGAACTTCCGGGAAATAAACTTCCTATTTATTATGACTTTAATGGCAATGGCACCATTGACCTAAGTGATGGAAAGATTCATGATATAAAAGTCGTAGTTACTGATGCATCCGGCAATAGTTCTACCATAAAGTTAAAAGTAAAACAGGAAGGGAATTCTTATTCCAGAGAAGAATGTGCTCAAAGGATGAAACCTGAACAGCGAAATATTTTCTATAATGATAATGTTCAGTTTTTTCTAAAACCGGGCTCCATATATGATGATATTTGCTTTCAATATAAAGATATTCCAACCTCATCTTCAAAATATTATTCAGACATTGCCAGACTACATTATGACTATGTTCCACTCCAAAAGGCATTTCCATTAAGATTGAAACCTCATAAAGTTATTCCTGAAAAACTTAAAGACAATCTTGTTTTTGTATGCAATGATGCATCAGGAGACAGAATAGATGTCACTCCGGCAAAACTTGTAAAGGGCTGGGTGCAGGCAATGGTTGGATCTTTTGGAGATTACTCCATACAGGTAGATACCAAAGCTCCTAATATTAACGCTATCAATATTTCGGACGGTGCCGACCTTTCCGGCGCAAAAAATATTAAATTCAGAATAAGTGACAGCAAAAGCGGAATTGCCTCTTATCGCGCAGAATTAGATGGAAAATGGCTGAGATTTGCTCGAGACGGAAGTACTATTTTTTATAACTTTGACAAACATTGTGCTGCAGGAAACCATACACTAAAATTAACTGTAACGGATGCTGTAGGCAATAAAACGATTAAAACTTATCATTTTAAAAGATAAAAACATGAGTACATTAAAAGTAGGAGATAAAGCTCCCGACATCAAGACAAAAGATCAGAATGGAAATGATATTTCTTTAAGCGATTACAGAGGTAAAAAGGTCATTCTTTATTTCTATCCTAAAGATAATACCCCGGGATGTACGGCGCAAGCTTGTAATCTGAGAGATCATTATGAAGACCTGAAAAAAGAAGGATATGAAGTGATTGGAGTGAGCATTGATAGTGCTAGAAAACATCAAAATTTTATAAAAAAATACGATCTTCCTTTCACCCTGATTACTGATGAAAGCAAGGAAGTAGTTGATGCCTTTGGCGTTTTTGGTGAAAAAAAGTTTATGGGACGTACTTATATGGGCACAAAGAGAACTACTTTCATCATAGACGAAGATGGAATTATTCAGCACATTATCGATAAACCAAAAACCAAAACACATACCGAACAAATCAGAGAAGTGCTCGCAAAATAACCTCTTAATTCAAGAACGATATCAATAGTATTACAATAAAAAAGGAAGTGCGTTTGCACTTCCTTTTTTATTATCCTATTTTCATACTTTATAATCCCGGAAAGCTCATTCTATTATCATCTACTTCTGATTGTTCTACCAATACATCCCGTAATTGAGATCCAACCTCTCTTTGTAATAAAGTATTCATTTGATTCTTAATATTCTGAGAGGAAGTAGAATCTGCCTGATCCCCATCATAAATAGAATTAACTGTTAAATAATATACACCATTATTACCAAAAATAGGTTTTGATAATTTACCTTCCCAATTTTTATTAAAGGAAGCACCTACTACTTTAGGTTCAAATCCTGAATTAGGTATAAAAGAAGTAGCAAAGCTAATTTTATTTCCGGTGCTCACGGAATCACCCATTGCAGAAGCAATTTGCTGTAAATTCTTTCCTTGATATTTTTTAGAAATAACTTCAGCTTTCTTTTCCCTACGCACTACAGCTTGTATTTGAGATTTTACAGATTCTAGCGGAGCTGTACCCTCCGGAGTTATATCCTTTAAAACGGCAACAACATAGCTATCCGGAAGAACAAAAACTTTAGAAACATCATTCTTTTCGGCGTTAAAAGCCCAATGAACGATTTCTCTGGAAGAAGATAAATCATTTACCTCATAAGTACTTGATGTTAAATTAGCCCCTTCCTGAATATTATAACCTTTCTCTTTTGCTGCTTTTTCAAAGGCTTCTCTCGTACCATTTAAACCTCTAAACTTATTGGCTTGAGAATAGAAACCATTGTCTGTGGTCTGACTAGCATCCATTGCAGCAGTCAAATAAGCAATTTTATATCCTTTTTCCATTCCGGATTTATTCCTCACCTTAATCAAATGATAACCATACTGTGATTTAACAATTCCAAGATCGCCAACATTATGACTATTTACAAACTGAATAAACTGATCCGGAACGTTTGTGCTGTTGGCGGTAATCATAATATTTCCATTGTTTTGCGCCCGTCCGTTTGTGTAGGTATTAATCACTTGTGAAAAGTCAGCACCACTATTAACAGCAGCTCTTAAACTATCCACTTTAAACTGAGCAATAGAATCTGAAAACATTCTGTTACTCACCAACACCTGTTGAATTTGAGCCGTATCAGCAACGGTTTTAGATCCTAACATTTTTGCATAAGCAACATAATTTCCTTCATAGTAAGGACCATAAACACTTCCCTGCGGAAGACTTAACAATTGATTCTTTACAGAAGATTGTATCATACTTCCGGGAAGATATCTATCAATAAAAGGAGTTTCAGAGTTACGTGTAATAAAACCATCAATTGTACTATTAGACGTAGTATCCAAACCGGATTTCAATTTTTCTAAACGACCCAAAATAGTGGCCGAATCTTTAGCAGATGGTATTACATTAAACGATACATACTCAATGGTACGATTGGCATCAATATGAAACTGTTTTTTATGCTCATTCAAATAATTCTGTAAATCTTGATCTGTGACATTTACAGATGAATCATTAATAGAGGTATAGGGTTCAGATACAAATGAAATATTTGAAAACTTGTTATTTTCATTCATTTTCTCTTTAACCAACCAGGAAGGAACAAAAATCCCATTATTAATTAATGAAGTATATTTCGTTAATAAAGAAGCATTTTTCAACATATTTTCCATCTGCTCCCACTGCATTCTTTGCTGCAATGCCTGTCTGTTGTTTCCTGGAGCATTTTTCAAATTATTAATGAAAGTAATTACTCTGTTTGGATCAAACTCTCCTGTTTGTGGATTTTGAAAACCCGGAATTTGCTTTATTCTGGGATCAGCATCAGCAGTAATCGTCAAAGAACGTAATTCATCAGTAGAAAAAGCAATACCTAATTTATCATATTGTCCTTGCAAAATTTGCTTTTGAACAAAACGTTGATAGACTTGATTTTTTAATCTGTTTCTTATTTGGTCATTCAAATTACCATTCGGATTTTGTCTTCTATAGTTATTCTCTGCTTGCTTAACGTCTCGCATGTATTGTTTATAAGAATAACCTTCATCATTTACGGTAACTACTTCCGTGTCCTTCTTAAAAAAAGATTTTGGACCAACGAAAGCATCCATTAATAAAAAAGCAACCAAACTGATACATACAACAATCACTACAGTTGTAGCATATTTTTCACGAAGAGCCTGTATTACTGACATATATTGTTTATTTAAAGGTTTGCAAAAATAGGATAAATAAAGCTTTCATACAATACTATAAGGTATAAGTTGACTTTTTAACTAAAAAACTTAATCCATATTAAAAATCATTTTTACCTAATTATTATATTATAATCTCATTA
>CAZLDH010000035.1:0-21246 GCA_964558275.1 uncultured Chitinophagaceae bacterium
TTTTTTAAATTTGTGCTGATTTTCTCAACTATTATCTTTAAAAATTTTATGTATTTACCTTATATGTTGAAAATACAACCGACACTACTGCTGAAAATGCCATAATTTTGGGAAGTCGTAATCTGACAAAACAAAAAGCAGGAGGATATACCCTGCATTCTGACAATAATCGTGTAATTATTTGGGGACAGGACGCTCCGGGCGTATTTTATGGTATTCAAACCATTATCCAATTGCTTCCGCCAACGCCATCTAAGAACCTGACTATTGCTGCTGTTCAAATTACAGACTATCCGCAATATGGTTACAGAGGTATGATGTTGGATGTGTCCAGACATTTTTTCGACACTTCCTTCATTAAAAAATATATTGATTTCATTGCTTTACACAAAATGAATACCTTTCATTGGCATCTTACCGGAGACCAGGGCTGGCGTATTCAAATAAAAAAATACCCTAAATTAACAGAAGTAGGTGCGTGGAGAGATTCTACCCTCATCGGTAGCTATTCCGATAAACCATGGAAATTTGATCATACACGCTATGGCGGTTTCTATACGCAGGAAGAAATCAAAGAGATTGTAGCATACGCAAAAAAAAGATACATTACTATTATTCCGGAAATAGAGATGCCCGGACATTCTATGGCGGCTATTGCTGCTTACCCAAAATTAGCCGGAGATTATGCAGATGATTATAAAGATGATTTACATGTAGCCAATTATTGGGGAGTTATGGAATTAATTCTTTCACCCACTCCTTACACTTTTAAGTTTTATGAAAATGTACTGGATGAGGTAATGGAATTATTCCCTAGTCATTATATCCATATTGGAGGCGATGAAGCGCCTAAAACAGCTTGGGAGAATTCGGCATATTGTCAGAAATTAATCGAAGAAAAAGACTTAGGAGACGAAGAAGGGCTACAAAGCTATTTTATTCATAAAATAGAGAAATACTTAAATGCACATGGACGTGACATCATTGGTTGGGATGAAATCCTTCAAGGAGGTTTGGCTCCCAATGCTACGGTAATGAGCTGGCGTGGAGAAAAAGGAGGTGTTAAAGCAGCCAACATGAATCATGATGTCATTATGACGCCGACCACTTATTGCTATTTTGACTATTATCAATCCAAAGAGCATGACTCTATTCGCATTGGAGGTTACCTGCCTATACAGAAAGTATATAGCTACAATCCTGTAGGGAAAATGGATGCTGAAGCTGCAAAATACGTAAAAGGTGTACAGGCGAATATGTGGACAGAATACTTGCAATGGCCTTCTTCCGTAGAATTCCAACTTTTCCCTCGTATGGAAGCTATTGCAGAAGTAGCTTGGTCACCTACAAAAGAAAAGGATTTTAAAGATTTCTCCAATCGGCTCAAAGAAGCTTATAAACGTTACGATTTATGGGGAGTAGATTATTCAAAAACGTTTCTAAACAACGTTTTATTGGCTGATTCTACACAAACCCAAACACCAGAACAGCCTAAGACAGATTCTTCAAGCGAAGAATAAGTCCATGAATAATCAGGATTAAAGAAAAAGCAGGCAAAACTTCAATGTATTGCCTGCTTTTTTCATTTAGGCTTGGGGCCAATATTTTATCTGAATTTCCTAAAGAAAAATATTCAGTACAAGCACACCCGCCAATCCGGTTATCGAGACAATTGTTTCCATGGCGGTCCAAGTTTTAAAAGTTTCTTTTATACTAAGATTGAAATACTCTTTAAAGAGCCAGAATCCCCCATCATTTACATGAGAGAACATCAAACTCCCGGCGCCAATTGCCAAAACCATAAGCGAAGGATGTACCATCTGTTGAGAAACCAACGGCAATATAATACCAACGGTAGTCAACCCTGCGACTGTTGCAGAACCAATACAAATACGAATAATCGCTGCAATCATCCAACCCAAAATCAGCGGCTGAATGTGCCAATCTTTTAAGGCCAATGCAATATAGGTATTTACCCCACTGTCTTTCATTACTTCCATAAAAACACCGGAACCGGCAAGAATTAATAATATAACAGAAACACCTTTAAAAGCATCCTGTAATTCGGTCATGACTTTTGGAATCTTTCTACCACAGCGTATTCCCAGCAAATAGATGGCAACTAATACAGATAGAAACATGGCAATATTGGGATTCCCGATAAATGTAATCACTGTGTCCAAAAATGAACCTTGTGGAAAAAGATTTCCCGCAATAGTAGTAATAGCCAACAACACCAACGGCAGTAAGGCTGCAAACAAGCTAATCCCAATTCCGGGTAATTTTTCCACCGGCATGGGATCATCAGGAAGTAAACCAACAGGAGGTTTGGGATTATACTTTTTTAATGTGCTCCCAAATAAAGGTCCCGCAATGGTAATTGCAGGAACTGCCAACAACAATCCCAACAACAACGTTTTTCCTATATTCGCATCCAACTGCTCCGCTATAGCGGTGGGAGAAGGATGAGGCGGTAAAAATCCATGAGCCACCGATAAAGCAGCCAACATGGGAACCCCAACAGATAACAACGGTAATTTGGTTGAATAGCCAACCGCAAAAATTAAAGGAATGACAACCACAAAACCGGCGGTATAGAACAGAGGAATACCCACAATTAATCCGGCAAGTGATAAACCCCAACGCATATATTTTCTTCCAAATAATGAAGTCAGGGAATGAGTAATCTGCTGCGCAGCTCCACTCTCAGCCACTAATTTTCCGAGCATAGCACCAAAACCAAGAATAATGACCAATGTCCCCATCATATTCCCAATTCCCTTTTCCATGGAATCAGAAAGCTCATTCACAGACATTCCCCCAGCCAGCCCAAGGAGAATACTTACTAAAACAAAAGAAATAAACGTATCTAACTTTACCCAAACAATTAGAACAACCAGGAGAATAATACTTAAAAGACAAAGAAGTATTGGCATATATTTTTTTTGTCATCAAATATATTTATTTTTAAATCATTATTCAACTTTTATCATTTCCCACTAAAAAATAAACATTATTTATTAGCTATTGCGTTCCTCCTCATATTCCGCTTTCTAATTTGAGTCATAGTCACAATCAATAACAGCACAACCACTTGGGCGGTATAGGTTTGAATCGTCGGATAAATACCTAATGCAGAAGCGTGAAAATTTATTGGAAAGCTGGATACGGCAACATATCCCGCTTCCTGGAAGGCATGAACTCCTTGTCCTGCCAACACTACTGCAAATATCATTATAATAACGGAAGAATACTGGAATAGCTTCTTAATAGGCACTTTCACAGAGAATTTCAGCAAGAGGAAAGCAATAATAATAACAGCTACAATGGCTGATACTGCACCAAAAAGAATACCTCCCTGATTAGATTCTTCCACTTGCAATTGAAGGGAAGACAAAAATAAAATAGATTCAAATGCTTCGCGAAAAACAACAATAAATGAAATAAACGCCAACCCGAACAGTTTTCTTCCATCCAACATTCCACTGACCTTTGTCTTAATAAAATGTTGCCACTTCTTGGCATCCGTTTTATTATGCAACCAAAACCCGACATAGATTAGTATAACGACTGCAATTAAGGATCCTACGGCTTCGAGCACTTCCGTATTTTGAGAACCGAAAGATAGCAACCACTCTGTAAAGAACCAACTGCCAATACCGATTCCTAATGCAACAAGCCATCCGCCATGTACCCAATTTATTGCTTTTTTAGCCTTCATAGAACGCAACAATCCTAAAATAGTTACAATAATAAGCACGGCTTCCAAACCTTCCCGTAACAATATTGAAGCAGCTATCAGAAATGAAAACCAGAAGGAATAAACCTGTTCTCCAAGCAGACTTTTAGCCTCTTTAATGGTTGCTTTGGTTGCATCTATATTTTTCTGAACCTGAGCTGTCGGCTTTCTTTTTCTAATCGAAGACCTTACCGCATTCATATGCGATTCTAATGTTGTAACAATCTTAGAATCTATAGCCAAAAGTTGTTTTTCTACGGGTTCTACACCATTCAAATAAGCAAAAAGTGCTGTATGTCTCGCTTGATTATAATTCTTTTCTTTGTATAAATTTAATGCTTCATCCAGTTTTGAAATAGCTAAATCTAAAGAAGATGTTTTGCTTTTATCCGGCTGATAAAGCCGAATAGCCGCCAACAGACCTGATGAGTTGTTTGGAAGCTTTTTACTTAAATCTTCATCAGAAAGTACGGCGATATTTGATAAGGAAACAGAATCTGAAGCCTCAGAATATAGTGCATTGATTGAATCTTTAGAAAGATTTGAGGATTTTTTAAATAATAAAGATTTTACAAAAAAGGCAACATCCCAGACTTCCTTATCTGATAATTTATCGTAAGCCTGCATAGCTGTCCCTTCTACTCCCAATCGCACCGTATTAAAAACCTGCATAGCAGAAATCTTTTTCATATGCCCTGCATCAAGTAGATCTGCCGGAGGCGGGTTCAAAGCCACCCCAGCCGGACCATCTCCTGCTCCCGTTTCTCCATGGCAGGATTGGCAGTTTGTCATGTACAACTGCTTTCCATTTTTAATACTCGGATAGGTTGTAGGCGAGATATCCACCAGGTTATAAGAAATAATAACCTTCTTTATTTCTTGTGCTTTCCCGGCAATAATTTTAATATCATCTTTCTTTTTCACGTCCTCGCTAAGGGAAACTAAATCTCTGGAAACCTGATCCTCATTTTCAAGATCTTTCGTCTTGGATATAGCATCAAAATAATCAATAGCCGCTGCAGAAAAATCATTCATTTCCTGAAATTCTGAAGCGCTAATAACTTCTCCATCTTTCACCGCATTCCCATAATCAACCGAGATATAATCTAATAAATTAATAAGCGAACGTGCTTGAACTTTAGTAGAGGTATGCTGCGCAGTAGTCAGAAACGGACTTCCTATAATAACAAGCACAAAGAGAATAAAACAAAATCTTTTAAGGTTAAACACCTTAAAAAAAGGATTGGGCATGGCAATCATGGGTTTAATGGGCTTTCTTTTAAAAATAAGGTACAAATGTAATTATTGCCTTTAATACCTATTTGCGCAAAGAGGAAAATTAATTTCATATTCAGGAACTGAAATTTGGAAACTTTATAAGGGATAAAATAATTTTTTGTAGAAATATTTTGAATATTAACAGTGTTAACTTACTTTTGTTATCATAATTATTTAAATATTGAAAATTTGAAGCGAAAGAAAATATCTAAAGAAGAAATTCTGGAAGCAGCTAAAAGTCTATTCCTAGAGCAAGGCTATGAGGCAACTTCAATCAGAAAAATAGCCTCCCGGATAGGAATAAGTCCTACCACTATTTATTTATATTATAAAGGAAAAACAGAAATTGTACATGCCCTACACAGTGCCGGATTCGAGTTACTTAATAAAAAATTTGAGACATTACATCTGGTAGAAGAACCTTTTGAAAGACTGAAAGCTATGGGGCGTTGTTACATCGACTTTGCTATTGATTACAAAGGGTTTTACGAGATTATGTTTATCATGAAAGAACCATTAAAATATCTTCAAAATGCTGAAAATCCAACTTGCAATTCAGATTGGGAAGAAGGTAAAACTGCCTTTCATGCCCTTATTTCAACAATAGAAGATTGCATGAATAATGGATATTTCAAACATTATGATTCGCATACACTAGCGCTTCTTATATGGTCACACATGCATGGACTATGTACTTTAAATAACAATGGACAACTGGGATTAGTCGCTAACAAAACGAACAGCACCATACAAGAAACCGAAAATATTTTAAAGCAAAGCTTTGAAGTTTACAGTCAAATGCTTAAAAATATATAACTTAATAACACCGTTAATAATGAAAAAATTACTTTTTTTATTCTTCATTTCCTTTCTGATAACATCAGAGACCTCTGCACAGAAAATACTGAATCAATATCTTGACAGTGCATTGAACAACAATATTGTACTACAACAGAAGAATATAACGCTACGACAAGCCGTTTATGCTTTAAAAACAGCCAAAGGAATGTTTTATCCCCGAATTGGGATACAGGCATCCTACACTACTGCAGACGGAGGTCGTAATATTAGTCTGCCCATTGGAGATATGTTAAATGGCGTTTATACCACACTCAATCAACTGACACAAACGCAAAAATTTCCACAATTGGAAAATAAGAACATCAATTTTTTACCTCAAAATTATTATGATGTGAAGCTCCATACCGAAGTGCCTATTTTCAATTCTAAACTAAATTATAATAAGAAAATTAAAAACAAACAAGTAGCATTAAATCAATATCAAATCGATATATATAAAAGAGAATTGGTAGAAAAAGTAAAAAAAGGATATTACCAATACCTTCAATCTATTGACGTCATAGCAATTTACCGGTCTGCCTTAGAATTGGCTAAAGAAAACAAAAAAGTTAATGAGAGCCTATTGGAAAACGGAAAAGGATTGTCTGCTTATGTGCTTAGAGCAAAAAGTAAAATTGAAGCTGTAAAAGCAAAACTCATTGCTGCAAAGCAACAAAAAGATAATGCAAAACATTATTTTAATTTTTTACTAAATAGAAAACTCAATAAAACAGTAAAATCCCCCATAGAAGAAACTGCCCCCATTCATTCTATTCTTACGCTCCTAAATACACCTATTGATGTTTCCCAACGAGAGGAATTACAAGAATTACAAAAATCAATTGCCATAAAAGAGGATATATATAAAATGAATAAAGCCGTTTTCTATCCTTCATTAAATGGCTTTTTAGACCTTGGCTCACAGGCAGAAAATTTGCAATTTAACAGTCAGTCGCGATATTTCATGGCCGGACTACAATTGGAAATTCCCTTATTCGAAGGCAATAAAAACAGAAACAACATCAAACAGGCACAATTATCAGTTCAAAAAAGCAAGTTAAACAACAACCGAATAATCAAAAAATTGAAATTAGTAGGATCTACCAGTAAGGGTAAATTGCGAACTGCCTATCAGGAATATATTTCAGCTAAAAAACGTCTAAAGGCGGCAAAGGCATACCACCACTTAATTTCAGAAGGATATAAAAAAGGGGTAAACACTTATATAGAAATATTAGATGCACAAAACCAATTAACCAAAGCTAAACTGGCAGTAAGTATCAATCAATATAAAATGCAAAAAGCCAAAGTGGAGTTAGAAAGAGTAACTGCATCCTATAACCTTAACTAAATCACAGATATCATGAAAGCGCCAAAACACACCTTCTTATTGCTATTTTTGTTTGCTATGGCTGCCTGCCAGCATGAAAATGCAAAACAAAATACAGTGACCAAAGATACCATCTTGGTAAATGTAATTCCAATAAAAAAAGACACCTTCTCCCCTATATTCAAAACCTCCGGGTATTTTACAACTAATAATGAAACGCCGCTATCCTTTAAAAATGGAGGGATAATTAGTCATTTATACGTTAAAGAAGGAGATAGAATAAAGAAAGGACAATTATTGGCGACCATTTATGCTGCGGAAGTGAATGCCGCCAACAAACAAGCTAATTTAGCACTCAAAAAAGCCAAAAGGGATTATCAAAGAGCTGTTGATTTATACCATGACAGTGTGGCTACTTTGGAACAAATGCAAAACTCCAAAACAGCACTCGCAGTAGCTAAACAACAAAAAAAAGCTGCAGCATTTAATAAGCAACATGCTGAAATAAAAGCATTAAATAATGGTTTTGTTCTGGAAAGCTATCTTCGGGAAGGACAAACTGCAGCGCCGGGACAACCTGTATTCTTAGTAAATAGCCAGGCATCCAACGGTTGGATTTTCAAATCTGCAGTCAGTGATTACCAATGGGCTACCTTAAAAATAGGAGATAAAGCCAGTATCACAACCAATATTGCACCCGACCAAAAACTTCAGGCAAAAGTATTTAAAAAGAGTAAAAGTGTAGATTCCAAAACAGGGTCCTTTACGGTTCAACTGGCTATAGATAATAGCAAAAATATTTCTTTTGCTACAGGTCTCTTTGGGAAAGCAACAATATATCCGTCACACCAACTCAGCGGTTGGAATATTCCTTATGATGCTTTATTGGATGCCGATCAGGATAGTGGATTTGTTTTTATTACAAATGATAAAAAGGAGGTAAAAAAACAGAAGGTACACATCAGTAAAATAAAACATGGAACAATTTTAATCGATAGCGGATTAGAAGATGCTAAATTTTTAATCACTACAGGCAGTCCTTATCTAAAGGAAGGATCTATTATAAAAGTTTCCAAATAAAACACAATAAGGAATGAAAATCACCAATTACGCCATAAAAAACTACCAATTCACACTTATTGTAGTTTTGATGATAGCAGCTTTAGGAGTCTCAAGTATGTTAAAAATGCCTAGAGCTGAAGATCCCAGTATGAATGCGCCTACCTTCCCTGTCACTATCATTTATCCGGGAACCAGTCCGAAGGATATGGAAGAACTAGTAGTTAAACCCCTCGAAAGAAAAATTTCTGAGCTAGAAGATATTGACAAGATTACAACCACCATACAGGATGGTTTAGCAGTGTTAATTGTTGAATTTGATTACAACAGCAACGTTGATAATAAATACCAGGAACTAACGCGAGAGGTGAATAATATAAGAAAAGACCTGCCACAAGATATTTACAGTGTTGAAGTTCAAAAAGCAGATCCCTCCTCCGTAAATATATTACAGATGGAGTTCGTTTCTGAAAATGCCTCCAGGGATTTAATCAGACAGAATGCAGAAGAATTGAAAGATCGACTGGAGAAAGTGAATGGATTAAAAAATGTTGAAATTCAGGGCATCCCTGACCACATCATAAAAGTTGATTTAGATTTAGCGAAAATGGCCTATAGGCATATCCCTTTAAATTCAGTTGCCCAAGCCATCAAAAGTAACCTGGCTAACATTCCTGGAGGCAGGATTATTGAAGGCAATAAAACTTTTAATATCAAGACCAATACTTCCTTAAATTCTATTGATCAAATCAAAAACATGATTATCTCAGGAAACGAGGGAGGTATTCTCCGTCTAAAAGATATTGCCAACATATATTTCGATTACGCGCAGCCAAAACATATTGTAAGATTCAATGGACATCGTGCGGTCACATTAGTAGCAGCAATGCAAAAGGGAGAAAACATTACTGATCTTCAACAGGCATATTTACCCATTATAAATAAATTCAAGAAAGAGCTTCCTCAAAACATTGATCTGAAGTTGCACTTTGATCAGGCTGATAATGTAAGCCACCGACTGGGAGGTTTAGGAACAGACTTTCTTATTGCCATTGGATTGGTTTTACTCACCTTACTACCACTTGGAAGCAGAGCCTCCCTGGTGGTAATGATTGCTATACCACTTTCTTTATCTATTGGAATAATACTGCTAAATATATTAGATTTTAGTCTGAATCAATTAAGCATTGTTGGTTTTGTTGTAGCACTCGGATTATTAGTAGATGACAGTATTGTGGTTGTAGAAAACATTGAACGATGGATGCGCGCCGGTTTTTCGCGATTAGAAGCAGCAAAAAAAGCTACGAGCCAAATCACAAAAGCAGTTCTTGGCTGTACTGCTACACTTATTATAGCTTTCATGCCATTGTTATTTTTACCGGGAGAATCCGGAGATTTTATTATGAGTCTGCCTGTATCTATTATTGCTACCATCATAGGTTCAATGGTAATCGCTTTGACAATCGTGCCATTTGTCTCCAGCAAAATTCTCAAACCTCAAGAAAGTGAGCAAGGGAATATATTTCTACAATATTTACAGAAAGCAATACACAAAACTTATGCTCCTCTGTTAGAGAAGGGTTTAAAATATCCCTTCATTACTTTGCTCATCGCAGCAGCTATTTTCGGTGGCGCTTTATTTCTCATCCCGGTGATAGGGTTAAGCTTATTTCCTTCCTCCGAAAAACCCCAATTTTTAATAGATGTAAACACGCCCTTACAATCTAACCTCCCTCACACGGATTCTATTATGTATAAGATTGAGAAAGGATTGAGCAAGGTTCCGGAAGTAAAATACTATACGACCAACGTAGGAAAAGGAAATCCGCAAATTTATTATAATGTGATACAACAAAATCAACAAAGTAATTTTGGGGAAATATTTGTTCAACTAAAACCTAATATTGAAGCAGAACAAAAAAAAGAAATTATTAACCAACTCCGAGAAAAATGGACTCCTTTTGAAGGAGCCAAAATAGAAGTAAAAGATTTCCAACAAGGTGTACCCATGGAAGCTCCTATTGAAGTAAAATTACTAGGAGAAAACTTAGATACCCTAAGAAATTTGGCTTCTAAAGTAGAACATCTTTTGAATATAACCTCAGGAACTATTTATACCAATAACCCCGTAAAAAATTTAAAATCAGACCTTCTTGTAGATGTCAACAAAGCCAAAGCACAATCCTTAGGTATTCCTGCTATAAATATAGATCATGCCGTACGTACCGCAATTTCAGGAAGAGTTGTAGGTTCTTTTTCCGCTTCGGGACAAACAGATGAAGATTATAACATTGTTCTGACCACTCCACATCCTGAATTTCCATCACAACATATTTTCGATAAAATTTATGTCAATAATCTTCAGGGGAAAGCCTATCCACTGCAAAATTTCGCGCAATTAAAATTCGAAAAATCACCTGTAAAAATTAAGCATTTGAACAAGGTACGGACTGTGGTAGTGACTTCATTTGTTCAAAAAGGATATCTCACAGATAATGTAATTCAAAAGGTAATGAACAAAATGAATCACTTTAATCTCCCTACAGGATATCATTATAAAATGGGCGGGCAAGTAGAAGGCAGAAAGCAATCTTTTAATGGTTTTCAAGATGTTATTCTAGTTGCAGCATTTTTATTTATTGCTGTTTTATTATTGCAATTTGGCACTTTCAAGAGCACTTTTATCGTTCTTTCCGTAATTCCATTGGGCATCGTTGGTGCTTTGATTGCACTTTTAATTACCGGCGAAACGCTGTCTTTTGTTGCTACTATCGGATTAATTGCCTTGGCAGGGATAGAAGTAAAAAACACCATCTTGCAAGTAGATTTCACCAATGAACTCCGTGAGAAAGGTGTTCCGCTCATTGAAGCTGTAGAAAAAGCAGGGGAAGCTCGTTTTCTTCCCATTATTCTTACCACCATGACAGCCATCGGGGGATTAATACCTATTGCGTTATCCAGCAATCCTCTAATTTCCCCTTTAGCTATTGTGATGATAGGAGGGCTCATTAGTTCTACACTATTATCTCGAATAGTTACCCCGGTGATGTACAAATTAATTCCTCCTAAGATAGAGATAAAAAATAGGACGTAAAATTTAGGATTAAAAAAATGCGCTTAGGCTCAATTAGTATTATCAGCGTGCCATCATAGAACACTGATGACACAGATAACGCAGATGCTCGCTGTTCTTTATATCTGTGACCATCTGCTTAATCAGCATTATCAGCGTGCCTTCATTGAACACGGATGACACAGATAGCGCAGATTTGTGCTGTTCTTTATATCTGTGACCATCTGCTTAATCAGCGTTATCTGCGTGCTATCATAGAACACGGATGACACTGATAACGCAGATTCTCGCTGTACTTGATATCAGTGATCATCAGCTTAATCAGCGTCATCAGCGTGCCTTCATTGAACACGGATGACACAGATAACGCAGATTTGCGCTGTACTTGATATCAGTGATCATCTGCTTAATCAGCGTTATCAGCGTGCCCTCATAGAATGCGGATGACACAGATAAAGCAGATTTGCGCTGTTCTTTATATCTGTGACCATCTGCTTAATCAGCGTTATCTGCGTGCTATCATAGAACGTAGATGAACACTGATAATGCAGATTCTCGCTGTTCTTTTCATCTGAGAACTTCAGCTCAATTTTATTATAAACCGCGACCACCGCCGCCACGCATGTCACCGCCACCACTGTCTTGAGAAGATTTATTACTTTTTCTTTTAAATAACTTCATATTTCTTTTACCAAAAGTGTATGAAAATGTCAACTTCAATTTACGAGAATCAGGTCTTCTAATTCTCACCTGATTAAAAAAGCCCGGTTCTTCATAAATAGATTTTGATTTATTGGTTTTAAAGACATCAGATAAGGCCAAAGTAATGGTTCCATGTTTCTTCTTGAATATAGATTTCTTTATGGCAAAATCTACTCCGCCATATCTATATCTTTTACCTTGTGCAGTTGAAGTCGGCGCACTATATCTACCGGTGAGCTGCAATGTAAAATCTGCCGGCAACATGGCATCTGTACTTACCTTTCCAAACCAACTAAAATCTTGTTTATCTACAGTTCGATTATTAAAAGAGGCTGATAAATCTGACTGAAATAAATTAAAGTTAGCTGACACATTCCACCATTGCGTTATTTGTGTCTGGAAAGTAAACTCAGCACCATATGAATTATTTGCATCTGCATTAATTGAATAAGAAATCAAGGTATCGGAAGATCCTCTAAAAGGTTCTGAATAGCGCTGAATAGAATTATTGGTGTTTCTGTAATATAAGGTGGCCATAAAATTACTCTGACCGAAAATTTTATTATAAGACAGCTCCAAAGAATTTGTATATTCCGGTTTCAAATTAGGATTACCCTTTCTCAGGTTTTGAGGATCAGAATAATCAATGTATGGAATTCTTTGCCAAAATCGTGGTCGATGTACTCTCCTGCTGTAGTTCAACTGAAATTGATCTTGCTCATTCAATCTATACGTTAAATATACACTGGGATACAAGGCCAATTTTCCTGACGTAGGGCTAAACGATGTATCTTCACTGGGAATAGAACCGGAATAAGTATATTGCTCTGCTCTAATTCCTACCTGATAATCAAATTTTTCAAAAGATTGTGAAAATTGAATATAACCGGCATAGGTTTTCTCATCGTATTTATAATCACTAGATAGCTTAGAATTAAACACCGGTTTATTTAACACACTATCATAAATATTATAAACGCTGTTTGAGTTCCTGTTACTATATTTTAACCCGGCTTCCAACTTAATAGATTCCGTTAAGGGGTTGACATAATCAATCTGAGAAGAGAAACGAACACCGTCTCCATCTGAATGGTTTTCCTGATTTGGTCCGGGATTGATATAATTTCCCTGATCATCTCTATAATAAGTAAATCCGTCCCCACCGTTCTTTGATTTACTTAAATGTATATTACCGGTAAGTTCATGCCCTTCTTTTTCGAAAGTATGTTTATAATCAAAATCACCAAAGATAAAATTAAAAGTATGTCCTTCTTTGGTGTATTTGTTATTGAAAGAATCAGGTCTGCTTTGATATTGAAAATGGCTCGTAATAGTACCTTTACGATTAAATGAACCGCCACCAAAACCACCTTGTAAACTGAAAGTATTTCTATTATCCATAAAATAATCCAAACCTACCCTACCCATTTGGAAAGTACCATAACGTTTCCCATCTGAATTCTGATCTAATGTTGATCTTATTTCATTGCTTTTATTCAGATTCTCTCTGTGCATATCAATTTCACCGGGAGAGTTTCTGTGATGATTAAAATAACCTAATGATAAATTAAACGGCTTTTTATAAACATTTAAATTACCGCCGGCATTGTAACCACCTTGTGTATCTGCTCCTGCCATTACCCGACCATTAAATCCGGGTTTTCTGTTTTTCTTTAATACAATATTTAAGATACCTGACATTCCTTCGGCTGAGTATTTGGAAGAAGGATTAGTGATTACTTCAATTTTTTCAATTGTCTCCGCAGGAATCTGATCTAGTGTAAGGGTCGTGCTTTTACCATTCACATAAATCTTAGGAGAACCGTTCCTAATGGTTACATTCCCATCCATATCTACATATACAGAAGGCACCTCTTTCAATACATCTTGTGCAGTTCCGCCGGTACTGGCTATACTTTGAGAAACATCAAAGACTTTTTTATCCAGACTCATGGTATAGGCAGATTTCTTAGCCGTAACATCCACCGTATTGAGTCTCGAGGTAGATGCTTTAAGAGAAAAATTTCCTAAATCAATATTAGAAGATTGCGGGCTAAGACTAAAATCATGGAATTGCGGGTCATATCCTACATACTTTATCTTCAGAATATAATCCCCCATTTTCAAATTGTTTATTTCAAAATCTCCATTTTCTTTAGTTAACGATCCGGAAACCAAAGAGGAATCGGAAGGTTTTAGTACGGTTACACTGGCAAAGCCAACGCCTTTATTTGTACTGCCATCGATGACCTTACCATACACCCTTCCATTAGCTCCTGCTCCTCCCATCGGACGTTGAGCCATAGACGCGAATGGAAGAGAAAATAAAAACGCAAATAGGATATATATGCTTCTCATAATGCAATTCTTTTATAGAAAATAAATAATATGACAAAGTTAGCGAGTGATAAGGAAAACGGGAACGATTATATGACAGAAGGGAAATACAATAATTTTACGGAAAATTGACAAGGTCTTACGCCCAAATTGTTATAAATACTTGAAGCAAACCTATCAAAAACCCCAGCACACCACCGATAATTTCCACAAACCTAAATTCTTTCTTCATAATACTGTTCAAAATTTCTTCCAGTTTATCGGAAGAGAATCCGGCAACTTTTTCAGTAACTATTTGTTCTAAATCTAATTCACTTTTCAAATTTCTAACATATTTCTCTATTAGATCAGGCAACATATCAGCCAATTCATTCAGCAACACATTTTTTACCTTTTCGATCATAGAATCTCCCACAAACATGGCTAAAACAGGCATTATATCCTGTAATTTATACCTCAAAAAATCATCAATTCTATCCCCTATTTCGGGTAAAATACTTTGTATCTTCTCGGGATTTGTCAGTTTTTGAGCTATATCCTCAAAAGATAGTAATTCCTCTGCAACCAGCTTTCCAAGCTTTGCTGCAAACTGCTTCTGCCTTTTCGGAAAAATCCCCTGAAAAGTATAAAAAAGAATCCGTGTAGGTTTCCGGGGATGAAACAACATTTTAACGGCTATCAAATTGGTAATCCATCCTATAAATGCAGAAATAAGAGGTATTAAATAGATTAACATGGACTCGTTTTCTTTTTGTAAAATGCAAAGAAAGAGAAAAATAATTTTAGAAAAAATAATTTTAGAAACTATTTGGCTGTTATCTAATTATTAGTGTATTTTTGCAGTTGCAAAAGATGGTGGTTGTAGTTCAGCTGGTTAGAATATCAGATTGTGGTTCTGAGGGTCGTGGGTTCGAGTCCCATCAACCACCCTTCTTCAAAAGACAAAGCTTTTTTTGGTTTTGTCTTTTTTTATGTCTATTATTGAGGCTAATCAAATTCAGTAACCATGTATAAAGCATTAAGTTTCGTTCTAATCCTGTCTTTTTTAGGATTTACTGCCTGTACTAATTCCGGAAATAAGAACGCTAATTCATCAGCAGACTCATCTACGAATCTGCCCACAGAGCAACAAGCCGAACAAAATGTCCAAAACAACACCCTGCCTTCTGTTCCAAAAGAGGCAAAAGTCTTTTTCAAAAACTTGGAAGATGGTCAAACAGTTTCTTCCCCTATTAAAATAGAAATGGGGATAAAAGGAATGAAAGTAGAGCCTTCCGGGGAAGTTCATCAGGGTTTTGGTCACCATCATCTGCTTATTGACCAAGGTGATTTTTTCAAGAAAGGGAAAGTTATTCCTGCAGATTCTACACATATACACTTTGGCGGTGGACAAACAGAAACTGAAATTGATTTACCTGCCGGTGAACATAAATTGACGCTACAATTTGCAGACGGCATACATCGTTCCTATGGCAAGCAACTTGCTTCTTCAATAACAATTACAGTTGAATAACAGGATTCTTGTCATTTTAGCCACAAAATAAAAAAGAGTATCAGTTACGTCATTTCTTGAACTGATACTCTTTTAAATTTTATCCCCTCAACTACTTTACAGCTTCTAAGGCTGCGTCATAATCAGGTTCTTGTGTAATTTCCGGAACTTGTTCGTTATAAACAATATTTCCTTTTTTGTCAGTTACGATAACCACTCGGCTGCATAACCCTTTCAGTGGACCATCTTCCATTAACAAACCATTGTCCTTAGCAAAAGAACCTCTGAAATCTGAAAGCATAACCACATTTTCAAGACCTTCTGCACCACAAAACTGCCCCTGTGCAAAAGGCAAGTCCTTAGAGATACACAATACAACCGTATCTTCCAAATTGGATGCTTTTTCATTAAAAGCCCGTACAGAACTTGCACAAACACCCGTATTAACGCTTGGGAAAATATTAAAAATAATTTTCTTTCCTGAAAAATCAGAAAGCGTTTTCTCTCCTAAATCTCCATCTACGAGTGTAAAATCCTTCATTGAGGTACCTACTTCCGGAATAGAACCGGAGGTATGTATTTCATCGCCATGCAATTGAATCGTTGCCATAATATATTTTTGCTTTAATGATTAATAATTGATATAATGTTAGTACAAATAAAAGACATTTTTGTTTACATCCTAAATGATGTTTTAATTTTTACTTTATTATTACAGTCGCCATTTAATTAAGTCAATTCCAGTTCAGACAAGTGTTCATTTATCGTCTGTAATTCTTTCTCGGAAAGCTTAATATCTGCTGCCAAAGCATTTTCTTTAGCTTGCTTCGCATTTCTGGCTCCGGCTAAAGCTACCGTAATACCGGAACGATCAATGGTCCATCTGAGCACAAGTTGTGCCAATGTAGCTTGATGCGTCTCTGCAATAGGTTTAATCTGATCTAAAAAACCATTGATGGCACGAATATTTTCAGGATGAAAATATTTATTACTTGCTCTATGATCGCCCTCTGAAAACTGATGATCAGGGGTAAATTTCCCTGTCAGAACGCCTCTTTGCATGGAGCTGTAAGCCAAAATACCAATATTTTCATCTACACAATAAGGAAAAACATCTTCCTCATAGTCCCTAAGCAACATACTATATGGCACTTGATTGCTCGCCAAATGGAGATATTGATTGGCATCTTTGAGTTGAGAGAGGTTATAATTACATACAGCAGCTTCTCTTATTTTCCCTTGTTGTTTTAATATACTTAAAGCTTCCATGGTTTCTTCAACAGGAGTTGTATCATCCGGCCAGTGAATTTGGTATAGGTCAATATAATCTGTGGAGAGCCTTTTCAAACTCTGTTCACATTCCCAAATCACACTTTCTTTACCGGCAAATTTATGAATTTCCATAAGCTTGCCATTCCGGTCTTTCGACTTTGAATGCAACTCCCCTTTCTCAATATCCCACCGCATACCAAATTTTGTAAACACCTGAACCTTATCCCGGGACTTTCCTTTCAATGCCTTTCCTACAATTTCTTCACTCAATCCAAAACCATATACAGCCGCAGTATCAATAGACGACATGCCATAATCCAAACCTGCATGAATGGCCTCAATAGCTTTCTTTTCATTTGTGCCACCCCACATCCATCCGCCAATAGCCCAGGCACCAAATGCAATAGCAGACACCGTCAAATCAGTTTTTCCCAACTTCCTATATTCCATAAAAATTGAATCTTATTTTGAATAGTTTAAAAGTAGAAAAAATCTGGCGCGTTTGCAAATATATCCTCAACAACTATAGCATACTATAGCAACTTTTCTGCTACTTCCTGCCAATTATTTACTCTTTCATAATCTGTTTCCTTTAAATTATGATGAGCTGTATATAAGAGTTTTCTACCATTTAGGTATTTAAAATTTCTTGCCCTGTCATCAATCATTATATCCGTTTGTACAATGTATTTCAATCCACAAAGATGAATCTGTTTCCAAGAAATAAAGGGTAAATATTCCATCACCCACTCATATTTATCTTTTAAGGAATTAGGGAATTCCATAGCAGCCGAAACGATATAGACTTCATATTTTTTATTCAGCTGTTCCATTACCGATTGCGCATTTTCCATTATTTCTAAATCTCTGAAAAAGCCCGGTTCATTTAGTATTTGTAAATATTTATCCAGTAGTTCCTTAGGAATAATTTCTCTCATGTCATTACCTTCCAATTCTTCATCTTCCCAGGTTTTTCCATACTCTGCAGCATAAAGGTTTTTTAATTTTTTTCCGGTATCTGCCAACACCTCATCCAAATCAACAGCTATAGTTTTCATAATATTTCTTTTAATATTAGTATATCAAAAACCCCAACTATCAAAAGACAGATTGGGGTAAATCTCAAAATTACATTTTAAAAAGGAATCTTTATACGATATATCCAAAAAGATCACCTTCTTTTTCAAGTTCTGTATAACTAAAATTATGTTTATTCAAATTTTGAATAAGCGCTCTATAATCATTCGGATTACTTAATTCAATCCCAACCAAAGCAGGACCTGATTCTTTGTTATATTTATACATGTATTCAAAACGAGTAATATCATCATCCGGTCCCAACACACTGTTTACAAACAGTTTTAAAGAACCCGGACGTTGTGCAAAATTCACAATGAAATAATGCTTCAGACCTTCATACAGTAAGGAACGTTCTTTAATTTCCTGCATACGGTCAATATCATTATTTCCTCCACTAATGATACAAACTACATTTTTACCCTCTATTTCTTCTGCATAAGCATCCAAACTGGCAATTGAAAGCACACCTGCAGGTTCAGCCACAATCGCATTTTTATTATACAATTCCAATATAGCAGAACAGGTTTTCCCCTCAGATACCAAATCAACATCATCCAGCGTATCTTTAATTATAGAAAAGGTCAATTCCCCTATTCTTTTTACGGCAGCGCCATCGACAAAGCGTTCTATCTGACTCAGCGTAACCGGATGACCTGCTTTTATAGCAGCTGTAAGTGAAGGTGCTCCCATAGGTTCAGCACCAATCAATTTGGTATGCGGGCTAGCCTCTTTAAAATAAGTACTCACTCCGGATGCCAGTCCTCCGCCACCTACTGGAATAAACAGATAATCCACCTCGGGAAGATCTTCCAATATTTCAACCCCTACAGTACCCTGCCCTTCAATAATCCTTTCATCATCAAAAGGAGGAACAAAGGTCATTTTATTCTCATTTTTATATTTAACAGCAGCAGCCAGACAATCATCAAAAGTGTCTCCAATCAACTTAATATCCACTTCCTCTCCGCCAAACATTTTTACCTGATCAATCTTTTGTCTTGAAGTAATAATCGGCATAAATACTACACCATTTATTCGCAAGCGATTACATGAAAAAGCAAAACCTTGCGCATGGTTTCCTGCACTAGCGCACACTACCCCGTTTTCGCGCTGGGCTTCGGATAACTTACTCATCAAGTTATAGGCACCACGCATCTTATAGGAACGAACAATCTGCATATCCTCGCGCTTAAGATATACGTTACAATTATATTTTTTTGATAATTGATTGCTTCTTTCCAAAGGTGTTTTCTTCACCACCTTAAGCAATTCTTTCTCGGTTTCTTTAAAATTGAAGTCTTTTATAGTCGGTACAGTTTGCATTTATTTCTATTTAAAAAGGGCTTTTCAAAACAGTTTGAAAAGCCCTATACTTATTTATTTTCCGGGTCTGAGGTTTCTGACAGTAGCGCCGGTCTTCCACATTTCGCTTTCACGTAATTCTTTTAACTCTTCTTCGAGTCCTTCTCTGTAATCCGTTTTACTATTTGCTTCTATAGAACGGGCAGCTTCTTTTCCTTCAGCCACGCTGGTATATAAATCTTCAAAAACAGGAGCAGTAGCATCGCGGAATTTTTTCCACCAATCTAACGCACCACGTTGAGCAGTTGTAGAACAATTAGCATACATCCAATCCATTCCATTTTCTGCAACCAATGGCATTAAAGATTCGGTTAACTCTTCCACTGTTTCGTTAAAAGCTTCTGAAGGGGAATGTCCATGTTTGCGTAAAGTATCATACTGTGCAGCAAAAATACCCTGAATAGCACCCATTAAAGTTCCACGTTCACCTGTCAGGTCAGAAAAAACCTCTCTTTTGAAATCGGTCTCAAAAAGATATCCTGAACCAATACCTATTCCTAAGGCAATAGCTCTTTCTCTGGCATGGCCTGTTGCATCCTGAAATACAGCAAAGCTGGAATTTACGCCTTGTCCGGCTAAGAAATTCCTACGTAGTGACGTTCCTGAACCTTTAGGAGCTGCAAGAATAACGTCAATATTATCCTGAGGCACAATATCTGTCTGATCTTTGTAAGTTATGCCAAAGCCATGAGAAAAATAAAGTGCATCTCCTTCCTTAAGAAGTGGTTTTATTTTTGGCCAAACAGCAATTTGTCCCGCATCAGACAGTAAGAATTCAATCGTTGTTCCTTTCTCGGCAGCTTCTTCTATCTCAAAAAGAGTTTCTCCCGGCACCCAACCGTCTTCAACAGCTTTATCCCATGATTTTGAATTTTTTCTTTGACCAACAATGACATTAAAGCCATTATCTCTCAGGTTTAAAGCCTGTCCCGGGCCTTGTACGCCATATCCAAGGACAGCTATTGTTTCATCTTTCAAAACTTCCTTCGCTTTGTCCATAGGAAATTCGTCACGTGTTACTACTTCTTCGGACGTACCACCGAAATTAATTTTTGCCATTTGTCTTCTGTTTTGTTGTTTAAAAAATTAAAAAGTTTAAAGTCTTATTTTATGACAGCGACGCCATTTTGTTCTTCATAGAATGCGCTTTCGCCTTCATGGAGTTGAGTTTCCTCTACTTCTATCAATTTATCTATTTGAAGTCTTACTTTATTCACCATTTCTTCCGTATCATGTAGAATAAAGCAAGCCTCACCTCTTCGCGGATCTTCTAATTCATATCCTAACAATTTTTTAATCCGAATCCTCCTTCTGTTGCATATATTAATCATACGATTAAGCACGGAAAAATTATTCTGCGCAAAGACGATTAATGTGAAATCTTTTTTCATGGCTCTTTATTATAAATGGTTATATGGCTATATGGTTATATGGTTAAATGGCTATACGGTTATATGGTTATATGGTTATATGGCTAAATGGTTATATAGCTATAAACCTTCTTGATTTCAACAAGAATCAACCAACCTTAACTATTTTCCAAACGTTATTTTTTATTTTCAATTACTAATTTATTATCAAAAATACCTCGATGAGCTATTAGCATAAAATTTTTCATATTTTAACAACAGTTATTATTTTATCATATAACTATTTATTTTAATAAAAAATAATATTATAAT
>CAZLDH010000036.1:0-20150 GCA_964558275.1 uncultured Chitinophagaceae bacterium
TATTTTCGCAAAAAAAATATTTTCTCATGAATTTACATGAATATCAAGCCAAAGAGCTTTTAAAGAAATATAATGTGCCTATTCAGGACGGAATAGCTGTTGATACTTCAGATGCAGCTGTTGAGGCATACAAACAATTGAAAGTAGAATACGGTAATAATTTTGCGGTTGTCAAAGCACAAATTCATGCCGGAGGCAGAGGGAAAGGCTTAATTAAAGGAACAGAGCAACATGGCGTGGCAGTTGGAAAATCTGCTGAAGATATTGAGAAAATTGCCGGTAACATTTTAGGGGGAGTATTGGTTACCAAGCAAACCGGAGAAGCGGGGAAACAGGTGTCCAAAGTGTTTGTGGGGCGTGATGTATATTATGATGGAGAATCTCCGATTAAAGAATTCTATTTGTCTGTTTTAATGGATAGAGAGAGTAAATGTAATGTAGTTTTATATTCTCCTGAAGGTGGAATGGATATTGAAAAAGTTGCAGAAGAAACTCCGGAATTGGTATTTAAGGAAAAGGTTTATCCCGGAATGCCATTACAAGGTTTTCAAGCAAGAAAAATTGCTTTTAATTTGGGTCTATCTGGAAAAGCATTTAAAAATGCAGCTAAATTTGTAACTAATTTATACAATGCCTATGTAGGATTAGATTGTAGTATGTTGGAAATTAATCCTATGTTTAAAGCCAGTGATGATCAAATATTGGCAGTAGATTGTAAAATGAAATTAGATGATAATGCCCTCATGCGTCATCCTGATTTACTGTCACTTCGAGATGTAACAGAAGAAGATCCTACCGAAGTTGAAGCCGGTAAATATAATTTGAACTTTGTAAAGTTAGATGGGAATGTTGGTTGTATGGTGAATGGAGCAGGATTGGCCATGGCAACGATGGATATGATTAAATTGAGCGGGGGGGAACCTGCCAATTTCCTTGATGTAGGTGGAACTGCTAATGCAGAGACCGTAGAGGCGGGTTTCCGTATTATTATGAAAGATCCTAAAGTGAAATCTATCTTAATCAATATTTTTGGTGGAATAGTTCGTTGTGATCGCGTAGCACAGGGAGTGATTGATGCTTATAAATCTATTGGAAATATTGATATTCCTATTATTGTCAGATTACAAGGAACCAATGCCGAAGAAGCTAAAAAATTAATTGAGGAATCAGGATTGGAAGTTCAATCTGCAGTATTATTGAGTGAAGCGGCTGATTTAGTGAACGAAACCGTTAAATAAACACTTTATAGTTTTGTCTCTGAACTTTGTTGCATGCAAATTTGTTGAAAAATAAATAAAACACCCTAACTAAAAAGGCGTATAAAAATGAGTCATTCTAATAATCCTTATTATTCGAATTCCGACACAGAAAAATTAGATGTGTCCAAAGCCGAATGGAAAAGTATTTTGTCTCCAGAAGTTTATCATATTGCATTTGAAGCAGGTACAGAAGCTCCATTTACAGGTAAATATTGGGATGCGAAGGGAATAGGTACATATTATTGTGAAGTGTGTGGGAATAAATTGTTTAAGTCTGATGAAAAATTTGCCAGTAGTTGTGGTTGGCCGAGTTTTTTTGAAACGGTGCGGAAAGATGCTGTGCTTTATCGTCCGGATTATTCCTTAGGAAGAGAACGTACTGAAGTAGTTTGCGCCCGCTGTGAAGGCCATCTCGGGCATGTTTTTGAAGATGGACCTGAGCCAACGGGTTTACGCTACTGTATGAATTCTCCTATGTTGGATTTTGTTCCTGATGGGATGTCCGAAAATTCAGCGTCAGAATAATAAACTATATTTGTTACTTTTAAGCCACTAATTCTTTCTTTTGAAAACATTAGTGGCTTTTTTTGTACCTTGTGTGCCATACTCCTATGCTCTATATTGATAACTTAAATATAGAGAAAAAATGAACTGGCGAAAGTTTAATGGGGAGCCTATAAGGTTACCTATCAAAGAGAAAGTCCGGGAAGTAATAAAAAAAGAAGTTTCTCTGGGCTATAGATTAAAAGTTTGTATTGGTACCGATTCTCAAAAAAAAGGTGCTATTACAGAATTTGCTACCGTCATTGTGTTTTTAAGAGAGGGACATGGCGGTTTCATGTTTATTCATAATGAAAAGACTACACGCACGTATTCTATTCGGGAACGTATGTTGGAAGAAGTTTCTAAAAGTATAGAAATTGCATATGAACTTTGTGATTTGTTTGATCGCTATCAGGTGGAAATGGAAGTACATGCAGATATCAATACCGATCCTCATTTCAAAAGTAATGTAGCTTTAAAAGAAGCGATGGGGTATATTTTGGGAATGGGCTTTGCTTTTAAAGCCAAGCCGGAAGCTTTTGCAAGTAGTAGTTGTGCGGATAAAGCAGTGCAATAGTTTATTAGCGTTTATTGGTCAGACTAAAGCAGTCTGACCAAGTTTGAACTATTTTTTAACCGACAATCTTATTCCTTCGGAATGAGCTCTTATTTCAGGTGCATAGAGACTTTCTATCTGGCTTAAACCTCCGGTGAAATTTCCGGATTGTGTGATATACACTGAATAGGTAAATACATAAGTTCCTTTAGACATATGCTGGAAATAAAAATTGACCGCAGCATCATTCACTGTGGAATAATAACTTAAACCATCTTGGTATTGGTGACCGCTAAGTACTTGCAATGGTTCCATACAGGAAGCTCGGATATCTTTAAAATGAACAAAATCCATATCTCGATCAGCTTTCACAATAAGTCGTACTTGCACTTTGTCTCCGACTTTGAGTGATGTATTAGCGTTGATAGGTTCCAATATCTGTCCTTCATCAGTATTTGATTCTTTTGATATTTGTCTTTCAATGTGGAGCTCACTGCCACCATTATCAACTTTGTTCATATTGGCAAAGTATTGAAAATAAGCAGCCCCCCAGGAAGGTTGATCAGCGGTAGTTTGAGAAATATCTATCTGAATGTTATTCATAGCTGAGGTGATTTCTTCTTTGGGGATATGCACTTTTTTATATTGTAAACCATAAGTATTATTGCCAAAAACGAAAGAAGAATCTCCTATTTGAATTGTTACTGAAGGTTGAGAATCGGTCCATTGTGTGCCATTTAAGAGTAGCGCATATACCGCATTGGCAGTAGCCCGGTTTGTTTTCCAATAATGACTTTGTTTTTGGGTCAGTAACCAGTTTCTTAATGCATTGATGGTATCCTTATTTGCTTTTAAAGTAGAAAAAGCTTCTATAGCAATGGCTTGTGTTGCAATAGGTGCCTGATACCAATAGTAAGTCTTCGGTGCCTTTTTCCAGTGAAGGCCTCCATAATTTCCTTCAATCATTGTTTCTTTTAAAGAGGTAAGGACTTTTTGAGCCAAAGTTTCATCCTGTTTTCTGTGAAAAATAAGCGCCAACATGGCTTTGGTGTATGTGTTTTGTTGCACCCATTGTTCTTTTGCTTTGTTGTAGAAATATTGATAAGCAGGAGTAACCTCTTTCGTTATAGATATATTTGGGAAAAAGCTTCGCATGTATAAATATTGAATATCAAGTGCTGAAACTTTATTATCCTCCATGTGACCATTTCCTTTTAGCTTTTTATAGCGATCCAGCATACGATTATCCAGGTAGGGAACTGCTTTTTCAGTTATGTTTTTGAGGCTTTTGGATATACCGGATGGCCAGGCTTGCAAAGTTTTTAAATGGCCGAATCCAGTCAGGATTTGTTGGGTTATCAATCGGCTGTCAGGCAGTTCTTTAAACCAACTAAATCCACCATTCCGCAATTGAAGTTTTTCCAGACTTTGTATTGCTTCTTTTAATCTTGCTTGCGTATCATCTGTTTGATACCAATTTGCGATTAATGTTTTTTGTGTTGCTTCCGATTGCGCATTTCTTACCCATGGCGTCTGTTTTAAGAGTACTGATTTTAATTCCTCGTTCTTTTGTAAGGGACTTTTTAGTGCATTAGTGTCTGCCTGAAGCCATTGTTGGGTAACTGCCTTAAAATGTGGAATTTTAGTGGCTACATAGCTGCTTAAAGAATTGGCATAGATTTCTTGGAATAATGCATTTGCACCTTCTCGTGCATTATGGTCTATAAAAGGTAGCGCTTGTACAACATACCAAATAGGGTTAGAGGTATATTCCAGGGTGATTTGTTCCGGTTGTATGTCAGAAGTATTTAATTTGGAAAGTGCGTCCCACTGAATTTGATGATTTCCATTACCCGAAAAATGGAAGGGAAGGGAAGTGGTGATTTCCGTTTTGTTACTTAAAACAGGAAGAATATCCTTTGCGCCATCACTAAAATTATCTGCTATAGCTTTAACGGTGTATGTTAGTGCACCGGTGTAATCTTTGGGGATTTCAATTGCCCATGATACAGAAGTGGAAGTTCCCGGTTGCACCGAAAAGGGTACTTTTTCTGCTTGCTTAATTATAGATAATTGCTCTCCTGTTGTAGTATTTTGAAGAGAGAGCATCGCATTTCCTTTTTGTTGTTCTTTTGAAAGATTGCTGACTTTTGCAGAGAAGGTAATTTGATCTCCTTGTCGGACAAATCTAGGCGTATTTAATTGAATCATTAAGGGTTTCTGAGTCGTTATTTGCTTTTGAGAATAAGCAAATTCCATATCTTTTGTATGCGCCAGTAGCATTAATTTCCATTTGGTTAAGGCTTCCGGAGAGGTGAAAGAAAAAGATATATTCCCTTTTGCATCTGTATGCAATTGAGGATAAAAGAAAGCTGTTTCGTTAAAATTCTTTCTTATTTGTACATGGGGTTGGGAAGTAGAAGGGGACTTTGATGATGCTTCTTGAATGCTTTCTCCTGCATTCTTTTTTTGACTCATACTTTCTGTACGAGCATCAGAAACAGCATCTAAGGGAGCAGAGGGAGTCGCTGCTTTACTAAATCCTATTTTTTTTCTTAAGATTAAATTTTTCCTCCCTAGATTTCGGTAATGTCTTTGACCTAACCCAAAGCGTTTGAGTGAAGGATACTCCCGGTTATAATTTGGATAGCTTTGTGGCTTGGGATGATAGATATCTTTTGAATGATTGGTTTGGAAGTTTTGATTGGCGGACCAATTTGAAACACGACCATTTACATCCGGATATAAGTTATTAAAAGAGTCCCACTGATGCGGGACAAAATTATCCAGGGAAAGATCATACATGGAGGCAAGCAATTCAGCTTCTACTTTTTGATGGTTATTTCCTGTTATTTTTACTTTCCATTTTTCTGATTCTCCGGGACGTATCTTATTTCTAAAAGTCTCATAGTGAATATGCAATTGTTTTTCTTTCCAGGGTACCTCTATTTTAATATTTTTTTCAAAGTATCTATTGTATTTGACCGACATATAATGCTTGATTATTCCTCCCTGATCTTGCTTTGAAATTTTATATTTTTGCTCCTTAACCCTATGAGGTAAATGAATATAGTTGATTTTTCCGGTGCCTTCTAAAGTTTCCGTTTCTTCAAATACCATTGCATCTACTGAGGAACCAATAATCCATGATGGCTTGTCGCCCAGTTGTGCTTTAATGGTGTTTGTGCTTGTCCATAAAACTTTATGAAATAGAGGAATGTGCTTGTCTTCTGAATTGTAAATCTGAACGTATTGACTGTCAATGACGAATTTCCCTTGTAGTCCTTTAGCTATGACTTCAATGAGATACCAGCCCTGTGGAACACGTCCTATTGAAATAGGAATGACCCCTTCTTTATTGGTCGCACTATTGTCAATATAAACAGGAGTTCCTCGGGCCCAATTTTTCTGTTCAGCTTCCTCTTTGTATTCATCATGTGGGAAAGCCTGGAGGAAATCTTTTTTGTCCATAACAAATTGATCAGGTCGAGACCATAGTCTTTTTCGAATGAAACGATGTGGTGTTTTCATTGGATAAACACTTATGGCTATAGGCGTGGAAACGGTGTTTCCTCTTAGATCTGTACTTTTAATGCGTAAAGAGTCTAATTGGTTTACGTCAATTTGATCATTCATGTCAATATGAAGAATCATGCTATGATCTCCAATGGCAATGGTTTGGCTATAATGATGACTTTCACCGCTGGTATTTGTGATATCAACGGAAGCAACATAGTTAAATATTCTGTCTCCTTGTTTATATTTTTTATCCGGAATCGCTTTGAATGGGATGGTAAATGCACCTTGTGCATCTGTTTGCAATTCTCCTTCACTAATAACGGTTTCGGTAACCGGAAATAAAATAGCACCCCAACCTCGGCGAGGAAAGGGATAACGGTAGCTTTGTCTTGTAATTTGATATTTGATATTTGCCTGATTTTCGGCTACGCCGTTATATCCCATTACTTTCCCAGAGAAAAAAGCCGAATCTTCAAGCCGGAACTGATGATATTCCTTATTCCAGGATAGATCATAGGTTGGTCGTTTATATTCTTCGACTGAAAAAGAGTAACGAATATGTGGTTTTTTTACTGACAGATGCATTTTCCCGTTGATGGCGCCTTTAGGGAGGATGAAGCTGCCTGCAAAAGAACCATATTCATTACTTTTTAGTTTGAGGGAATCAATTTTTTGATTGTTGGCATCATACAAAAACACGGTAAATTCTTCACCTTCTATCACCTCATTTTTGTGCTTTGAGGGTTCGGACCGGATGACTAAACCCTTGAAATATAACTTTTGTCCCGGACGATAAATTGAGCGATCAGTAAATATATAACCCTTGCTTTCTGTTTTTTTTGTGTTTTGGTGTTGGAAAGCATAATATGGTGTATTGGTTTTTGGCACAAATAGATGATCGTGTCTATCGTCTATTTCAAGCGTCATTCGGCGATGTTGATGGTCTTCTTTATCTAACTGAAAGTATCCATTTCGATCTGTTTTGTATCTGTTCCCTTTTTCCCATTCCCATTCTCTATCTTTACTATCGTATTCTTTATACCAAACCCAGACTTTTGCTTTTTTAATTGGCTCCCCGGTCTCACGGTTTAAGACTAGATACTCATTGTTTTTATTTTGAATATAACTTAAATTAGAAACGGAGAAGGGAATATAAGAAACAGGAGATTCACTTTCATTGAAGGACTTATTTGCAGATACTATTAATGCATATCTTCCTACAGGTAGACCATCTACTTTTATTTCTGCGCTATGTTGCTGATAATCATTTGGAAGTGGTAGATCTAGCTCCCATGATTTGATAATGTCTTCTTCCAGTAGCTCATTTAACTTCACTTCATTGCGTACTATTCTGCGTGGCTTGGTTTCTAATTCCACAACTCTAAACCATGCTTTTCTTTCATTTTTATAGGTCACCAGTGCCCTAAAAGGTTTGCGAGGGATATTGACGGTTTCTACCTTGACAAATAATTTTGAAGATAAGATTTTATCTTTTAATTGTTTACATTTTACTTCTGCCTCGTTAGTCGGTTTCCCGGTGACTTCTCTGCACAAATCTAGGGCTTCTTTAAGGGCATCTTTATATTTTGTATTTTTATAAGCATCATATTTTAATCCTTTTTTATAATACCAGTTTGCCAGTAAATAGATTGCTTTTGATTGTAGCGGTGGGTTATATTTTTCAATGATTCTATTGAGTGCAGAGAGATAAAGGTTTTTTTTCTGAGATAGGACAGCATTTTTAAATACAAACTTTAGACGTTCTATACTAATATCAATGAGTGCAGCCTTATATGCATCCTGAAGATGAAACTGAATCAGGTTTTGATACAATTGTAAAGCTTTCCAGGATAATGAAGTTGTATCTGTAGTCGAAAATTGCTGTTGAACAAATTCTGTTGCCGGTGAAAAAGCTTTGGGATTATTGATTACAAATTTTTGAGCAGGCTCAGTGAGTGTAGATTCGTTGGATGTAAAATATTCTAAGGCATTATTAGCTAGTACATCATACAGGGTCGGGCGAAGTTGGATAGCATTTTTTCCGGTATCTATTAAAGTGGTATAATCCTTAATATTGATTTTTTTTAGTTCTGTTTCCGATTTCAGAGACTGTAGGAACAGGGTACTTATTTTTTCATAAAAATGAGGAAGACTCCAAGATGTTAAATTTTCATTCGTCTCAGACAGGGATGTTGTTCTTTGAAGCAGCTTATACCGATTTTGATGAACATAAGACCAATATAGATTAGCAGATAAATTTTGGAGTAAGGCTTTGGATACCCCTGTGGCATTTTGAATAAGGCTATCTACCTGTCTGATATTCTTGATATCTGCATCCTCTTCAATGATATTTCTGAATTTTAATTGGTAAATGAGCGCCTTCATCTTTTGCTGGCGGTTATCATTCTGTTCAGCCCGTGTATAGATGTCTTTTGCGATATTCCAGGCAGTTTTTGGTTTGCCGTTTTTCTGTGCCTGTGAAACTTTGTTCCATGCCTGTTGATAGCCGGATTGTGCTTGAGAAAGGAAAGGAACAAATAAGATGAAGAATACGACGGATATAAAATAATGTTTCATAACTATTATTAAAGATGTTTGCCGGTCAGAATTCCATAATAGTGAATGTATAACCGGTACATTATTGTTTAAAATAAGTTAGCTTAATATAAATCAAAAATTAGACCTGAAAAAAAGATGTGGGCTATAAAAACGAAAATCCTGCCAGTAAGCAGGATTTTCTGTATTGTTAAAATATTGGAACAACTATTTATTTAAAGCTTTTGCCATGGATTTTCCGATATCGGCCGGGCTATCCACAACCGTAATTCCACAATTTCGCATAATCTCCATTTTAGCAGCTGCTGTATCATCCTTTCCGCCTACGATAGCACCTGCATGTCCCATACGCCGTCCGGGAGGAGCTGTTTGCCCGGCGATAAATCCAACCACCGGTTTTTTATTGTTTTCTTTTACCCAGCGGGCTGCCTCTGCTTCCATATTACCCCCAATTTCACCAATAAGTACAATCCCTTCAGTCTCATCATCTTCCATGAATAACTGAACGGCATCCTTGGTAGGGGTGCCTATGATAGGATCCCCTCCGATTCCTATAGCCGTAGAGATACCCAGTCCGGCTTTTACTACCTGATCGGCTGCTTCATAAGTGAGTGTTCCGGATTTGGAAACAATGCCAATTTTTCCGGATTTAAATACGAATCCGGGCATAATACCTACCTTGGCTTCTCCTGCAGTAATTATTCCCGGGCAATTTGGGCCTATTAGGCGTGTATCTTTTCCTTGAAGATATTGGTTTACCTTTACCATATCCTGGGTGGGAATACCTTCAGTAATACAAACAATTAGTTTAATACCGGCTTCTGCCGCTTCCATTATAGCATCTGCGGCAAAGGGTGGTGGAACAAATATGATAGAAACATCAGCTCCGGTATTTTTAACTGCATCTTCTACAGTATTAAATACAGGTCGATTCAAATGCGTTTGTCCTCCCTTTTTTGGAGTTACACCACCAACGATTTGGGTACCGTATTCTATCATCTGTGAAGCATGAAAGGAACCTTCTGTTCCCGTGAAGCCTTGGACGATGACTTTACTGTCTTTATTAACTAATACACTCATGATCAGTATGATTAATTCTTGATAATTTTAAATATTTCTGTGAAGCAAAAGTAAGGTTTAATTTTTTACTTTTCAAGATTGGAAGGGAAGAACTGGATTTCATAAACGGATATTTTTTATTTCGAAAAGTTTACTTTCCATTTCTCAATTATTCTGAGGATAAAATATGTATTTTTGCGATCTATGGCATTATCCGGTAAGCAGGTTGCTACATTAATTGGAAAGGAATTGAAGTTGGAATGGAGGCAAAAATATGCTTTGTATGGCATGTTGCTCTATGTTTCTTCTACCATCTTTATTTTGTATGTAGCTATACATCGTCCGGAAGCTAAAACCTGGAATGCGCTTTTCTGGGTGGTTCAGCTTTTTATTACTGTGAATACGGTAGCCCGTAGTTTTCTACAAGAGGGAGAATCGAGAATGTTGTACTATTATACATTATCGGGTGCCAGGGAATTCATGATTTCCAAGATTTTGTATAATGTGTTGTTGATGGTGGTGATGAGCTTAATTACCTTGGGATTATATAAAGTGTTTTTAGGCAATCCTTTAATTAACCCTTTGTTTTATATTGGAATGGTTTGTTTAGGGGGGATTAGTCTCTCTTTGGTGTTTACGATGCTCTCTGCCATTGCCGCTAAAGCTAGTCAGAATGCTGCTTTAATGGCTATTATGGGATTTCCTTTAGTCATTCCTATGATTTTAATATTAGTGAATGCTACGCAAACGGCTTTTTTGCCGGTATTTCAACCCGGACTGACAAAAATGATTCTGCTGCTTGTTGGATTAGATGTATTGGTTATTGGGCTTGCTATTATACTATATCCTTATCTATGGAAAGAGTAGGAATTAGGCAAAGTTTTCTTTAAAAGCTGTTTTTATTTTATCCATATAATCGAGCTTTTCCCAAGTAAATAGTTCTACTTCTATCGTTTTCTTTTCTCCTTCATAGGATGTGAAAGTCTTTTCTATAACTTTATTTTCTTTACCCATATGACCATAGGCGGCTGTTTCGGTATATATAGGATGACGAAGTTTTAACCTCTTCTCAATGGCATAAGGTCTCATGTCAAATAGTTTTTCTACTTTTTTAGCAATCTCTCCATCCGATATATTGAGGTGAGAGGTATGATAAGTGTTGATATAAATCCCCATGGGATGGGCAATTCCTATGGCATAGGATACCTGTACTAAAATTTCATCTGCTACTCCTGCAGCTACTAAATTTTTGGCAATGTGGCGAGCTGCATAAGCTGCTGAGCGATCTACTTTTGAAGAATCTTTTCCCGAAAAAGCACCTCCGCCATGAGCGCCCTTTCCTCCATAGGTATCAACGATAATTTTTCTGCCTGTAAGCCCTGCATCTCCATGTGGTCCACCAATGACAAATTTCCCGGTGGGATTAATGTGATATTTGATATCTTTAGTGAAAAGTTGTTGTAGGTTGGGAGATAGTTTTTCCTTTACCCGAGGTATAAGAATATTGATGATATCGTTTCTAATCTGCTGAAGCATTTTGTCATCCGTACCAAATTCATCATGCTGCGTAGAAATAACAATAGCATCTATTCTAATAGGAGTGTCATCGTCGTTATATTCTATTGTGACCTGAGATTTTGCATCCGGACGCAAATAAGTCATTTCATTATGCTCTCTTCTAATAGCAGCTAACTCTTTTAATAGCCGATGCGATAAGTCTAGCGCAAGTGGCATATAAGTTTCTGTTTCGTTGGTTGCATAACCGTAGATGATGCCCTGATCTCCCGCCCCCTGATTTTCTCTATCTTCCCGATCTACACCTCTGTTAATATCATCTGATTGCTCATGAATGGCTGAAAGAATGCCACAGGAATCTGCATCAAACATATAAGCGCTCTTGGTGTAGCCAATCTTACGGATGACATTTCTTGTAAGTTTTTGTACGTCTAAATAGGTTTTTGAATTCACTTCTCCGGCTAATATGACTTGCCCGGTAGTGACCAACGTTTCACAAGCTACTTTAGCATTAGAATCAAAGGCTAAAAAATTATCGAGTAGATAATCTGAAATTTGGTCTGCAATTTTATCGGGATGCCCTTCCGAAACGGATTCAGAGGTGAATAAATACGACATAAAAATTTACTTAAATCGATACAATAACTTGGAGAGGCTAAATTAAGACAAGTTATTTGATTTTAGTGTAAACTAAATGTAATTTCATGCTGTATTTTGCATGCGCTGTTCCGCCGAGTGCCAGACGACCTATATTGGGACCTCTGGAAAGTGGATCTAGTATTCCCAATCGTAGGCCATAATTTTTCTCTTGTCCGGGTGAGGCATTTATAATGTGTTGAATATGTCGGGAAATATTAAATTTATATTGTGCGACAGTTTGATTATCCTGGTTGGTATATTTTTCTCTCAGACCACCGAAGAATTCTAAATTGTTAAATTGCCAGCCATAATATGAACTGTAAGTGGCACCTGCATCTATTAAATAACCAATGGAGTCCTTTGTCTTATTAGCATATTTCCAAAGGAATAGCTCATAGGGTGCTGTAAACGTTTCATTGCTTGGGTCATAAATTTGCGTGATAATTAATTCTGCCTTATTTATCAGCATGCTATCCAAGTTGTTTATATAAGGGAAATATATATTAGTAGATAAGCCCGAGTTACTTTGTAAATAAACGATTGAGTCGGTTTGCGAACTACTCTGGAAGGCTTCTTGTACCGGTGTTCCGTTATAATTATGTCTTTGGTAGTTTGACCATGCACCTGTATTCGGATTGAAAGGGAAATAGGCAAATAAAGAGTCTTCCTCTTTGTTATGATAAAATACGCTTATGCCGGTGTAGTCGTCATTTAGCGCATAGTAAATCATTGATTTCCTACCCGGAGTGGTGCTGTCTGGTATAAGAGCTAAGCCATTGAGCCATTGGTGAAAAGCAGAGTCATTTTCCAGCGTAGCAGAACCTGCCTTACTTATTAATTCGTTACCGAATTGATTGTTTAATCGAATACGTAATTGTGCCGGTTGGCGACTATTAACCACTTCAATAGAATCGGAAATTTCATCAGGAGTCACTGTAATTGAGCCTAAAGGATTACCTTGGTCAACAATGAACTTTTGATGATTGTAATATTCTCTTGTAGTGTCGGAGAAACTAGGATCTGTAATTCTATAAACCGTATAGCTTTGTGTATTCATAGAATCCCCGTAATGACCGGAAACCCTAAAGGATAATATTACTGAATCTAAAGCTGGGTCTTCGCCGGTAAATTCTTCTTCCGGACTTGCTAAACCAAATTGTGCGTAGAGCGCTGCTGTTGTATTTCCAAAAATTGGATCAGTATTTAGGGCTCCAGCCGCCATATAATTTAATTGGGATGCAAAAACAGAATCATGTTTTTTATGAATTGTTTTTGTCCGAACAGTAATAGTGTCTGTTTGCATTACTTCTACATCATTTGAGCCGGATACCAAGTCCTCTCCAAGTGTAGTGTATTCATTACAACTTTCAATTGTATATGCAAAAAGAATGGATAAGGTCATTGCCCCTATCCATTTTATGTTTTTTAATCGCATAAGCGAATATTCATTTTGATATTAATTAAGAAGTAGGTGCCAACTTTTCATAAAAATCCATGTAGTTGTCTATCAGATTTTCTTCATCTGAATAAGGGAAAACTTCTTTTTTGTTGTCTTTCTTTACTTTGGTCAACAAATCTTCATCAACCATATTATCCCCAATAGCTACCGCATCTGCATAGGTTGCACCACCCAGATTTAATGCGGTGTTTGTTAATTCTGAAAAAGGGGCCAAATCTTTTTCTTTAATTGTATTATGGATACGCGCTTTGGATAAGAATGATTCATCTAATTTCTCATTAAATGAATTCTCTTGCAGGGTGTATATGCTTTTTGCATTTGTAAAAACAGGTTCTCTTTTATAAGCTGTTTTTAGAAATAAAGGAATAAGCGACGTCATCCAGCCTGTACAATGTATAATGTCGGGAGGCCAACCAAACTTTTTTACAGTTTCTAAAGCTCCTTTACAGAAAAAAGCAGTTCTCATGATATTATCATCAAACCATTTACCTTCTTTATCTCTGAATACAAATTTTCTTTTAAAGAAATCTTCATTATCCATGAAATATACTTGTAAGCGTGCATTCGGCAAGGAGGCTACTTTAATTAGCAGCGGATAATCATCCTTATCTATAATTACATTGATACCAGAAAGGCGTACCACTTCATGGAGGCGGTTTCTTCTTTCGTTAATAACACCAAATCTTGGCATTATTATACGAACTTCCATATCTAAATCATTTGCTTTGGCAGCTAACTGGTTCAGCGTCTTCGCATAGTCGGTTAGTTGCAAATAAGGTGTCAGTTCCTGCGTAATGAGTAAAACGCGCTTTTTGTTATTTGTAACCATTTATTTTGCAAAAATTGGAGATAAATAATTTTAAATCAACTGCAAAGTTACTGTTTTTTTGGATATTAGCATGATAGAATAATAAAGTGACCGTTTTGATGGAAGGAGTGATTGGGGTTTTATGAATAATAATAGTGGTTAAATATGTATATTTTCAAAGAGAAAGAATCATTACAAAAGTTTTTGTTAAAAAATCAATCGAATGACAGTTCATTGGGGTATATTCCTACAATGGGAGCACTTCACGAAGGTCATTTGCGATTAATGAAAGAAGCTAGACTTCAAAATGAGGTAACCTTGGTTTCTATTTTTGTCAATCCGACCCAATTTAATGAAAAGAAGGATTTGGAAAATTATCCGATACAGGTGGAAGAAGATATTCAGAAATTAATAGAGGCAGATGTTACAGCGCTGTATTTGCCTGATGTACAGCAAGTATATCCGGAAGGAACGGATAATCTGGAATTGTATGATTTTGGAAAGTTAGAAACGATTTTAGAAGGGGCATATCGAGCGGGACATTTTCAAGGGGTAGGACAGGTGCTTTCCCGATTTTTAAAGCTCATAAATCCTGACAGAATGTATATGGGTCAAAAGGATTATCAACAACTGCTCATTACCCGGAAATTAGTCAATCTATTGGGTCTGAGGGTAGAAATCATTGTGGTGCCGACAAAGAGGGAAATTTATGGTTTGTCTATGAGTAGCAGGAATGCCTTGTTATCTGATGAAGGTCGTGATAAAGCAAAGGCTATTGCAGAAAGTATGCAACGGATAGGAGAACATAAGCGGACAGGTTTTTTTAAGGATGCACAAACAGAAGCACTAGCTTATCTAGAGCAATTGGGCTTTCAGGTTGAATATTTATCACTGGCTAAGGCCGATACTTTGGAGCCGGAACAGAAGTTTAGGGATACCAAACAGGTGTTGCTTATAGCTGCATGGTTGGAGGGAGTCCGACTTATTGATAATATTTTATTGTAAGGGAGGGGGTAGTTGAATTTTCGGGTTAGAGATAATGGATGACAGCATTCTTAATGTATTTTATCCTAACTTTGCATTTATGCAGATAGAACTAATGAAATCCAAGATACACAGAGCTTCTGTTACTGAGGCTAATGTGAATTATGTAGGAAGCATTACTATTGATGAAGCGTTAATGGATGCAGCTAATCTTATTGAGAATGAAAAAGTTCAAGTGGTTAATGTGACCAATGGAGCAAGGTTAGAAACCTATGTTATTAAAGGAGAAAGGAATTCGGGTGTCATTTGTTTAAATGGCGCAGCGGCAAGGCTGTGTGAGGTGGATGATATTGTTATTATTGTTGCTTACGCTACGATGACTCCTGAAGAAGCAAAATCTTTCCAATCTACTGTAATCTTTCCTGAGGAAGGAAATCGAATTTAATCAGGATAAGCTTTTAGAGAATAGTTTTTCTTTAACAAAGGATTAATATATATTGCAAATTTTTTGCAAAATTTTAAAGACTATTTATGGAAAAGCAATTATGTAAATCCTCTTTCTTATTAATTTCAATTTTTCTTGGACTATTTATTCAGGTAGGAGCAGTTCCTTCTGCTCTAGGGAATAGTAATGAAAACCTTCTGAATAGGATTATAGGAGAGACTGTAGCAGAAATAACAATCAATGGTAAAGTTACTGATACACTTGGTAATCCCCTTATTGGTGTTACTGTTCAGGTAAAGGGTTCAACAAACGGATCTGTAACTAATGCCACAGGGCAATATCAAATTAAGGCATCAGAAGATGCTATTCTCGTATTTTCATACGTTGGCTATAAGACCAAAGAAGTCTCTGTAAATGGCAGGTCTGCTATTGATGTTACCTTATCTTCCGGAGCTACCGGGTTGGCTGAATTAGTAGTGGTTGGCTATGGAACCCAGAAAAAAGAAAGCCTAACTGGTTCTTTAGATGTGATTGATGCCGATGAGCTGAAAGATGAGACTTCTCCTACCGTAGAGAATATGTTGAATGGCAAAGCACCGGGAGTTTATGTAGCTTCCGGATCGGGGCAACCAGGCTCTCGAGGAAGTGTTCGAATTAGAGGACAAGTGACCTTGAGTGGAACCACCAGCCCTTTATGGGTAGTCGATGGTGTGATTATAGGACATAATGCGGGTGATATAAATCCGGCTGATATAGCATCAATATCAGTACTTAAAGATGCGGCTTCCACTGCTATTTTTGGCTCCCAGGGAGCTAATGGTGTTATATTAGTCACAACCAAAAAGCCCAAAAAACAAGGGCTATCTGTGAATTTATCTGCAAAAGTAGGGTTTAATGAATTAGACCGGGGAAATATGGAAATGATGTCAGGTAGTGAGCTTTATGACTATTATAAGTCTTTTCAAAATGCCGATGTGATTAGCTTCCCACGTTGGAATTCTGATTTGAGAAAGAGTAATTTTGATTGGTGGGATTTAGCTACTCGCAAAGGACTTACACAGCAGTATAATGTTTCCTTAAATGGCGGAAATGAAAAAATTCAGAACTATCTCTCTTTGGGTTATTATGATGAGAAGGGAGCAGTAAAAGGCTATAAATATAAAAAATATAATGTTCGACTGAATACGGTTTACAAACCTTTTGACTGGTTAACTCTCCGGACTTCATTAAGTGGCGTTAAAAGGGATGTGGATGACAGACAATATTCAGTCACTGCAATGTATTCTAATCTCCCTTGGGATAGTCCTTATGACAAAGATGGGAATATAGTTCCTAATAGATATAGCGGTTGGGTGAATAGTGCCGGAACAAACTATTTGTATGATTTGCAGTGGAATCATGGGGCAAATAAGAATTATCAATTAATGGGAAATTTTGGTTTTGATATTCACATTACAGATTGGTTGAAATTTACTTCTAAAAATAGTTACAGACATAATATTTATGCGCAAAGTGGCTATCAAGATCCTCGCTCGAGTGCTGCTGAAGGTGCCGGAGGTCGTATTACTGATTTTCGTTCTAAATTTTCCAGACGCTATACCAATCAGGTATTGCATTTTAATAAAAATTGGGGAAAACATCATTTAAATGCCTTGGTAGGTTATGAGTTTACAGATTATCATTCGAAGACTTTGGATGTGGCAGGAACTGGATTTATCCCGGGATTTGATGTATTGGATGTAGTTTCTAAGCCGGAAAGAACGAAAGGCGGAATATTGGAATGGGCGGTGCAGTCCTTATTATCCAAAGTATCCTATAATTATGATCGTCGTTATTTATTGGAAGTCTCCTTTAGGAGAGATGGTGCATCAAATTTTGGGGATAATGCTAAATATGGGAATTTCTTTTCTGTTAGTGGTGGTTGGAATATTTATCAAGAAGATTGGTTTAATCTTTCTTGGGTAGATAATTTGAAATTACGTGCTTCTTATGGTTCTGTAGGAAATAGACCAAGCGCTTTGTATCCTCAATATAATCTATATTCTGTGTCATCATCCTCCGGTTATGATCAAAACCCTGGCGCGTTGATTAGCCAGATTGGTAATGAGGATTTAACTTGGGAAAGAACATATACATCCGGTGTGGGTTTAGATGCTGCATTTTTTGAGAATAGATTGAGACTTACTTTTGATTATTATAAAAAGAAAACAGATAATATCTTGTATCAGGTTCCTATTTCAGGATTGACAGGGGTTACCAGTATTTGGAAAAACATTGGAAAAATGAAAAACAATGGGATTGAGCTGAATATTGGTGGTGATATCATTCGTAAAGATAACTTGACCTGGTCTGTTAATATAAATTTGGGACATAATAAAAATGAATTAACCAAATTGTACAAGACTAAAAATGCAGATGGTGAATTAGTAGTAAATCCTATTATAATAGGGGATGGACTTGGTATTGCAGGATCAGCACAAAGGCTGTTACTTCCGGGTAAGCCTATAGATACCTATTATTTAATTGAATGGGCAGGAGTGAATCCTGAGAATGGTGCTCCGCAATGGTATAAAATCACAAAAGATGAAGATGGTGAAGTGATTAAGAAGGAAAAAACATCTAATTATTCTGAAGCTACTTATACCATGGTAGGCTCTGCTTCACCCGATTTGTTCGGAGGGTTTTCCACCTCTTTTATTTATGGGAAATTTGATTTAAAAGCAATGTTTGGCTATTCTATTGGCGGTCAGATATATAATTATTCACGTCAGGAATATGATTCAGATGGCGCCTATACCGATCGAAATCAAATGAAATTACAAGATGGCTGGAGTCGTTGGGAAGAACCCGGGGATCATGCTACTCATCCGGTAGCCAGATATAATAATACCAGTCATAGTAATTCTCCTTCAAGCAGATATTTGGAAAGCAATGATTATTTGAAATTGAGAAACCTAACGATAGGTTACAATATCGAATCTGATCAGTTAGCAAAATGGGGAATTCAAAATTTACGGATTTATCTTTCGGGACAAAACTTGTTTACCATTACAAATTATTCCGGAGTTGATCCTGAAATTCCACCAAATGATAATGGTACCATTTTAAGTTCTACAGGACCCGGTATTTACCCGTCTAAGAAATTGTATATGTTTGGATTAAATATTTCATTCTAATAAGCTTATTAATATGATAAAAAAAATAATTTATATATCTTTTTTTGCAGCTACCATAATTATGGGATGCAATATTGACCGTATGCCTAAAGGGTCTATTACCACCGATCAAATAGTTGAAGACCCAAATTCTTCTTTGAAATCCTTGTTAAATGGGATGTATGCCCAATTGAAAGCCTGGTCAGATCCTATGCACAGAATGGGAGAATATGCCGGTGACAATATTATGATTCGAGGAGCATCTACGGATGCTTTTTATGAATTTATTACCTATGACCGAACACCTAATAATTATAGGTTAACACAGTTTTGGAATTCAAGCTACAAGGCTATTGCACAGGCATCCAATATAATTAAAATGATTGATGAAGGACAAAGTGAAGAGATTGATAATCATTTGGGAGAATGTTATTTTGTAAGAGGAATGATGTACTTTTATCTGACACGAGCATTTGGTCGTCCTTATTACCAGAATCCTCAAGATAATTTAGGTGTTCCTATTGTCAATGGAACCCCGGATGATGTTTTGGGAGATTTGCATTTGCCGGATAGATCCACAGTGGAAGAGTGTTATCAACAGGCAATTAATGACTTAAAAAAGGCAGCTTCTATGTTAACGATAGATCGAGGAAATACCTATGCGTCAAAAGGTGCTGCTTATGCCGTGTTGTCGCGTGTCTATCTTTATATGAGTGGTACTTATGATAATCCGAATACAAATTATGCACAAGATGCTGTAGATTATGCTGATTCTGTTATTAATACCCACAGGTATTCACTTTTGGATCGTCAAGATTTTATGAAATATAATATCCTTACTCCTGAGGAAAATAGTGAAACTATTTTTGCTATTAAGCGGGTTGAGTCTGAGTTTTCAGGAAATGACTTCTACTATGGAGTCGGAGGAATGTATGCCAATATTGGAGGAATGGGCTGGGGAGAAATGTATGCCAGTGCCAAATATTTGCGTCTTTTGAGTGAAACAGGGAGAAATGACTGGCGTCAGGATTCTTATCATATGACGGATGCCAGAGCTGCATTTATTGATCCTCAATATGAGAAAGATCCCCAGACTGGAGATTATACTGAAGTCTTTCGTTTTATTAAGAAGGATGACCCTACGCATCTGAATTATGTGCAAGCCCCTATCCAAAGGTCTGGAAGTACTATTACTTGTACGGATGGCGGAGATACTTATACGCTTATTCCAATAGATGCCGGCGAGGGTATTTATAAAATTAATTATGGTGATGGTAATACCTACACCGGTGTTATTGATAATTTTATTACATTGAACAGGGTGTATCCAGAATTTTATATTACCAAATGTTCTATGGAAGGAGGACATAATGACCAATTGCATTCTCCTGTAATTAGTACCTTAGCCGAAGTTTATCTAAATAGAGCAGAAGCTTATGCAAAACTAGGCCAATATGGGAAGGCATTGAATGATTTGAATAAAATACGTAATCGTTCAATCGTTAATGGAGGTTATTCTTCCTTAAATGCATCTAATGCACATCAACGTATTGATAAAGAGCGTCAACTTGAGCTAGCATATCAAGCAGAAAGGAGTTATGATGTGTTTAGAAACGGAGATATTTTAACCAGGCGTTATCCGGGACCTCATAA
>CAZLDH010000037.1:0-12075 GCA_964558275.1 uncultured Chitinophagaceae bacterium
AAAATTAGTAATTTATGGCAAATATAAATAAGAATATGCGATATATGCGACGTCTAAGGGGGTGGACCCAAGCCGAGATGGCAGCGAAATTAGGAATTAAAAGGTCCCTTTTAGGAGCATATGAAGAGGATAGAGCCAATCCTAAAACCGAAGTCTTGGAGAAGTTAAGTGATACTTTTTACATTAGTATTGATGACTTACTGAGGAGTGATATTAGTAAGAAAGGAGGGAATTACCAGGATTACAGAAGAAAGATTAAAGATAAACCCCGACAGGTTATTGAGTTTGTGCCTATAAAAGCTACTGCCGGCTACCTTTCAGGCTATGAAGATTTAGAATTTTTAGAAGAACTGAATACCTTTACTTTACCTATGTTGGGCTCCGGTCATTTTCGTGCCTTTGAGATAGCCGGGGACTCCATGCTACCTGTTACTTCTGGTTCGGTTATTGTAGGGCATAAAATACAAGATTGGAAAGAGATTAAGCACAATCATACCTATATTGTTTTGACCAGAGATGAGGGCGTAGTTTATAAACGAATATTGAAAAATAATAGAAACAAAAATAAAATTAAATTGCTGTCAGATAATTCACAATTTGAATCATACCATGTTCTTTTAGAGGATGTACTTGAGATGTGGGAAGCAGATGCCATAATCAATAAAATAAATCGAAATCAACAACTAAATGTCACGCATTTGGCAGATGTTGTTGGTCAATTGCAAGATCAGGTAAGCCTGTTACAGAAAAAGGTAGGGCACTAGACAATTGGACTGTTAGGTAGTATGAATAAGGAATGTGAGGTATTTTGTTACAGAGAATATTCTACGGCAAGCTAAAAAATCCGTTAAATAATAAGAAAAATTGGCGGGAGGTATGAAACAATGTTCCTTTTTTATTAAATTTGGGCGTTTTATTATATCTCGTACCTATTAGGTCTATTAAGATTTACTCATTGAATAACATAAACCTTCATAAATGTTAGGCACATTATTGCAAATTCAAGATTCCAATTTACAGATGGCAGCCGCAGATACCGTAGGACAAATCAATCAGGTTGCGCAAGCAACTGAGCCGGCAGCCAATATGCATATCAACCTCTGGAGCATGTTGGTAAAAGGCGGTGTTTTGATGATTCCTCTTGCATTGCTGTTGGCTATTGCCATTTACTTTTTCTTTGAACGCTATTTAGCTATTAAAAAAGCCAATAGAATAGATGATAACTTCATGAATATGATTCGTGATCATATCACCACAGGCAATGTGAGTGCGGCAAAATCTTTAGCTAAAAATACAAAGAATCCGGTTGGTAGAATGATTGAAAAAGGGATTATCCGCATTGGTAAACCGATTGAATATATTGAAAGGGCCATGGAGAATACCGGGAAAATTCAGGTTTATCAGGCAGAAAAAAATCTCATTATCCTTTCTATGATTGCTGCGATTGCACCTATGTTTGGGTTTTTGGGAACTATTGCCGGTATGATTCAATTGTTTTTTGATATTTCGGTGACCTCTGATTTATCTTTAGGCGTAATTGCCGGAGGTATTTATGTAAAAATGGTAACCTCTGCTGCCGGATTGGTCATCGGTATTCTTGCTTATATTGGTCATCATTATTTAACGGCGCAGGTGGATAAATTGGTTAATCGAATGGAGGCTTCTTCGGCAGAATTTATTGATGTTTTGCATGAGCCTACAACAGATTAAAAAGGACGGCTATTATGGATTTAAGAAGAAATAAATTTAAGTCTGAAGCTCATGTGGAAAGTGGCGCCTTGAATGATATTCTTTTCATTTTGGTGATGTTTTTCCTCATTGTGGCTACCTTGGCTAACCCCAATGTGATTAAAGTGATGTTGCCTAAAGCAGAGAGTAATACCAAGGCAAAACAGACTGTGGTTGTCTCTATAGATGAGAATAATCAATTCTATGTCGGTAAGACCGCTGTGCCATTTAATCAATTGAAAGATGCACTCATACCGGAGCTGAGTACCTCCGAAAAGGGGGCGACTATTGTGGTAAACGCCGATAAAAATGTACCCATTGAATCCTTGGTGAATGTGATGCAAATTTCACAAGAACTTGGTGTTCGAGTCGTCTTGGCTACTGATAATCCACAGTAGTGATAAGCAGACGAGTTTTTACCGGGACTGAGATATGAAAAAAGATAAAATTGGTAAGGTTTGGTTTTTCTTATATGACCTTTAGATGAATGAAAAAATATTTAGGCATATTAGTTCTTTTCTTAGCTGTTTTTGGTGAGAGAAATGCTTGTGCTCAAGGAGCTGATAAACCATATCCTGTAAAAGATATAAAGCCGGTTATTCTGCAAGATCCTTATATAATTGATCCTTCTGAGACAGGAATAACTGTAGCTTGGCTGACAGATTCAGCGAGTCAATCCCAAGTTGTTTATTGGGAAGATGGAAAGCTTGCAACAAAGAAGGTTGCTGTACGGCAAGAGCATGGCTTATTAGCAGTAGGAACCTTTCAATGGGTGAAATTGTCTAATCTGACACCGGGAGAAACCTATAAATATAAAATACGTTCTAGAAGAGTATTAAAAATTCGCCCCTACTGGCCGGTGATGGGAAAGTGGGTAGAAAGCGGTACTTATTCGTTTACTACTTTTGACCGGAGTAAAGAGGAAATTCATTTTAGTTCTATTTCAGACACGCATGAGGATGTAGAGCGGATTAAGAAATTAATGAATCTAGTGGATTGGCAGCAGACCGACTTTTTTCTCCATACCGGAGACGCACTCAATTATGTTGTTAATCAGAAGCAGATATTTAGTCGGTTTCTCTCGCCTATTGCTGATGGACTTCATCAAAATATTCCCTTTGTATATGTAAGAGGAAATCACGATTTGAGAGGACCTTATGCCAGACATTGGTTTGATTATTTTCCTTATCATTCAGGAAATTTTTATTTTTCTTTTAACGATGGACCTGCTCATTTCATTGTGTTAGATTCCGGAGAGGATAAACCTGATTCTACCAATGTGTATGCGGGACTTAATGATTTAACGGATTATCGGGCTCAGGAATATCAGTGGTTTAAACATCATGTAGAACATAATAGCGCTTTTAAAAATGCACCTTTTCAAATATTGTTAATGCATGATCCTCGTTGGGGTTGGGTAGATGGTCAAGAAGAAAAATGGACAAAATTAGCCAATGAGGCAGGTATTGATTTGGTGATCTCGGGACATTGGCATCGATTTAAAAGAATTAATCCCGGAGGAAAGGCCGGTAATGATTACCCTATTCTGATTGTAGGACAACAGGATGTGGCTCATTTTGAAGTGACTGACGATTATATCAAAGTTGTGGTAGAAAACCTTGAGAAAGAAACTGTAGATGCCTTTAAAATCGATAGAGAAGGGAATGTGATAGAGTTGTAATTCTATAGAAATTATTGAGCCAATAGCCAATAGCCAACAGCCAATAGCCAACAGCATTTATTAACATAGCTTAACTTGTTCCAACTTTACTTCCTTTAATTTTGTTATTTCAATAATAAAAGGAGTGATTATGTCTATTAAAAATGTAGAAGCAGTTATCGCACCTCCAAGACCTCATTTTGTAGGGGATGGATTTAGGGTGCATGGATTTATTCCGGGTGATCCAAGATTAAACTTTCAAAGGATGGATCCTTTTCTGGTAATGGATTATAATTCCAAGTTTACATTTCCTCCGTCTGAAACCCCAAGGGGTGTAGGTGTACATCCTCACAAAGGATTTGAAACAGTTACCATCGCCTATAAAGGCAGTGTTGCTCATAATGACAGTAGTGGTGGTGGCGGGATTATTAAAGAGGGAGATGTGCAGTGGATGACCGCCGGGAATGGCGTTTTGCATAAAGAGTTTCATGAAGAAGAATTCAGCCGAAAGGGCGGAGAATTTCAGATGGTGCAACTTTGGGTCAATCTTCCTTCAAAGGATAAAAAACACGATCCAAAGTATCAATCTATTACCAAGGATGATATGGGACGGTTTAGGTTGGAAGACGGTAGCGGAGAAATTGAAGTAATTGCCGGAGAATATGCTGGAGTCAAAGGTCCCGCCTCCACTTTTACACCCGTGAATCTGTTTAATGCGAAATTGAATAAAGGAGGCAAGGCGAGTTTTGATTTTCCGGAAAATTATGCCACTGCACTTCTTGTGATAGAAGGGAATATTCGTGTGAATGGTGAAAAAGAAATACCTACAGATCATTTTGTTTTATTTGGAAATGAAGGATCTGATTTTACCATAGAGGCCTCGGAAGATGCTGTTGTGTTGGTGCTTAGTGGAGAACCGATTAAAGAGCCTATTGCTGCACAAGGTCCCTTTGTTCTAAATACAAGAGAGGAGTTAATTCAGGCGTTTGAAGATTTTCAAAGAGGGAAGTTTGGAACTCTAGAATAGAAAGCAATAATGACCAAGCAAGATAACATAATGGGAGTTCATCATATTTCAGCATTTTCGTCTGATTTACAGCGGACTATGGATTTTTATACCATAGTCCTCGGACTCCCATTTAAAAAGGAAGAATTTTATTGGGAAAAGCCCGACATCAGACATTTATTATTTGGAAACGCGGAGATGTTACTTAGTTTTTCTACTTACGAAGAGGAAAAACAAGGAAGACATGGCGTTGGAATGGTAAATACCATCGCTTTTTCTGTACCTGAAAATGCGATGGATTTTTGGATCAATCGCTTAGAGCAATACAAAGTTCCTTATAAGCATCCGCAACAAAGATTTGAGGATGAAGTGGTGATTTATTTTGAAGACCGTGATGGGCTAGGCTTGGAGTTGGTGTTTAATGCAAAAGATCAAAGACCCGGAATAAAAAACGATTATGTTGAACCGAATTTTGCTATCAGCGGATTGTATAACGTAGAAATATGGGAACGCAGCTTTGGAAAAACAGAGATGCTGCTAGAACATCAACTCAATCTTTCGCTATTTAATCAGAAGGGGAATCGGCTACGTTATGCAGTGAAGGATTTGCCGGGTGAATATGTAGATGTGTTATTTACTTCATCAGCTCCTCATGGCTTTAGTGGAAGCGGAACTGTGGATCGACTGGCATTTTTGACGAAAGATGTGGATCAATTGTTTGGTGTAAGAGAACAAGTCAAGAAGATAGATCCAAATATTTCTTTTATTGTGGATAGAAAGGATTGGCAGTCTGTCTTTTTTGCCTCTAAGACGGGCGTTCAGATGGAAGTAGTGGCGCCCTAGAATTAATTTGTCGAGATAAGTCTGTTTTGAAGACTAAGAAAAAGAAGGGAAGGATTGGGATGAGGTAGCTATGTCAGAATATTTTTTGGTCAAATAAAGGTAGTTTTGCTCTAGTTGGGAAATTTTTATCAGTATTATTTTCATTATCATCCAATGACGATTTATAAGAAAAGGTTTGGAAAAAGGAAATGAGTTATTACTTTATAATGATTGTAATAAAAAGAGATGGAAGTACCGGTAATAAATATAGGTAATTCAAAAGGTATTAGATTGTCAAAGACAATTTTGAAAAAATATCAGATTACGGATAAAGTAGAATTGATTTTAAGGAAGGGAAAATTGTTCTAAAGTCAAAGCCTAATCCACGAGAGGGGTGGGCAGAACAATTTAAAGCAATGAGAGAAGAGAGTGATGATCAATTGCGGATTGATGATATCTTTGAGGATGAAACTTTTAAATACCTTAGCGTTCTAAAGAAGAATAAATTACAATAGCTCTAGTGATAGGAGTAAAAACTATGTTATGTTTACAGGAATAATAGAAACCGTAGGTACGGTAAAGGAAATAAATAAGCAAAAGGGAAATTTAATTTTCTCCATTTCTTCATCCATCAGTGCTTCCTTGAAAGAAGATCAGAGTGTGGCGCATAATGGCGTGTGTTTAACGGTATTAAAAACAGAAGATGGTGTGCATCAGGTAGAGGCAGTAGAAGAAACGCTGGCAAAAACAAATCTCAATCAAGTAGAAACGGGGGATGCTGTTAACCTGGAACGAGCACTGACGTTAGAGAAAAGATTGGATGGACATATTGTTCAGGGGCATGTGGATACGGTAGGTACCTGTGTGGCGCGACAAGAAAAAGAAGGAAGCATTGTTTTTACTTTCCGGTTCCCGAAAAAATTTGCTGCTTTGGTCATTGAGAAAGGATCTATTGCAGTAAATGGGATTAGTCTGACTGCTTTTGAGGTTACTGGCAATCTCTTTTCAATAGCTGTCATTCCCTATACCCTGGAGCATACAAGTATGAATAAGGTGAGGGAGGAGGATGTGGTAAATCTGGAATTTGATATGGTGGGGAAATATGTCTTAAAGTCTCAATCCCTGAGTTGAGCGAGTCGCGTTTGACAAAAATTCTAAAAGCTATTAACTGTTAGGAGAGTCATTCATATAATTGTCTCCTCCTATTCTGTAAATCAATTTTGATTTATTGTAAATTTGCACAAACTTTTAAATAAATGAACACACTGATAGAAGATTTGCAATGGCGTGGAATGATACAGGATATCATGCCGGGTACAGAAGAACAATTGGATAAAGAAATGACCTCCGGTTATATAGGATTTGATCCCACTGCCGATTCCCTACATATTGGGAGCTTAGTGCCTATTTTATTATTAGTACACTTGCAAAAAGCAGGGCATAGACCCATTGCTTTGGTTGGGGGAGCTACCGGAATGGTGGGAGATCCGACAGGAAAGTCTCAGGAACGTGCGCTTTTAGATGAAAATACTTTACAGAAAAATCTAAAAGGAGTGAAACTTCAATTGGAGAAATTTTTGGATTTTGATGAGGGGAAAGAGAATGCTGCCAAAGTAGTCAACAATTTTGATTGGTTTAAAAATTATACTTTCTTGGATTTTATTCGAGACCAGGGGAAGCATATTACTGTCAATTACATGATGGCCAAAGATTCTGTAAAAAAACGATTGAACAGCGAAGTCGGGATGTCTTTCACAGAGTTTTCTTATCAGTTAATTCAGGGGTATGATTATTATCATTTATATAAAAATGAAAATTGTAAGCTGCAAATGGGCGGTTCTGATCAATGGGGAAATATTGTGACCGGATCGGAATTTATTCGGAGAAAAGATGGAGGTGAAGCCTATGCTTTTACCTGCCCATTGGTGACCAAGGCTGATGGTGGAAAGTTTGGTAAAACAGAAGGTGGAAATATCTGGTTAGATGCGGAAAGAACAACTCCTTATCAATTTTATCAGTTTTGGCTAAATACTGCTGATGCTGATGCTGAACGATATATTAAAACGTTTACTTTTCTCTCAAAAGACGAGATTGAAGGATTGATAGAAACACATCAGGAAACGCCGCATTTACGTTTGTTACAGAAGAAACTTGCGGAAGAGATTACGGTATTTGTACATGGAAAGGAAGAGTATGAATTAGCAATTAAGACCTCACAAGTACTTTTCGGGAAGGGAACTACTGAAGTATTGAAATCGCTGGATGAAAAACAATTGCTGAAAGTGCTCAATGGCGTTCCTCAGGTTACTATTGCTAAAGAAAGCCTGAATGAAGTGCCGGATATTGTCAGTTTTTTGGCTGAAACAGGAATTTTTTCTTCTAAAGGAAAGGCAAGAAAAGCTGTTCAAAGTGGGGGAATAAGCGTGAATAAAGAAAAAATAGAAGGAATAGAAGCCCGGATTTCTGAAAATAACCTTATACTTAATAATTATTTGTTAATACAACGGGGGAAAAAGAACTATTGGTTGGTGAAACTCGAAAAATAGATTATGTTTGTGTTGTAAATATTAAATGAAAAAAGACTGCCTAAGGGTCAGACAGTCTCTTTTCATATTTACAATTTAGAATCCTTGATTCTCAAGAGAGTCAGTTTCTGTAGAATCCTCTTCCTTTAATAAAGGAGAAGTTTTCTGCGTTTCCTGTTTCAATTGAGGTTGATCGTCTTTTTTTGTAGGCTCAGACATCATTGGATTTTGTTCCTCTGTTTTTTGTAGTGTCGGCTGAGTCTGCTCAGTTGGGATTGTGTCCTGAACTGCAGATTGATTATTAACCGTCAATGGGTTCGTTGGACCGACAGTGGCGAATGCGGCAGTAGCCAGAAATAAACCGGCTGCAGCCATTGGAATGATACGTTTCATAACTCAAATTGTTTTAGTTTAAATAATAAGATCTCATTGTTTTATGAAACAAACCTTATGCCAACATTGCCATTGTTAAAGGGTTTAACAATATAGAAGGCAAGCTTTTAGAGCTTGCCTTTCTATTTTTGCCACCAGATATTTTGCCAGATTCTTTTGTAATGTTGTCATAGAAAGGAATTCTGGTAGTTGAAAAAAAGATGGGTTAAAGTTTTCTTAATAAAACCTGTTCCACAAAATGATCCTGCCCTTTTCTGAGGATGAGTTTAGCCCGATTTCTTGTTGTTAGTATATTTTCTTCCAGGTTGGGTTGATTAATCTCTTCCCATATCTTAGCTGCTGTAGCTCTACTTTCTGTTTCTGAAAGGTGGGAATATCTTTTGAAATAGGAGTTTGGATTTTTAAAAGCTGTTTTTTTTAAGGTTTCAAAACGTTCTATGTACCAATGTTTTATATGCTTGGAATCAGCATCTACGTAGATTGAAAAATCAAAAAAGTCGGATACAAAGGCATCTCTGATATCTTCTGTTCCTCCACTGCCTTGCAACACATTAATCCCTTCCAAAATGACGATGTCGGGTTCATGAATCCAGCGGGTGTCTTCTTTTTGAATATCATAATAGAGATGGGAGTAAACCGGTACCGGAATGTTAGGAGCTCCGGCTTTTATATTGGCAAGAAAATGAATCAATCTCCGGGTGTTATAACTTTCAGGAAAGCCTTTTCTTTTCATTAATCCTCTTTCCTTTAATATTTTATTGGGATAAAGGAACCCGTCTGTAGTGACTAATTCGACTTTCGGACTATCCGGCCACAGGCTTAAAAGATGTTGTAATACTCTTGCAGTTGTGCTTTTCCCTACGGCTACACTTCCGGCAATACCTATGATAAAAGGTACTTTTTTGCTTTGGGTATGTAAAAATTTATCTGTTGCAGTGTATAATTCTCCGCTGGCTTTGACGTAAAAATCCAACAATCGGGAAAGAGGTAAATAGATTTTTTGAACTTCCTCTTGTGTGAGTGGTTCATTTAAGGCTTTTAATCGATTGATGTCTTTTTTTAAGAGATGGATGATTTCATTATCTTTTAGTTCTGCCCATTCCTCCCGATTAAAAGTGAGGTAGGGAGAGTAGGGCTTTTCCTGATGTGGCATAGGATAGGATTTTTTTTGAGATGAATCGATTAATCGAATTGCTGCATTTTGACCAGTCGGTAATAATATCCGCCTTTGTCTATGAGTGCTTCATGCCTCCCTCTTTCTACAATTTCTCCCTGGTTCAAAACAATTATTTCATCTGCATTTTGAATAGTTGATAGACGATGGGCAATGACTACCGTGGTTCTATTTTCCATTAGCTTATCTATGGCCTCTTGAACAAAACGTTCGCTTTCGGTATCCAGAGAAGATGTAGCCTCATCCAAGATAAGAATTGGCGGGTTTTTAAGTACTGCCCTGGCAATGGTTATTCTTTGTCTTTCGCCACCACTAAGCAGATTACCTCTATCCCCGATATTGGTATCATAACCATGCTCTTTCTGCATGATAAAAGTATGCGCACTGGCTACTTTAGCTGCAATCTCTACCTGTTTCTTCGTGGCATCCGGACTTCCTAATGCGATATTGTTGAAGATGGTATCATTGAATAAAATAGGTTCCTGAGTGACAATGCCCATCAAATTGCGAAGGTCTTTAACTTTATAATCTTTTATATTGATGTTATCGATGTTTATTGCTCCGTTTTTGACATCATGGAATCTTGGTATAAGATCGGCGAGTGTAGATTTTCCTGCTCCGGAAGCCCCTACAACGGCCATCATTTTGCCTTTAGGAATCTCTATATTTATATTTTTTAATATAGTTTTCTTATGATAAGCAAAGTCAACTTTAGAAAAGGTAATAGCTTCATTGAAATCAGCGATAGTTTTTGCATCCGGTTTCTCTGTAATAGCTTCTTTTACTTCTAGCGTATTTTGAATTCGATCTGCACTGGCACTGCCTTTTTGAATATTATAAGCGGCAGTGGAAAAGGATTTTAGGGGAGAAATAATTTGGGAAAAAATGGCGATATAAGCAATAAAATTTTCTGCACTTACCACTTGATCTGCCCCAAGCGCCATGCGTCCGCCAAAATATAAAACGATGCAAAGTACGATGATACTGAGAAACTCCGACATGGGCGAAGCCAGATCTCTTCGTCGGTAAATGCTGTTTTTAATATGAAAGAGATTATCATTTTCTCCCATAAACCGGTTTTTTCGCTGGTCTTCTGCATTGAAAGCCTTCACAACACGCATGCCCGCCAGTGTTTCTTCCATAATAGAAAGAATATCTCCCAGTTTTTCTTGCCCCGCTTTGGATTTCTTTTTTAGCGATTTACTTACACGACCGATGACAAAACCGGTAATAGGCAGGAGAATGATTAAGAACAAAGTCAGTTTTGGGCTGATTTTAATCATGGCCAACAGAAAAACAATAATAGTGATGGGCTGTCGTAATGCGGTATTCAAAACGCTGATGATGGAGCTCTCTACTTCTTGTAAATCATTTGTCATTTTACTGAGAATATCTCCTTTCCGCTCTTCGGAAAAATAGCCTATCGGTAATCTTAAAACTTTGGAATATAAATCCGAACGCATATCATTGATGACCGAGTTTCTGATAGGAGAATTAATCCACTGGCTTAAATAAAGAAAAAAATTCTTAATAAAGATGGCGATTATAATTGTTACACAAATAAATCCTAAAGCAGGTATCTTCCCTTCTTCAATAATGATTTGAGAAAGATAAAAATTAAAAGTTCCGATTAATGCATCTGCAGATAAACTAAAAGGCGGTTTCACTCTTACCAAATCCATCTTATTAAAGATGAGCGAAAGGAACGGAATGAGCATTGTCAGAGATACCAAAGAGAAAATAACAGAAATCAGATTACAAATGAAGTATGCTACTATCGCTTTAGTATGCCGTTTCAGGTATTTTAATATAGGATATAGACTTTTCATAGTTAATATTCAATGGGGATAAATAGTTACCCGTCGGAAAAAATGTGTAAATTTACGACTTATTCAGTCATTACAAATCTTATTATGTAAGAGGGCAAAAGACTGAAACAGATTGGGCATCTAGTGGTGCTGGAATTAAGTAATGTTTTTCAGCATCTTGGATTGAGTATGGTCAATGGTGCTTTGATTTCCATTTCGCATGTACGAATGACGCCTGATTTGTTGGAAGCAAGGGTGTATATAAGTATTTTTAAGGGAGAAGACGATGATTTGGTGTTAGAAAAGATTAAAGAAAAGCATGGTGCCATAAAGCGTGAATTGGGGAATAATCTTCGACACCAATTACGACGTATTCCTGTGCTGGCCTTCTATTTGGATGATACATTGGATTATGTATTTAAGATGGAGGAGGTCTTTAAGAAAATTGACGAAGATAAACAGAAAGGATAAATTTTTCATCTTAATAATGCTTCATTTATCTTGATTTGGAAATTTGCATTTCGGTATATAAAGGCAAAGAAATCTGCACAGGCTATTAATATTATCTCTTGGGTTAGCATGGGTGCAATAGCAGTTGGTACTACTGCGTTGATTGTGGTGCTCAGTGTGTTCAATGGCTTTGAGGGCTTGGTGAAGTCTTTGTATTCCTCTTTCTATCCGGAGCTTAAAGTTTCTCCTGTTTATGGGAAAACAATGATTGTATCTCCTGATCAATTGGATTCTTTGAAGGCGGTGCCTGCGATTGACGGATTATCCAAGTCTTTAGAGGAAAAAGCGCTTTTAAGAAATGGTAAGGAAAAGATGATTGTAGAATTAAAGGGCGTGGATAGTGCATTTCATAAAGTAACCGGTGTACAGGGAAAGATTATAAGAGGCTTGTTTGATTTGGGTACTATGCAAAAGCCCAAAGCAGTTTTTGGTGCAGGTGTTGCTTCTAT
>CAZLDH010000037.1:12085-19969 GCA_964558275.1 uncultured Chitinophagaceae bacterium
TTGGGGATAGATGTAGTAAGTAATCCTTTTCCTGTGACTATTTATTTGCCTAAAGCAGATGGACGAGTAATGATGATGCCTCAGAATGCCTTTTATACAGGAACCATTACGCCCACAGGAACTTTTGCTATTCAGCAGGATTTTGATAATAAATATGTATTGACTAATTTGGGATATTTGCAGTCGTTGATGGGGAAAGGGAAAAATGAAATTTCTGCTCTAGAACTTTCTTTGGTCTCGGGGGCGGATCAAGAGGAAGTACAGAAGTTGGTGTCTTCCATTTTTCCATCTAAGAAAGTCAAAATAGAGACACGATACGAACAAAACCGATCCTTGTATTTGGTGATGCAAACAGAGAAATGGGCAGTGTATGCCATTCTTTGTTTTATATTTATTATTGCTGCTTTTAACATGATTGGCGCCTTATCCATGTTGGTCATAGAGAAAAGAAAAGACATTTCTATTTTAAAAGCAATGGGAGCAAGAAGCAAATTGATTCAACGTATTTTTCTTGCAGAAGGGCTTTTAGTCTCTTTTTCCGGGGCTGCTGTCGGAACAGTCATTGCATTATTAGTTTGTCTGGGTCAACAGTATTTTGGCTGGGTGAAATTAGGCGGTGGTACGTTTGTCATTAATGCCTATCCTGTAGAGATGCATTGGATTGATTTCGTATTGGTTTGGATCACTATTTTGGTAGTCTCATTGCTTGCTTCCTGGTATCCTGCAATTAAAGCTGCAAAACAACCGATGAATCTTAAGTCTGAATAAGATTGTTAATGGTGTAAATGTGATAATTTGGATGTTTTTTTGGACAAGAAAGGAGTATAGGTGAGTGCCCGGGGCGGGGGCACTAAATACGTTATTAGTACAAACTACATTTTATTTATTTTTTCAGATAAAGTATTGTTAATCAATAATTACAAAGTATAAACTAACCTGCTAAGATAAAATAAAGTAAATAAAAACCTTACAAAGTAGCTTTCATTCACTATATTTGCCGTATGAAGGTTCAATTCTATTTGGCTGATGCACACTCAAAAAATGATACGGCTATTGTAGCCAATATACATTTGCAGGGAATACCATTCCGCAAAGGGATTGGCGTTTCAGTTCTTCCCAAGTATTGGAACAAGAAAACCCACAGGGTGCGGCAATCACCTTCATACAGGCAGGGAAGTAGGATTAACAAGCGTTTGGACGATGTTAAGTCAGATATAGAGGGGTGCTACTATGACTATCTTAATAAGCATAAGGCAGAACCTTCACATGCTACATTCAAAAAGCTAATTGATAAAGCATTAGGCAAAACCAAAGAAGTGAAACTATCATTCTTTGAGTACTTTCAAGATTTCATTAACCGGACGAAGTTAGGACAACGCCAAACGGCTAAGGGAAAAATAATAAAACCATATAAGCACAAGACTTATCTTACTACTTATCGCAAACTATGGGATTTCGATAATAAATTAACTTTTGATGACATTAATTTGAGTTTCTACTCCGATTTTCTGCTATACATGCGGAAACATGGATATGCTGAAAACTATATCGGGACGAACATAAAAAACCTAAAAAGCGTGCTGAATGATGCCACAGATAGCGGAAATAATACTAACCTTGCATTCCGTGATAAGAAATTTACAACGCTAAGTGAGGATGTAGATAACATTGCACTCACCCCGGACGAACTAAAGGCAATAGAGGATTTAGAGTTAAAAGAGAAGCATTTGGATAGGGTTAGGGATTTATTCCTAATTGCGTGCCATACAGGGCTAAGATTTAGCGACCTCAACGAGCTAACTATAAAAAACCTGAAAGAGGGCTTTATCGAGAAGCTGCAATCAAAAACGGGTGACCTTGTTGTTATACCGGTTCACGAAGTAGTAGGGCGAATAATAAAAAAATATAACGACAACATACCGTCCGGGGTGAAGTCTCAAAAGTTCAATAAATATTTAAAAGAAGTATGCAAACAAGTGCCGGCACTCAAAGAGCCATACTCTAAAACCCGAACACAGGGCGGCATAGAGGTAACAACGAATTATAAGAAGTGGGAAATAATAACAAGTCATACCGGTAGGCGCACATTTGCAACAAACGCCTATAAAGACCACATCCCGACTATTAGTATAATGGCAATCACCGGACATAAAACGGAAGAAAATTTCTTGAAATATATCAAAGTTTCCCCAAAAGAACATGCTGAAATAGTAAAATCTTACTGGGAAAAGAAAAAAAATGAAGGCTAAAAATGGAACTTTTAAACAAAAGGATTAGATTATTTATAATGTATAAAGCACGAAAATATAAAAGGATATAAGAGAGCGTAAAAGTACAAATATTATTTGTAACTTTACATAGTTGTATAATTATCAAGAAGTTATGAGAAAATTTTTTAGTAAAAAGCAGTAATTTCAAATAAAGTACCGTAACTTTGTTACAGACAATAAAAAAGCCGCACCCCTGTTTGGCGACACGGTACGGCTTCATTCAAAACATCAATCCTTTTGATTGATTGGTACTTCAAAGGTACAAATTAATCTAAAAGGATTGCGCAAAAATTAATTTTATGCCCAATCTGCAAAATCCCTTTGAGGAGATTATCAATCGGCTAAATGAGATTGATAACAAGATTTCCCAAATTTCACAACCTCAAACCAAGACTGTAAAGCCCGGATTTATTACCCGCAACGATGTTTGTGAGCGATTACACATAACATTACCAACAGTCCATAGTTGGATTAAAAAAGGCGTATTAAAGCCCTATCACATAGGCGGACGCACCTTATTCCGTGAAGACGAAGTTATGAAGGCTGCTAAGCCTGTAGATTATAACATTAAATAATAAATCCCGCAAAATGATAATAGACAATCAAAATGCAGGATTAAATAATAATGTACCTGCAAGCAAAGATACAAATAATATACCTGACTATTCAGAAATGTTGCCCGATAATACTTATAGGGTATTATCTAATTTGACAGATGTGCTCAAATGGGATGTTGATTATTGTTTACTTCCATTGATAGTAACAGCAGCCGGGGCAATAGGTAACGCCCGGCAAACCTCAATCGCAGGTTATTCCGTTCACTCTATACTATACGGATGTGCAGTTGGAAGTCCGTCCGTAAATAAGTCTGAACCGTCCAAGTTTGCAGTAAAACCATTACGAGAAGCATTTAAATTGACGTATGAAGCATACAAGGATGAGTATGCAGCATGGAAGGAAATGCCCGATAAGGACAAACGACCTGAACCAACTTTGGCAGAAACGGTATTTTCTGATATAACGATTGAAAAAGTTGCCACCAACTTGCAGAATAATCCTAAAGGAGGAATCCTTGCAGCAGATGAGTTGAAAGGCTGGCTAAATTCGTTTCATAGGTATAATAAGGGAAATGCAGAACAAACCTACATTGAGTTGTTTAATTGTACGCCCCTTACCGTTAGTAGAATGCAGCGGGAAACGGTATTTATCCCAAGACCTTATCTTTCCATTATAGGAACAACCCAACCGGATGTTATTCACCGAACATTTAAAGGAGCTGCAAATAATGGATTGAAAGAAAGATTAATATTTGTTTATCCTGATGTGAAGCCTTTGGCATGGAATCGAGAAGCCACCAAAGAGCAATACCATTCAGCACTAACTGCATGGCGTAGTATAATAACACCCCTGTTAAATTTACAGGCTGATGAGCTGGGCGAACCTGTTTACTTGCCTATGAGCCCCGAAGCTAAAGAAGTGCTATTTGATTGGCAGCAAAACAATACCCAAAGAAAAATTGATAATCCTGATTTTTCATCTATGCTGGGGAAAGCAGATATTATTTGCCCAAGACTTGCACTTGTATTGGCTTTAATGCACGAGCCAGGAACCGAATATATTGTCGAAGTAGATGCCATTAGAGCAGTCAATATGATGGAACATCTTATTCAGCATGGACAAAAAGTAATGCAGGTAATTAAAGAAGGTGAACCCGGTAAGCCCAACCCCAAGCAAATGTTATTTGCAGGACTGAATGATGAGTTCACCACACAGGAAGCAATAATAAAAGGTGCAGAGATGGAGATTAGCGAAAGAACGGTTAAGCGTTATCTGAAAGATACAACTTTCTGCAAAAGTATTAGACATGGAATGTTTAGTAAGCTATAAGGGTGGCATTATTGGCACTTTGCCATTTTATGGGCTGAAACATAGAGCAGTAAAGGATTTGCAAAAGTGCCACGAAAGTGCCAACTTTTTTAAGTGGCATTTTGAAAGTGCCAAAGTGCCAAACGTGTTTTTTGGTGGCATTTTCTGTAATGTAGAACTACAAAGGATTACAAGCTCAAAAGTGCCAAAGTGCCAAAGTGCCACCGATGTAGTGTTAGTTAAAAAATGTAGAAATGAAAAGTATATTAAATAAAAATATATCAATGTGCCGGAGAGCAAATGAACCGGGAAAGCTGGCAGAAGTTAATCTATTGGATGTACTTACCACCGATAAGTATAAGGCATTAGCCGACACTTGCAACGGGATAGAGGATAAGGCAGAACGGAGAAGTTTCAAATTAAAAAATGTTCCGGTTATAACCGTTTCCGGTACATTCAATAACCGGAGAAGTGAAAGTAATTTAGTCAAACATAGTGGGCTGATATGCCTTGACCTTGACGGAGTACAGGATATTGATAAGCTGAAACAAGATGTATATACTCTTCCATTTGTGGCATACATAGGTAAGAGTATATCCGGCACAGGTTTATTTGCAATCGTGGTAATTCCTGAAAGTTTAGCAGAAGAACATAAACAACGTTATGCAGCATTAGAATCATACTTTATTCAGAAGTTCGGAATAACCGGAACAATAGACCCACAACCCAAGAATGTAGCGGCTGCAAGGTATGTGAGTTATGACAATGAGGCTTATTTTAATCATAACGCTTCTATGTTCGACCAATTACCCAAGCCGGTATCAAAGCCTGAAATTAAGCCTAAAAAAAGCTATTGCAGGAGCAATAAAGATAATTATTCTGACTATGATAAAGTATGGGATATGGTGGATAAGATACAGGATAGGAAGTTAGATTTTTGCCCGGAGTATTCAGATTATTTGAAGGTAGCATTTTCTTTAGCAAATGGATTGGGGGAGAATGGGAGGGATGCTTTTCACGCTGTTTGCCAATACAACAGCACGTATAATTCCCCCGATGCTGATAAGAAATATAATGAGGCATTGAGGCACGGCAATAGAACGACATTAGGAACATTCTTTGGTATGTGCAAAGACTTTGGATTGTCTGCTAAGAGGGATGTAATACCTATCTATATTCCCAAGAAAAAAAATAAAGGTTATCCCGAAAGCTGGGACGACATAACCCCGGATTACTCCGATAGGTGGCAGTTGCTTAATCATTTAATTAACGGGGGGATGCAGGTAGATGCAGCGAAACGATTTGCGGATAATGAACCAGTAAGGCAATTAATAGGATTGGGATTTAATCAAATAACAGTTGAAAATTTAATTTAATATGATACGTTACATTAAATATCAAAATTTAGTTTCTGTAAAGGATTTATCAAACTTCCTTCACGAAGAAAACATTTTAAGCGAAGAAGAAACCGAAGTATTTAGAGATGGAATAATTTCATTTTTACATGGTATGAATGAGCAATACCATAGCGAAGGGCTACATTTTGCCTCTTATGATGTTATTGCCGGGGATTTTGTTAGCTGGGCTATACTTTCATTCAATGATACTTATAAGTCATTGCCCCCTGAAATTTCAAATAAATTAAGTGGTTTAGCTGGTTACTTTGATAAATACGACCCCTATACCATGAATCCCAAGGCGTATTTTTATAAAGAATTTACCCCTATTCAATTACCAATCCAAAATAATATGTTTAACCATTAAAAATATAACGATATGAAATTAACAGCGAAACAGCAGAAATTTATAGATAATTACCTGCAGTCCGGTAATGGCACACAAGCAGCCATACAAGCCGGTTACAGCGAGAACGGAGCAAGGGTAACAGCTAACAGATTGCTAACAAATGATAACATTGCAACTATCATTAAAGAGCGACAACAGCAGGCATCTAAGAAGGCGGACTTCACTTTAGAGAATTGGATTAAGAAGGTCAAGGAGCTTGCAGACGATGGCGAACGAGATAGCGACCGATTAAAAGCACTTGACATGCTGGGTAAACATTTAGGTGCATACGATAGCGACAATAAATTGAAATTGGATGTTGACAAAATGAATGAAGAAGACTTAATCAGACTGACTGATGAACTAATGAGAAATATTTAGAATATGAAAACGAAAATAGAGTATAGAAAAGAGCTTGCAGAGGCTATGCACAATGGTAACAGGCAAAGGGCAAGGGATATTAAAGACATTCTGCAGGGCAAGGCTATTGAGCCGACCTCATTTATAGACCTGTTAAAGGCAGCGGATTGCAATTTGCGGATAATACAGACCTCATACACCAAAGAATTTAGGGAACAATTTTGTAACAAATAAAATCAAATAATCATGGGAAAAACAAACGAAGCCCCAAGCTGGGCGCAAGATTTAGAGAAACGAGTTGATGTACTTTTGGAGAATCAAAAGCCGACAGAAAAAAAAGAGCCTGAAAAAAAAGAATCTGACAAATCGGACATTGATAAACAGATTTCTGACTGGTCGGGAAGTTCGACCGAAAAGGGAAAACCCGGAAGACCCTCAACTGTAGATGCAGATATAGCAGAATGGGCAGCAAAAAAAAGTAAGTAAACAACTAAAATTTAATATCATGACAAAAGCAAAAGTAGGAACCAAGATTTCATTTGATGAATTTCGCCTAAACAACGAATTACACCACGCAGCCAAGAAAGCGAAAAAAGGAAATGCGATTGTAAGACAGTTCAATGAGCTGGGTATGCTCGGACGCTTCACATCTGAAACGTGGGAATCAATCAAAGAGGATGGCACGGAGCCATTGAGAAAACAGTTTAATGCGAAGCTCAATAAAGAGCTTAAATCCTTTAGTATTTCCGTGATGCGTGATAACTATAAGCGTGAAGCAATGGCGCAATTTGAGCCACTTATGCAGCGTATAGAGACATTCCTTGAGACTGGCTGGGGAGAATCATACCAAAACGGATTTGAACATATTAACCTGCAATTTGATGACATTATCTTTGAGAATGGCAAATTTCAAGTTGATGAAGAAAAAGCCCAAGAAAAAGCGACTGTAAGAGTAGAGGATGAAGACGAAGCTCGGCTATATGAGCTCGGTACGGAAATAGAACCGATGCTGCAAGAAATGCTATCTATCTATAAACGGAAAGGATTAACAGTTTGGAAATTTAACCTTAACGAGCTTTTCCCACGAACTAAAGAAAATGATGACCAAAAGCATTTCAATGTTAATGCAGTTAAATGGCGGAATAAGATGGCAGAAATTGCTTAACTTCGTAACCGCAACTACTCTTATGTTAGCCCTTGCAATTTGTGAGGGCTTTTTTATAGGTGAGAAAGAGGTCTTTTTTTTAAAAAAGTTATAAGAAACCTTACAAGCAAAACACTAAAGTATTGATTATCAATACCGTTATGTGCCCGGGGCGGGGGTTGAACCCGCACGACCTTTTTCGGGTCACAGGATTTTAAGTCCTGCGTGTCTACCAATTCCACCACCCGGGCAAAGTAAAAATCCTTCGATAAGCGAAGGATTGCAAAGAACGGAAAACGAGGTTCGAACTCCTGCCTACCGGCAGGTAGGCGCGACCTCCAACTTTGCTCTTTATCTAAGAACTTGAATTTATAAAAGAAAATACTTCCAAATATAAATAGAACAGAGCGGAAAACGAGGCTCGAACTCGCGACCTCAACCTTGGCAAGGTTGCGCTCT
>CAZLDH010000038.1:0-18314 GCA_964558275.1 uncultured Chitinophagaceae bacterium
TTATCAAAATAAAAAATAAGAAAGTCCCGAAAAAAATTCGGGACTTTTTTTTATTTTTGAGATTCCATGGATAATCAAAATATAGCCCAAAAGTTTACGCTTCTCTCCTCCTTCATGAAGCTGCATGAAGAAAATCCTTTTAAAATTAGATCCTATTCAAATGCAGCAAGACAAATAGAACGTCTTTCAGAGCCGCTGTCTCAAATGTCGGAGGACGCAATAAGTAAAATACCCGGAGTCGGATCCGCTATACAAAAGAAAATAGCCACTATTTGTGACTCAGGACAGCTTCCGCTATTGGAAAAATATATTTCCAAGACACCGGAAGGCATACGCCATATGATGAATATCAAAGGAATTGGTCCTAAAAAATTATCCGTCATATGGAAAAAAATGGGAATTGAAACGCCGGGAGAATTACTATATGCCTGTAACGAAGACCGGCTTACCCGCTATAAAGGGTTTGGTGCTAAAACGCAGGAAAAGATTCGCAAAGCCATTGAATATTATCTTCAATCTTTAGGCTACTACCTTTATCAGGAAGCACTTGCTTTTTCAGAAGACTTCATCAAGTTTAAAGATAAAAACTGGGGAAAGTCAAACCTTTTTAGCCCGACCGGAGATTTACGCAGACAATGTAATACACTGTCTCATATTTCCTATGTTACCGACATCCCATTTGCAACGATAAAGAAAAAACTGCCAAAAGATTTTCAAATAAAAGCAGACCAAGCCGATAGGCTAATTCTGTCCAAAGAAGCACATCCTGAAGTAACACTCTACCAAACCTCTAAAGAGAACTTAGGCACTACCCTCTTTCAGACCACCGGCTCAAAGGAATTTCTAGCCTCTTTTATTAATCGTCATCCTCAAATAGAACAGCAAAGGTTCCCATCAGAAGAAGCGCTTTTTCAAGCCACAAACCAACCTTATATTATTCCTGCGTTAAGAGAAAGTGCGGCTTTAGAAGATTCGGAAGAAATAAAAGTTATTCAACCTACTGATATACGAGGCATCATACATAGTCACAGTACCTGGTCAGATGGTAAAAACACCTTAAAAGAAATGACAGTAGCTGCCAAAGAGATGGGGATGGAATATCTTGTTATCAGCGATCATTCAAAATCAGCCGGATATGCGAACGGTCTCAAAGAAGACCAAATACTTGAACAACATCAAGAAATTGATCAATTAAATGAAATCCTAGCTCCATTTAAGATTTTCAAAAGCATAGAATCGGATATTCTCTCGGACGGTTCTTTAGACTACGATGATGAACTTCTGGAGACTTTTGATTTAGTCATTGCTTCTATCCACAGCAATTTGAACATGCAAGAGGAACAAGCAACCGAACGTCTTTTAAAAGCCATAAATAATCCTTTTACTACCATTTTGGGGCATCCCACCGGCAGACTTCTCTTAAGCAGAAAGGGTTATCCCATCCAACATAAAAAGGTGATAGACGCTTGCGTAAAAAATAATGTGGTCATAGAAATCAATGCGCACCCCAGACGATTAGATATTGACTGGCAATTTATACCTTACGCCATCAAACAAGGCGCCCTTCTATCTATCGACCCTGATGCTCACTCAATCGAAGGATTAAGCTACACAAAATATGGCGTTTGGAGCGCTCAAAAAGGAGGGCTAACGGCAGAGAAGAATCTGAGCAGTTTTTCACTGCAAGCATTTGAAAAGTTTTTGGAAGACAAATGCAGTTAGTTTATCAAAAAAGATATTTCAGCCTAAGCTTCTCACAGAACCGTGCGTAAAAATATCCCTTCATAAAGCTCTTGATGTCTGTCCTGTTTTTTTCGAGATTAATCATCACCAAAGATATAAAATATCTTATTACGGACGTACCAATAACAGGGAAATCGCTTTTAAACTTTAAGAATTAATTATCTGTAACTGTCATCAATGGAAGCTCGTAATCTTTTAAGCGGTTTGGTTAATTTTTAGTTTTTTTACATGGGGTATTTAATGAAGTTAAAATTAACTAGTGATTCTGAATTCATCACTCTTAAAGTCCAATTTCTTCCGTTATAAAGTCTTTGACACCTTCCTTTCCTGTTAATTTTAGTTCAATAACACATTTATCCCCTTTTATTAAAAGTTCAAAAATCAAAAAATCACAGCAAGTACGTTCTGTTTTTATAAATTCAATCAGTTCATCAATCATTTTGTCAGTATCCGGAAATACAAATGCAAAACCATTTTTAAATTCCTTTCTTGCTAATAATTGTTCTTTTAGACTTAATAAAACCGTTTTCTTCCGGTTTTGTAATTCTTTTGTCGTGAGTTTACAACTAAATTGATTTTTATCTTTTTCTGTCATTTGAATTTTCTTTTTTGCTTGCCGCTCAACGTTTTTGCGGATGAACGCAGAGCGGATTTCTACCACTAAACTTTGACCGAAGACGAAAACGTAAATTTAGCACTTTTCGTTTAATCCCTGCCCGTCCGGTCAGGCGGGGAAGACGTTTCCCGGCCATTGCCGCCACAGCCGCTTGTTGCCTGCAGCCTATCAAGTTCTGTTTTATTCATCTTCTATTCCTATTACAGGGGTACATTTCTTTAATATAAAAAATACCATCAAATGCTCTATTCCATGCAAAATTACGAGGGTAATACATATGAGTAAACCCTTTAAGTTGGAAGCCTTTGTTATAGTTAGGATGGTGTTTATTAAATAGTAAAAAATCCACAAAGCCATATTGGACACTGTCTGGAATCCAACTCTCGAAACTGTTTCTTTTGGGAGGAGAAATTTTAAAGGTCCCTCTACCTAATCTACCCGCTTTCCCTGTAGCGGATGTAAATCCCAAAACATAAGTCTGGCTTTCTAAGGATTTATTTTTAGCAAAATCGGTACCCATATTTTTAAAAATCTGATTAGGCGCCCTATCCCCAAGTCTAGAGCCAATTTGTTTTGACATCTTTTTGGTATATCGTACAATATGTCCATTAGCCGCCCAAACAATAATTTTTTGATTGGGAAATGCTTCTGTTGCTAACCATTTTAAGTTTTTTGCCATTTGTCTGTCCCGATTGTCAGGAGTAAGGTTTATATAGGACAATAAATTCTCAATCGCCATTCTCCAAAATCCTCTATTTACTTTTCTGCTTGAGAATAATGAATCAATTTTTTGTAGGTTTGCTCGTAAGAAGTCTAACTTGTTTTTTGAAAGACTCTCCCCATGACGTTTTGCAATCAAGACTGAATCAGCCATTGAAACAATTTTCTTCCGTTTAATGCCATTTATCCTCCCGATGAATTCTTTAGAGTCTAACAAACCGTTAAGAGCTGTTGTAAAATCAGATAACGAATATTTCATTAGCAATTGATTATCTATTCCTGTAATGTGTATGGGGGAATCTGAATTGTATGTGCTCGGGATATATGTATAAAATAAATAGCTACAGGCTTCACATTTTGTCCACAGAAAATATATATTATTTTCCAAAAAGTGAATCATCTTTTCTTTTGTCTTTGGTAACTTTTCCCAACCTTTAGTTAGAGCAAAGAAATCACTTTCAAAAGCTAGAACATTGAACCCTTTTTTTTCATGCAAATATCTAATTAGTCTGGTTTTTGCGAGAAAAGTTGGTGCATCTCCATGATCTTGTTCACCAAGCATAACAATACGACTTGAACCGATTGCTTTACCTAATGATTTTAAATCACTAAAACTATTATAAGAAGTGTCAATACTCTTTACAACATGAAAATTATGTAACACATACGCCTTTAATACCTTCTGTCCATATAACAGATTAGAAATAAAAATACAAGATATTGTTATAATTAATAATTTTAAAAATTTTTCATTAATCGAATTGGTATTATTTTTAGACTTTATGCTCATGTCATCTTGCCTTTAATTTTAAGTTTACTATCATAGAAATATTGTTAGCACGTTTCCAAACAGGTTGCAGGCAATTGGGTCACGCAGGGGAATTTCAGGGAGTGTAATTTACACTTACTAATTTTCGGCTTTTGCATCCAAATAAAAACCGACCTTCCAGATTACCCTTTAACCGCTCTTGCATAAAACCATTTGTGCCTTCGTTGTTTATTTTGTCAATTTACTTTCATTTTAAATAGCTTAACAAGTATGGGAATTAGACCGATTGATACTGCAATGAAAATTCCAACTCTGACATAATTTAGAGTTCGCCATAATGTAGTTCTGTCTAACAAGTTTGAACCAAAGTCTTTTCCATTTGCGATTGCTTGAAAATCAATCACCTTCGGCGCAAAATACAAAATTGTCCATGCACGCACTGCAAAATGAATAACAAATAATATTAATAACCAATTTCTTATTGGGGCTATTTTCCAACAAAATATTATTGCCAAAATAAATGTGATTTCGTGAATAGAATGAGCCACTATCCAAAAAGTTTTTAAGTCTAATCCAAACTTTCCCTTGAAATACAGAAAGGACTCTGGTGGTGCAGAGGTCCATTTTGGGACAAGAACAGTTGTTTCAAAGATTTGAGCTCCATTCATTAAAAAATAGGCTAATATTGTTATGAAAAGCCAAATTTCGGCTCTTGTTAGGTATGCGGTATTTAGTACATTCATTTCATTTATCATTTAGTTTCTTAGTTATTGAGTTCATTATTTCAATCGAAGCAACAAGATATCTTTTTATTGCATCTATTTCTGCATCATTAAATTTCTTAATTAAATTTTCAATTTGAGATTTAAGATCTAAATGTGAATTTTCAAAAAGTTTGTTAGCGTTCTCAGTATTGGGAACGATTAAAATTTTACGTCTGTCATTCTTATCAGCTGTTCGTTTTACCAATTTTCTTTTTTCCAATCGGTCAATAACTCCCGTTACTGCACCGGTTGTAAGTCCCGTTAAATCTGAAAGTTCTCCTGCTGTAAGCGAACGTTTTTCTAAAACTATGCTTAAATATTTGTGGTCAGCTCCTGTTAATCCAACATGCTGTGCTATAGCTTCGTGCATTAATACAGTTGCATCTGAAACTTGTTTTCCTAACATTCCCAAATTGTCAACATTGGAATTTTCCATATAGTTTATTTAATAAGTATCTTATCTACAAAGATAAATATAAAAATGAAACTCTTCTAATTTTATAGAATTTTTTTTGAGAAAGTAAGAAATGTTTGACTGTATGTGTTACGGAGTGGTTCCTTTTACAATGATGCCAAACTGGCTGTTAGTTGGCTGCCTTATCTTTTGAAATTGTACCGCAACAGTCGCATCATATTTTGGTATTTTGAAGAAAGGCTTAATGCCCCTAAAATAAGTTTGGCTCCCATAGGAAGTTTTTTTACATAAACAGATTTGATACGCGAATCAACGTCAAACCAAGTTACGGAATTTGGTGGTTGAACTCTATTTATTCTCGCATCCAAACCGCAACCTAGATGAACGATTACTGCATTTTTATTCTTGGTAATAAAATCTTTTGTCCATTCATCATATTGTTTTGCCCTAACGGCAAGTGTTCTTCCACCCATTTTCGCTTTAAAGCCATTTTGTTTCGTAAAGTTAATCCCTACTTTTTCAATAATTTCGTTTGCCTTGAAGTCATTTAAAATTGAGTTTTTTGAACGGTAGTCCAATGCTTTACCACTAAGTGGAATAAACAAGGTTTCTTTTTCGTCCGTCAATTCAGCAGTTACCATATTTTATAATATTATGTTGTTGTCTTGTCATAAAGGTTACCGCATAACGTTTTGGAAAACTTACGCTCGGTTAAAGTACAAAAGTAAAATAGCATTTCAAATGCTGGGATTTAGCACTTCCGCAAGCTTGTCGCAAAGCCAATGTTGGTGGCTGGCCTTCTACTCGTCAAAGTCTTCCCATTCAGCAAAGCTAAGTTCCCTTCCATTTGAAAGTTTACAGTCAAAGAATTGAATGTCCTTATGCTTGAATATTGTACTAATTCTTCTTTTGACAGACAATGGTGTCCTTACACCAAAATAAATACTCGATAAGGCTTCAATTGGATAATGCCTAATTCGTTCTTCCGGATATTCAGGGTCTCCAAAGTTTATATCAATAGCTCGCCATTCTTTTTCATATTCCCACGGAAGTGTTTTAGTCGAAAAAATCAGTTCTAATTCAAAAGCATATCCATGCCACCGACTCTTACTTAGTCCAATTAAGTCACAGTCGTATTCATTTTCAAAAACCGCAGAAAACTCAAAAAAGTTAATGAATGGTTGTTCATTTTGGTATCTCACTTTACTTATTCTGTCCCAATAAATATGTTCATCAATTTTATGCTCTGACATTCGCTTTTCAAATTCAGGAACATCAGGTTTTCTTGCAAGTTTCAACTCGTATGGAAATAAACCTGAATGAGCCAGAGTAAATTCTAAGCAAATCCCCGAATGCTTGCTTGAATAATGCGACCACATTAAAAAATCATCATTACGTTCCGAAAAGCAAGTTGTGTAACTGTTTTCCAAAAACTTTTTTGTTAGCCTATTAAGCTCATTTTTGAAAGTGTCAAACTGAATTGGAAAATCAATATTTTGTTCTCGTGATACTTTTAGCAAAATCGTTTTTAAATCATCGAAAGAGATAAAAGCTTGGGTTTCTTTTAATTTAACTATCTCAGCGTAAATCGCTTTTTTTAATTTAGTTTTCTGCTCTTCATTCTCATTAAGTCTGGTCAACTTTCTAATATTAGCTTTTACCTCTTCTGATGGTGAATCACTAATCAAAAGTCTAATAGCCATCTTATAGATGAAAAACAATAAGTACCCCAAGTATTCTTCTTTTTCCGGAGTGAATTCAATTCTGGCACTAAGGTCTAAAGGGTCATTTAGTTCCTCATATGAAGCAAAATAAAGTTCTTGATAGTAAAGTTCCTTAAATAAAAAGTCTGATAAGGGTCGGTATTTAAAAAGTTTGTCCATAAATCGTAAAGTGTCCAATAGGCTTGCCGCCAACGCATATATTGATGCGTATTTTGCCGCGTTTTTATGTTTATAGTGTTAAAAGTATGATAAAATATAAAAATTACGAGATAAATAGGTGTTTATTTTTTTTAATACATAAATCTAAACCCTCAAAAAAAGCCGGCTTTCGCAATTACCTGTTTAACAATATTGCACTTAACGTAACCGATACTTAGCGGCATAATATATTCTTTCTTTATTGATCCAACGGTTCAAACGACCAGATTAATAATATTTTTTCAAAAAAAACTATTCTTTTCGTTTGTTTTTAGCAATTTCTGTCATACGTTTGCAATACTCTACTTACCCTATAGGGTTTTAGTATTAAATTAACCATAAAATAATAATCTCAATATAGCGTTTTTAATTTTTTAGAACATGTCCATAAATCCAATATCACATATATCCACGCCTAAATTAACTTTAATAGGCGCCGGTCCCGGAGATCCGGAGCTGTTGACCTTAAAAGCAGTAAGGGCATTAGAAAAAGCTAAAGTCATATTATATGATGCCTTGGTAAACCCTGATGTCTTAAAATATGCTAATGCACAAGCCATCAAAAGATTTGTTGGCAAAAGAGCAGGATTACACACCTTTTCTCAAGAAGATATTAATAAAATGATAGTGCAATATGCACACACCCATGGTGCTGTAGTTAGACTCAAAGGAGGTGATCCTTTTGTCTTTGGAAGAGGTTACGAAGAGATAATTTATGCAGAAAGTTTTAAAATAAAAACAGAAGTTATTCCCGGACTAACCACTGCCACCTGTCTGCCGTCCCTCAATAAAATACCGCTAACCTCTCGCGGTATGAATGAAAGTTTCTGGGTATTGACAGGAGCTACTTCAGACAGAAAAATTTCCAATGATATTTTTTTGGCTGCACAGACCAAAGCTACAGCAGTCATCTTAATGGGTTTGAAGAGGATACCGGAAATAGTTGATGTTTATGAAGAAGCAGGAAAAGCTCATTTGCCTATAGCCATAATCATTAATGGAAGTCTGAAAAATGAAAAGATTATTACCGGTCATATCAATGACATCCAGCATAAAATAGAAGATGAAATAATCAAAGGTCCCGCTTTAATGGTTATAGGCGAGGCTGTAGGTTTTTTTCTTGAAAAAATGCAGATAAAAAAGAGCAGAATGACACAGGCAATACAATCTTAATTTTTCTAAAACACGATTTAATATATGTATTCTTCTAAAAATGAAGACGAACAAAACAATCTCTTTCCCATATTCTTAAAATTAGAAAAGTTAGAAACACTCATAGTAGGTGGAGGTAATGTAGGTTTAGAAAAATTAACCGCTTTATTAAATAATTCTCCTGATGCCGGTATTACCTTAATTGGGAAAGACATACATCCCAATATAAAAATATTAGCCAATACAACCCCTAACCTAATCCTTAAAGAACGAGCTTTTGCACCAAATGATTTACAGAATAAAGACATCGCTATCATTGCAACCAATGATCCGCATGAAAATAAAAAGATACACCAGCTGACAAAAAAAAATAAAATCCTAGTAAATGTTGCCGATACCCCGGCTCTTTGTGATTTTTACTTGGGAAGTATCGTTCGAAAAGGAAATCTAAAAATTGCTATCTCAACCAATGGAAAGTCTCCTACACTTGCCAAAAGATTAAGAGAAACCTTTACAGCGGTTTTCCCGGACGAGATAAATGATGTACTCCAAAATCTAAGAGAGATAAGAGATGAACTAAAAGGAAATTTCGATTATAAAGTGAAGAAACTCAATGAAATTACAAATGTAATGACCAATAAAACACCAGAAAACACGATAAAAAAATAAAAAAGATGGATTGGAAAACCAGTTTAAAGAGAGGGCCTTTCTCTGAAAGTCAGGCCAACCAACTAAATGAAGTTCTTCCGGGGCTGGACTCAAGACAGTTTCAGTGGTTGAATGGATACCTCACCGGAATAGAAACTGCTTTACATGATGCACCCATAGCAGAGCCACAGCAAGAGGCAGCTTCTCAGACTGCATCGACAGTACAACAATCGCCTATTTGGATTCTTTATGGATCCCATACAGGTAACTGTGAAAACTTAGCTAAAGAAACGGCCAAAAGGATGACCCAAATAGGGAGAGAAACAAAGGTTTTCGATATGGATACTTTCAAAACCAAAAATTTGAAAAAGATTAAAGAGCTTTTGGTTATTGTCAGTACAGACGGTGAAGGTGATCCTCCCCCGCAGGCAGAAGAATTCTTGGAATTCTTGCAGGGGAAACGCGCCCCAAAACTTGATCATATATCTTATAGTGTTTTGGCATTGGGAGATTCTTCCTATGCAGAGTTTTGTCAAACAGGAAAGGATTTTGATGCGGCACTTGCAAAAAAAGGAGCTCACAAGATAAAAGATCGTGTTGATTGTGATGTGGATTTTGAAGATAATTTTGAAGATTGGATTAAAGATATCTCCTCTAAATCAGGAATGTCTGTGGGAAACAACGGAGAACTCGTCGGAGCAGGAATTCCTAAGGTAGCTGAAACAAGCTCAAAAACTATCTATGGGCGCAAAAACCCCTTTCCGGCAACCGTTTTACAGAAGATTAATCTAAATGGCAGAGATTCGACGAAGGAAACGATCCATCTGGAATTGGATTTGGCAGAATCCCAACTAAAATATGAACCCGGAGATGCTTTAGGCATCTATGCCCTCAATAACATAAAACTGGTTGAAGCCATCCTGGATAAACTAGGATTTTCAGGGGAGGAAGAGGTAAAAACTCATCAAGGAAGCAAACCACTAAAGGAAGCATTGATTTCCGATTATGAACTAACAACGGTCACCAACCTCTCTCTTAAACATTATATAGCACTCACCAAGAGCGAGCGATTACAAAAAATTAGTGAAGATAAAGCAGCACTAACAGACTACTTATATGGTTTGGATATCTTGGATTTGATAGGTGAAGAAAAATATGATTTTTCACCACAATCTTTTATTTCCATACTCAGAAAAAATATGCCCAGAATGTATTCTATTGCTTCCAGTCAGGAAGAAGTGGAAGATGAAGTGCATATTCTGGTATCTTCCGTAAGATATCAAGCACATGGTCGTAACAAGGAAGGTTTATGCTCTTCTTTTTTAGCAGATCAAATTCAGGAAGATGATCAAGTTAAAGTATTTATTGATCCCAACAGTCGGTTTAAACTTCCTGAAGATGCATCAAAACCTATTATCATGGTTGGCCCCGGAACCGGAGTAGCTCCATTCCGTTCCTTCATTCAACAGAGGGACACACAGGAGAATGCCGGAAAATCATGGTTGTTTTTTGGAGATAGAAATTTCACTTCAGACTTCCTTTACCAAACAGAATGGCTGCAATATAGAAAAGAAGGCTTATTGACACAGGCTGATATTGCCTTTTCGCGTGATCAAAAAGAAAAAGTATATGTTCAGCACAAAATGTTGGAAAAAGGAAATGAATTGTTTCAATGGCTCGAAGAAGGTGCACATTTTTACGTTTGCGGCGATAAAGATCGTATGGCTAAAGACGTAGAAAAAGCATTAAACGAAGTCGTTCAGGAACATGGTCATATGACCGAAGATCAGGCCAAAGAGTACGTAAAACAATTGCGTAAAGCCGGAAAATACCAAACAGACGTATATTAAAATAATAAAACCTTTTCACAATAAATAAAAATGGCAGTAACGATATCTGATGATGATCTCACCTATGACGAACATCTAAAAGAAGAAAGTAATTACCTTAGAGCAAATATCAAGGAATCACTCAAAGATCCTTTGACAGGTGCTTTACCTCCTGATGACGTTAAGATTCTAAAATTTCATGGCTCTTATCAACAGCATGATAGAGATGTCGCTAAAGAACGTAAAAAACAAAAACTGGAACCCTTATACCAATTTTTTGTCAGGGTTAGAGCCGCCGGAGGTGTAGTTTCTCCGGAACAATGGTTGGTTTTAGATAAAATATCTGAAGAATATGGAAATGGAACGATGAAGCTGACCACCCGGCAATCTTTCCAACTTCACGGGATTTTAAAGCACAACTTAAAAAATTCTATTGCCTCTATCAACAAGGCGCTGATGAGTACAATAGCTGCATGTGGAGATGTAAACAGGAATGTGATGTGTAATCCCAATCCATACCAATCAAAAGTTTATGGAGAAGTTTTCAAATATGCCAATGAACTGAGTGAATATTTTAAGCCCAAATCAAGAGCCTATTATGAAATATGGCTGGATGAAGAAAAGATTAAAGATAGTCAGGAAGAGCAGGAACCCATATACAAGTCCAAATATTTACCCCGTAAGTTTAAAATTGGCCTGGTAACCCCTCCCAACAATGACATTGATATTTACGCCAGCGATTTAGGTTTCATTGTTATTGAAGAGGAAGGAAAGCTAAAAGGCTTTAATGTTTCCGTTGGCGGAGGAATGGGAGCTACCTTCGGAGATGATACTACCTATCCGCGATTAGCGGATGTTATTGGTTTTATAAAGCCTGAAGAAATCGTCAATGTATCCAGAACCATTGTTGAGATTCAACGTGACTATGGAGACAGGACAAACCGCCGACATGCCCGACTGAAATATACCTTAGATCGTAATGGTCTGGATTGGTTTGTAGAAGAGTTAGAAAATCGATTAGGCTGGAAATTAGAAAAAGCCAAGTCTTTTCATTTTGATAATAATGGAGATCAATATGGTTGGCTGAAAGGCGTCAACGATAAATGGTTTTACACCTTATTTGTTGAAAATGGAAGAGTTAAAAACAAAGAAGGATATACGCTTAAAAACGCCCTCCGGGAAGTAGCAAAATTCCATAAGGGCGACTTCCGATTAACCGGTAATCAAAACCTTATCATCTCTAATGTAGAAGAAAAGAACAAGAAAAAACTAGAAGAAATCTTAGATAAACATGGTGTAAAAAACAATGAGACCAATACCGGATTGCGTCGAAATTCCATGGCCTGCGTGGCGCTAAACACCTGTGGATTGGCCTTTGCAGAATCCGAAAGATATTTGCCTCTTTTGATTGATAAACTCGACGTCATCATGAAAAAATATGCGCTTCAGGAAGATGAAATCAATATTAGAATGACGGGCTGTCCCAACGGTTGTGCCCGCTCTCGTCTGGGAGAGATTGGTCTGGTAGGAAAAGCCATAGGAAAATACAACTTATATCTTGGAGCCAGTCACAATGGAGATCGATTGAATACCTTATACAAAGAAATGCTTGACGAAGAAGGTATTTTAGAAAACTTAGAACCCATCATTGCCGGCTATTCAAAAGAACGAACAAAAGGAGAAGAATTTGGAGACTATGTTCATCGGAAATCCCTCGTTAGTCTTCCTTAAAAAATTCCTTATTCTCCATCAAGTCCACCAGTTGATGGAGAATAAGATTTCACTTATATTTTTATTTACTTACCTAAAAATCAATCGGGCAATCTTCCCTTTTCCTGCAGCATACGCTAGGGTATCATTCACGAATCTTAAGGTATAAAATCCTTCTTCAGCAAGTTTCTTCCAGTTATGTCCTTGATCATGCGTATAAGAAATTCCGGTAGGACCTATAGCAACAATCTCTTTTCCATTAGAATGAGGAACAAATTGCACTCCACTCTTATATCCCGGGGGCCCTCCTACTGCAAGCAATTCCCAAGTCTTACCTCCATCCAACGTCAATGCTTTTGTTCGTTCATTTTTCCTCTTATGGGTATAATCTCCACCTACAATAATGCCTATTTTGTCATTGTAAAAATCAATAGCATATCCTCCAGTAGTAGGTCTTCCTTGAATCATAGGAGTAGCATATACTTCCCAAGAATGTCCTTTATCCGGAGAGAAATACACTCTAGATTTTGTTCCTCCAGTAATAAGCCACACCTTCTGTCCTACTATCGCAATATTTGTATTGCTAGCTGCAAAAGCAGCCTCTTGCTCAGCCGCTTTAGGCAATAAATACTCCGATACCTTATGCCAACTATCGCCCCCATCACGAGTTATAAGAATAGATATACTACTATCTACAGGATCACCCATAACCAAACCTTCTTGATTATTCCAAAAAGCCATGGCATCATAAAAAGCCAAAGAATCTTTCTCTATATATTCCAATTGGCGCATTCCTTCGGCATTCACTCGATAAAGTAAAGCAGGATGAGAAATACTCATCAAAAAGTCTGCATCATCCGTACTAGCTACGGATCTAAACTCGGGATGCCTCCCCTCATAGGAAATCTGCCATTGCACCATGTCTTCCGGCTTGTTCAAGTTGATATATCCAAACTTTCCACGATTGCCGGCATAAAAAAGCGTATCCCGTCTAACCTCAATGGCTCGAACACTAATAGAGTCTTTCAGAATGGGTTTGATATCTACCGAAGAAAAAAAAGATGCGTGTTTCGTATTGCTATTACAACTTCCTAAAATACAGAATGGTAGAAAGATCAAAATGTGCTTAACTTGCGTATATTTCATGTGCTTCTATTTATTGTCACACGTATCTCAGAATTTACCTACTAGACTATTTGAAAATGAAAAATAATCATTTTCCTGTACGTTAACAATTATTCTTATTCAGTTAGGAACAGCTAATTTTTATTCTATAAATAGTCTCATTGAAGAAAATGAATTTCTATGGGGGTATGGCCATTCCACACTCTTTTTTGAACTTGACCATGCTCCGGACGAATAATTATACGATAGCCCCGTCCTTCCTTTCTCACAATAATATCAAAGTTTCGTTGAAGAATATGAACATTTTTCAATGCCATGTGAGACCAACTATCCGGCAAGAGTGGTTTCATCTGAAAACTATTGAAACTTTTTACCCGAATACCAAATAAGCCCTCAGTAATAACTCTGGCATATAATCCACTTTCTGCAGATAACTGTCTTTTATCTCCTTCCGGCCATGCCTCAATAGCATAAGGTACATGTTCTCCCAACAATCTAGCAACTGAATAACGGTGTAAATAGTGAGTCCCTTTGTTAGTATACCCTGCAAAATAAGTTCCTTGTAAAGCATAAAGCAATTCTCTATCCCAGTATGTAGAAGCTCCCGACACTGCCAACATTCCATTATCCGTCCATAAATAAGGAGAAAATAAAGCATTCACCGTTCCTTTGGCTCTATTAAAAATTCCCACCGTTAAAGGCAATCCAATCCAAGAGCGTAGTTGCGTATTACCTTTGTAATATTGATACGTTTTAAATCCTTGTACCGTGGCCTCAAAGTAAGCCGCTATATTTTTCTTCAAGGTACTAGCTTCCTTTAATAACAGTTGTCCGACTTCCGGCATATCTAATGCGCTAGCCAGATTTGAAGCAGTTCTTAAAGCTCCATAAGTTAAAATATTGGTAGATAAATTTGCATCTCCCGCCGGCAAACGACCTTCTAATTCATCCGTATCAGAAAGGATTACTCCTTGTTTATTTTTTTGTCTTCTTAAATACTCCAAACACCAGGAAATTAAAGGCCACAATCTTTGGGCTACTATACGATTCCCATAGGCCAATGCAAACTGTGAAGCTCCATAGGCAATCATAGCCTGATCACCTCTATCTCCGGCACCATTCCAATAATCAGTTCCCTCTGCAATAATTGAACTCGGAATAGGTCGGTATTCAGGATTCATATAGTGAGCAAAAATCCTAAAGCTATTTATTGCCGAAGCAATTCCCTCAGGATTCCCTAAAAAAGGGAAAAAAGGATTCACATATTCAGCTTCATCATTTGCCCAAATAGCCGCATAATAAACGCCTCCACCCGGACTATGCATCAAGCCATTTTTGGTATCAAAAATACTTTCTGTAGCTCGGAGTTTAGCCAAACTAAACATGGTATTAATAACAGAATCTGGCGTTTCTAAAACTAGATTACCCATTATTTCATCTATTAAATCTTCCCTTTTTCGTTGTTCATACCTAGCTGCGTAATAATAAGCCGGATTTGTTATTTTCCTAGCAGCATAGACTATAGCATATTTTCTATTCCCTCCCGGTTGAAGTGTAAACTTCCCTCCATGATAGGTTTTAATAGATAATACATAACTCCCATAAACGCCTTGATCAGCAACAGTCGTATCTGCCCAATACAGGTTAGGAATGGTTACCGAAATAGGTTGAGAAGTATGATTAACGATTTCTCTGCGGTCGATCATAGCAGGCTTATCAGTAGAAGGAAATAAATGGTGCGTCAATATGATCCCCTCATCCAATTGACTTCTGATCAAAAGCAAACCATTAAATATAAAATGTGTCGCCCTTTCTTTTACTTCTTCACCATTTACTTTGATTCTCGCTTCAGGATGTTTTTGTATGTTCCATTTCATACTGCCATAAGTATCATTGGGAATAGTTCTCAACATAGGGAAGACTAATGTTTTATCTAGGGTTAATTCCTGCTCGTCATGAATTCCATATGTAATAATGGCTGACACTTGTTTACCACTCATCTCTATCTGATCATTATGAGCGGTATCGTGAGACTGAATACGCCATGTAATTTCATGTTTTCCTGTAATTTCCCAACGATTTTCTTGTGCATTACTTTCGACAATCATAAAACACAAGAAGAAGAGTATCCATAAACTTTTCATAATCCATTTAATAGATAAAAAATTGAATTCGAAAGATATGGCATTTTTCGCAAAATCAATTATTCCCATTGCCCTTCTCTTTAATTAAAGGAGAAACCTTCTTAAAGTCATCATATTATGATCGGTCTAGCATTATTGATATGATTCAATCTAAAAAAGCATTAGCAGAAATGACCGTATCTACTGGAAAAACTGACTGAGACAACACACCACAAGCAACTACCGAAAAAAGATAAACGGACACCTCCCTTTCTGAGCGAGAATTAGGGGGATTGACCTTCACCTTCTTTCCATTATTTGAATGGGCTCTCCATCAAATTTTGTTTCCTCTTTCAAAAGTTGGGTTAAAAATTTTATTTTTATAATAAAAAGTGCAACAATCCACCCATAGCCTTTTAATGATTCGTCCTGCAGCCTTTCGATTAAATGAAGAAACTGCTATCAATAACTATTTTCAAAAAGAGCTACAGTTACAGCAAAAGAAAATAACGCTGCAGGCGCAAGCAGAATTTGATTTATTTGTCAAAAAATTACAAAATGCAAAGATTGAAGTAATCGTTTTTAATGCACTCCAAACAGCGGATACTCCCGATGCAGTCTTTCCCAATAACTGGGTTTCTTTCCATGAAAATGGGAGTGTTGTCCTTTACCCTATGTTTGCTCCTAATAGAAGAAGAGAAAGGAGAAAAGACCTTTTGAATAAATTACAAACCAAAGGATTCCATATTTCAAAAATTATAGACTACTCAGCAGCTGAGCATCAGAATCATTTTTTAGAAGCAACAGGAAGCCTCGTTTTAGATCGTATACACAAAAAAGTTTATGCGGCTTTATCCCCACGCACTCATGAGGAACTCGTTTTAAAATTCTGTAACGATTTTGATTATAGCCCCATCATCTTTCATGCTTTGCAAAACACTAAAGGACAACGTAAACCCATTTACCACACCAATGTTATGATGAGTATTGCCGATCATTATGCAGTAATCTGTTTGGATTGTATTGATAATCCCAAAGAACGTCAGCTCGTCATCCATCATTTAAAAGAAGACAAAAAAGAGATTATTGTACTCCGGGAAGATCAATTATCCTGCTTTGCAGGAAACACCCTTCAAGTCAATGGAAGAAAGCAAAAATATCTTATCATGAGTGATCGTGCTCAACAAAGTTTATCTCTAAGGCAACGTACTCAAATCACTAGATATAATCCGATATTGAGCAGTAACCTCAACACTATAGAAACTTTAGGCGGTGGGAGTGCACGGTGCATGATAGCAGGAATTTTTCTACCTCAATCTAATCCCGATTAAAATTTATCTTCAAATTCCATCAAAGTCTTTTTTATAATACTAACACAATCCAAAATCTGTTCTTTAGAAATAATTAAAGGCGGTGCAAAACGAATAATATTGCCATGGGTAGGCTTCGCTAATAATCCATTATCTTTCAAAGCTATACAAATATCCCATGCCGTACTACTGTCCTCAGTATCATTAATAAGTATAGCATTCAATAGACCTTTTCCTCTAACCTCACGGACTACTTTGGAAGTCGAAATATAAGTTAGAAGCTCTTTACGGAAAAGCACACCCAATTGAAATGCATTTTTTGCTAGACTTTCCTCTCTAATAACCTTCAATGCTGCTATCCCAACCGCTGCTGCCAAAGGATTACCTCCGAAGGTAGAGCCGTGTTCTCCCGGGCCAATAACATTCATTATCTCATTATCTGCCAATACGGCCGATATCGGGTAAACCCCTCCAGAAAGCGCCTTACCTAACGTAATCATATCAGGGCGTACCTCTTCATAATCACAAGCGAGTAATTTTCCTGTCCTTGCAATACCTGTTTGAATTTCATCTGCAATAAAAAGTACATGATGAGATGCACACAACTCTTTAGTAGCTTTAAGGTATCCAACATCCGGCACCGCAACACCGGCTTCTCCCTGAATGGGCTCCACTAAAAAACCGGCTATATTATCATCATTTTCAAGCACCTCCTTAAGCGCATCCACGTCATTATATGGAATTTCAATAAACCCCGGAGTATAGGGGCCAAAGTTCTTCTTAGCGTCCTCAGACGTACTAAAAGAAATCACTGTCGTAGTTCTACCATGGAAGTTATTTTCCACTACTATTATTTGCGCTTTATTTTCCGGAATTCCTTTTTTTTCGTAAGCCCATTTACGACAAATTTTGATAGCCGTCTCCACTGCTTCTGCCCCTGCATTCATTGGTAAAAGCTTATCATACCCAAAATAATCTGTGGCAAAAGCCTCATATTTCCCTAACATATCATTATAAAATGCACGGGAAGTCAATGTTAAGACCTCTGCTTGTTTTTGTAATGCCTCAATAATCTTAGGATGACAGTGTCCCTGGTTTACAGCAGAATAGGCAGACAAAAAATCATAATATTTTTTTCCCTCAATATCCCACATAAAAACACCTTGCCCTTTTTTCAATACAACCGGCAGCGGGTGATAGTTATGTGCTCCGTATTTCTCTTCTAAATCCATGGCTTGCTTGGAAGAAGTAATTTCGTCTCTATACATATCTTTATCATTTATAATGAAAAAATAGCAGTACCTACCGTAATTTACGAATATTAAGAGACTTTAGTTCAGCTTACACCAACAAATAACTAAATTTTATATTTTTCTTTATAAAGCGAGAAGGGGTAACAAAATCAGACTTGGCGTTATCTATTGTTATAAATCAATTACTAACCCAAAATCTAGAATTATGCAATCCT
>CAZLDH010000038.1:18414-19925 GCA_964558275.1 uncultured Chitinophagaceae bacterium
ATATTAAGGAAAAATACCCAACTGTGAATAAGCGACCGCTACCTTGTCGATAGCACAAATATAGGCTGCCGTACGCATGTCCTTCACATTATTATTTCCAAACCATATTTCTCTAATCTCATTGACAGCCTGAATCATGGTTCCTTCTAATCCGGAATATACCAAATCCACCTCATCAGCTCCATGCAAAATAAATTTACGTTCCTGTTCATTCACCCGCTTCCCGGTGAGTTCCTCAATTTGTCCGAGGATATGATGGTGCATGTTTTCACTAAATCTTTTCTCCATACGTCCATAACGAACATGACTCAGGTTTTTTAGCCATTCAAAATAAGAAACAGTGACACCTCCTGCATTCAAAAACATATCCGGTATGACCAAAATACCTTTCTGTTCTAATATCACATCTGCTTCAGGCGTTACAGGGCCATTTGCCGCTTCTCCAATAATTCTAGCCTTCACCCTGGGAGCATTATCTTTATTAATCACTCGTTCCAAAGCAGCCGGAATCAAAATATCGCACGCTAATTCCAGACCATCAGAATTTTTCTTTAGCGTTTTTGAGCCTTCAAAACCAACGATAGAACCACTTTCTTTTCTAAACTTCTGAACGGCTTCCGGATCCAGCCCTCTTGGATTGAAGATAGCACCATCATACTCAATAATACAAATAATCTTAGCTCCGGCTTCATAGAAGGACTTTGCCGCATTATACCCCACATTACCCAATCCCTGAACAACAATTTCTTTCCCCTCAATACCTGCTTCCAAACCTACCTTTTTCATGGTATCTTTGTTATCGCAAACTTCTTTCAAGCCATAAAAAACGCCCAATCCTGTTGCTTCAGTTCTTCCTCTGACACCACCCTGAGAAACTGGTTTACCGGTTACACAGCCCATACTGTCAATCTCTCCGGTCTTCAGCCCTTGATACGTATCCAGAATCCAACTCATTTCTCTGGCTCCTGTACCATAATCCGGCGCCGGAACATCCACAGCAGGACCTATATTATTCTTCTTAACTAATTCAGAAGTATATCTTCGAGTAATTTTTTCTAATTGATAAGGCGTATAATCTCGTGGTCGGATTTTAATTCCACCCTTCGCACCGCCAAAAGGAACATTTACAATAGCACATTTATAAGTCATTAGTGACGCTAGTGCCATCACTTCATCCTGATCAACTTTATGACTAAAACGAATACCTCCTTTACAAGGTAATTTATGATGGGAATGCTGTACACGATAGGCTTCAATAACCTTTACCTCATCATCAATCTTAACAGGAAAGCGCATTCTGTAAACAGAATTACAGGCTTTAATTTGTTCTAATACTCCTCTATCCCAATCGGTATGTTGCGCTGCTTTATCAAAATTTCTTTCTACACCTTCAAAAAAACTAAATGGCTGAATATCTGACATAAAGAGAAAATTTTTAAGTGAGTAATTAAATTACTTATCTAAATCTTTCTCTAATCTACGAATTTTTCTCTCTAAACTAAGCAAAAACA
>CAZLDH010000039.1:0-19832 GCA_964558275.1 uncultured Chitinophagaceae bacterium
GGCCGACTGGTTTTGACAGCATGATCTTAGGTAAGTAAGCATGTCGTGCGTTGTGTATATTGCACGTTAATCTGAATACTCAACATTTTATCTGGCAATAATAACAATTATGCCATGGCTGCCTAGTCTTAATGATTAGAATGCCTTGTCCGAAGCGGTTTCCGCCTGTCTGATCGCTTCCGACCGCTCGCCAGTAGCTGGCGAGCCACTCAATCGACAGGATAGGAATTTGCAGTGTTGCGGGTAAATTCTGAAATGAAGCAGATAAGGATAGGGATGGTTGGTTATCTCCCTGCTCTATCTCGAAAATGAATAGATAACTAAGCATGAAGAAAGCTTATGGAAGACGTGTTTGGACGCGGGTTCGACTCCCGCCGGCTCCACAATTATATAATTAACAGTATATTAACCCAAACTACCTCTTTGAAGAAACAACCGACAACGGTGGATTCTTCTTCTTTACATAGTAGATTAATATAATTCCGGCAATAACTAATAAGGAGGAAATTATTTCTGCCTGTGTCGGATGTATGCCAAAAATATCATATTTAGTATTTACCCTGATAAGCTCGATAAAAAAGCGTTCAATACCATTAAAAATAAGATAAATTCCAAACAGCATACCCGGAATTTTAATTTTCTTACGTACAGACCAGAGAATGGCAAACAATATCAGACAAGCAATAATTTCATACAAAGGCGTTGGGAATACTGGCGCCGGGAGCATGGCACAATGTTCTCCCACACAGCCGGGAATAGGAATACCAAAGTTAATCACATTATGAGGGAAATTAAAAGCAAAAAACCAATCGGGCAAAAAACTTAAAAAGTCAGGTTTTACAAAAAACGCATGATGCACATGAGATAAATCCCCATAATCCCGAAGAAAAAAACCTTGATATTGATGCACCGTTTGCTGAAACTGTCCTGCAGCCGCCCTAACGGTTCCGCCATGTCCGTCATTCGCATAAGCACTATTATAAATCCCCCAATCTCCATCTCCTGCCATCATACATCCCATTCTACCCACGCCGTATGCCAACATTAATGCGGGAGCAAAACTATCCAATAATTGCCAGTGGTTAATCCACTTCTTTTTGGCATACCACAGAATGGCAATGGCCGCAACAATTAACCCACCATAAAAGGTTAACCCACTAAATGAAAAGAAACTGTGCCACGGATTAGCCATATAGCTATCCCAATTTTCCAGACTATCAAATATTTTAGCTCCAACCAACCCGCCAACAGCTGCCATAACAACGATATCACCAATTCGTTCATGGGGCCAAACCTTATATTTTTCCTTCTTAGGTTTAGGGAGTTGCTGCTTTTTTTTACTTTTATAACGGAGGTAAGCCAATATAGCACCTAAGATTAGCCCACCAAAAAAATTACCTTCAGAAGATAAAATCAAATGCTGCGGATTATCTGAAAAGGCTGCCCAATTCAGTAACGCAAACAATAATTTATACCCAATCAGGAAACCAATAATAAAATTCCAAACAAGCTCGGTTGTACTAGCGGGTTTACCTACAATTCTCTCTTCCCCTTTTGGCATAAGCCAACCATTTTTTTCTCTTCTTTTCATTTCCCTTGTCAGGAAATAAGCTGAGGCAAAGAAGGCAAGCGCAACAAAAAAGCCGAAAGTCTGAACAGGTAATTCTACATGAATACCAAAAAGGTCTCTTAATAAGTCGGATATGCTAGGATACATAAATTAAAGTTGACAAAAACATTGATTGGCCAAATTTAAACGATATAAATGAATATCAAAGAATCTCCTTATTCTTTATTCTTTTCTTTAAGATTTTCATAAACAGCTTTAGCCAAATAATAAGCTCCTTTTCCATCGGGATGAACGCCATCAGGAAAATATCTCCCATAAGGTTTCAATGCCTTATATAAATTCATGAGAGACACCTTTTCTTTAGCTGCAACAGCTTTTATGATTGGGATTTCCAGATGAATAATACTATCCCTGATTTTATAAGGATTCGCTTTAAAAACAGGAACAGGCAAAGCTGCCCATATTTGCTCCTCTCCGGGTAGGTTTTTAAAAACTTCTAAAAAATCTTTATAATCTTCAGCAAATTCATCTCCATATTTCCAATTCCAGGTTTTTGTATCATTCGTACCCAGCATGATGACAATAATATCCGGATCCCAATTTTGAACTTCTTGAAACGCATCTTCTTTCCAGTAAGGATAATCCCCTTTCTTTAAAAGTGTTCTTCCGCTTACGCCATAATTCCGCACAACATAATGACGCCCCAACATTCTTTGAAGCTGCATAGGATAATTCAGACTGTCTCTATTTTTAATACCATAACCATAGGTAATACTATTGCCAACGCAAGCCACTTTAATCTCATTTTGTGCAAAAACTGTTGAACAGCTCAACAACAAAACAATGATAATAAAATAAAAATGTTTCTTCATAATTTATTTTTCAGGATTAAAAGCTATTTTACACAACGAAACCCAATGTTAGAAGCAGAACTATCAGCAGTATTAGAAGTTCTTGCCGCAACCCTGTATCTGTTACAATAAGAATGATGACATAAAAAAGATCCACCTCTCATTACTTTTGTTTGTCCCTTTTCAGGTCCTTTAGGGTTTTTAATGTCCTTAGCATCATGCTGAGCGCTAAACCAGTCATTGCACCATTCCCAAACGTTTCCTGACAAATTATATAACCCATAACCATTGGGCGCAAAGCTATTTGCCGGCGCAGTCCCCAAATACCCGTCAGCTAAACTATTGTATTCAGGAAAATTTCCTTGCCAAATATTACATTGATGCTTCCCTTCAGGAGTCAATTCATTTCCCCAAGGATATTTTTTTTGTATTAATCCGCCTCTTGCTGCATATTCCCATTCTGCTTCAGTTGGTAAATGCATCCCGCTCCATTGGCAGTATGCCATTGCATCGTTCCAAGAAACATGCACTACCGGATGATCCATTCTATCGGCAATATCGGAATGTACCCCTTCCGGATGATTCCATACCGCATCAGGAATGGCACACCACCATGGTGTAGCAACTGCAACTTTTGGCTTAGTAGCTAATATTTCATTAGAAAGTAATCCATAAAAAACAAAGGACCAGCCATACCTTTCTGCATCAGTCTTATATGCCGTATCCTGAATAAAAGTTGCAAACGCTCTGTTTGTTACGACAGTAGGTGTTATTGAAAACGGGCTTAATTCAACTTCCCGAACAGGACCTTCTCCATCTGCCGAAAAGCCTTCCTTATCATCCGTTCCCATAAGAAAAATTCCTCCGGGCAATTGAATTAATTGCTCGGAGGAATCTTGTCTTTTTCTTTTCCTAACCGTTCTATCTTCCTTATTTCCAGTCTTTTTTGGTCTGGAAGCAGAACAACAATTTTTCATTTCTTGCGGCAACTTAACTATTCCCTCCCAGGATTTTTGCCTTTTCTTGTCTGAAATATTTCACACCTTTAATGACTTCAGGAACATTATTTTTAAAGTGATATTCATGCTCAACAAACATATACCCTTTAAATCCTTGTCTTTTTGTTTCTTTCAAAATAGCAGGAAAATCAATCACACCATCTCCCATGGGAACATCATGCATGTCTTCTCCACTCTTTTTATTTTCATCTTTTATATGAAATTCAATGATATGACCTTCTAATTGCTTCAGACATTCTACCGGATCAAGACCAGATTCCAACCAGTGACCAATATCCGCACAAGCACCAATTCGGGGACTGGCTCCTGCAATTGCATCCAATACACTATCCGGATGCCAATAAGGAGTAGGATCGGAATGATTATGAATGGCTACATCTATTTCATATTTATCTGCCAATTTAGAAATTAACGGAATTTGATCACGCTTTGGTTCCGAAACAATATTATCCAAATCCATGGCGTCAGCAAATTTAAATAACTGCTTCCAATCGGCTTCAGTCTTCGGAACAACTACCCCATAGGACACCATTTTCACTCCATGATCAGCCAACATTTTCTTTACTGCTTTTCTCTTTTCTGCACTCATATGATAATCCAACTTTCCTTCGATTCCACTGCCAATTTCCTGACCGGGAAAACCTTCTAAATAAGTTAAATTACAAGAGTCCATTTTCTTCAAAGCCACTTCTAGGGTATTCAGATGAAACGTCCAGGCCTGAACGCCCAGTTTCCAATCATCAGGCTTTAATTGTTCTGTTGCCGCAGAAGTAGAATCACCTTCTTGTTGAGAATCGGAGGAGTTGTTATTCTGTTGAGAATTTCCACAGGCTCCTAACACAAGCATTACAATACTTAATAAAAATAAATTCTTAAGTTGGATCTTTTTCATTCTTTAAAGGTTTCGTTAAAATTATTAAAATGAGAGCATAAAGATATGCTATCTTCTTCAAGATGACAAGTTTTAATATCGGGTATGGTTAGATTCACTAATCTTTTTTAGTGCTTTTTTCATTCTTTTTACTCGCTCTGGGTACTTTGAAGCCAAGTTATGTTCTTCTTCAATGTCATTTGTAAGATGATATAATTGTGGCTTTGTACGCAATCCTGTCTCCACACCCGCAATGAAAGAAGCTCCTTTATGGGGTTGAATATACTTCCAACCATCGCTAATGTAAGCCAAAACGCCTCCATTATTTTGCACTACATTAGCCTCTCGTCCTTTTTTAGATTTACCCAATAACGCATTCAATACGTTTCGACTATCCACTGCATCATTTTTATGAAGCTTCACTCCTGTCAGAGCGGCAAAAGAAGCCAATAAATCCACCTGATTAATCAAGGCATCCGAGGTCTTTCCTTGTTTTACCACTCCAGGCCAGCTTACGATAAAAGGCATTCTCGTTCCTCCTTCAAACATACTGTATTTCCCTCCTCTAAATGGTCCTGCAGGTTGATGATTCTTATTTTTTTCAACTGCACCATCTACATATCCATCATCCAACACTGGTCCATTATCACTCGTCAAGACAATTAAAGTATTTTTGGTCAAATGCAACCTATCCAAAGTTTGTAATAATTTCCCGACATAATAGTCCATCTCTAATATAACATCGCCACGATATCCTAATTTACTTTTTCCTTTAAATCGAGTATCCGGCATACGAGGCACATGTACTTCATTCATGGCATAATACAAAAAGAAAGGATGATCCCTGTTTTTTTCAATAAAAGATTGTGCTTGTTCAAAAAAATCCGGAGCCAATGCTTCATCCACCCACCTTGCCCGATGTCCACCAGTCATCCATCCTATTCTACCAATTCCATTAACGATGGTACCATCATGCCCATGAGAAGATTTCATCTTCAATAATTCAGGATGCTCTTTCCCCGTAGGCTCATTACCTACTTTATGTTGATAACTTACTTCTATGGGATCGCTAGAATCTAAGGCAACGATTTTATGATTTTCTACATAAACCGTAGGTACGCGATCTGCTGTAGCAGGGAAAATAAAAGAATAATCAAATCCGACTTCATTAGGACCGGGTTTAATACTTCCATTCCAATCAGGACCGCCTTCAGGACCTAAACCAACATGCCACTTTCCTACGCATGCCGTTTGATATCCTGCCTGCTGAAAAATGGTTCCCAAAGTGGCTTGATCCTCTGAAATAAGTAATGCAGCATTGCCCGGGAGGATATGTACACTTTGCTCCCTAAAAGCATATTCTCCGGTCAATATAGAAAAACGTGAAGGGGTGCAGGTAGATGCCATCGAATGTGCATCAGTAAACCGCAATCCCTCAGCAGCCAATTGGTCAATATGAGGTGTTTCTATCCGAGTGGCTCCATAACAGCTCAAATCTCCATAGCCTAAATCATCAGCATATATGATAATAACATTAGGCTGTTGTTGTTCCTGAGCAAAAGATTTTTTAGGAAGATTGGATATTAAAAAGAGACTAAAAATGAGAAAAAAACGTTTCATAAATGCGTACTAACAATTGAATATTAAAAGTAGCAAATAATTTTCAATTATAAAACTGCGGATTCTTATAGAAAAAGAATTGTTTATCTTCGTTATTATGAATGAAGAAACGCTTTCTATTAAAAACATGGTATGCCAAAGGTGCATCAGTGCCGTAGAAACCATCTTAGCAGAACAAAATATAAAAGCAGAAAAGGTATCTTTAGGCGAAGTTATACTTTCTCAACCTCTTTCTTCGATGGCTAAACAACAACTCGCCGAGAAGTTAGAAAAAACCGGATTTGAAATTTTAGATAATAAAGAACAAGCCTTGGTATCTTCTATAAAAAACTTATTAATAGATCTTATTCATCAGCAGGAATTATCTGACTTTCATCAAAACCCCTCTGATTATTTATCTCAAAAACTTCTTAAAGACTATAATTATCTCAGTAAGCTCTTTTCGGAAATGGAAACAATCACTATTGAAAAATACTTCATTCAACTAAAGATAGAAAAAGTCAAAGAATTACTGGTATATAATGAGCTTAATCTAAATGAAATTGCTTTTAAACTGGGCTATAGCAGTACTGCTCATCTTTCTGCTCAATTTAAAAAAATAACCGGTTTCAGTCCATCCAAGTTTCGAAATCTAAAAGGACATCATAGGAAGAAACTGGATAAAATATAGCCAAAATTATTCTTCCGGTTGTTGATCTTCGGCATTTAAACCCTCAATTACTGCGTCAGTAATATTGTACGCCTCATTCCTATACAATAAAGGAGATAGTCCACTAGAATAGGAGAAGATAAAATCATTGTGTTTATCTTCATTATATTTTTGTAGAAACTGGTTCAAACGGGCATGCAATTCTTTATTGAATTTTTGTTGTTCTGTAACAAGCTGGGTTTGTAATGTTTGCCTTCTTTTCTGTAATTGTTGTCTTTTTTCGACTATTTTCTTTTGTGCAGCTTTCCCCTGAGCCATAGTCAGGGTGGAAGCTTTTTCCTTTAAATCCTGAATATCATTTTGAATAGACTGCATTTTAGTAGTTAATTCCTTCCTTATAGCTTCTTTCTTTTGATTAAGGGTCGCACTTTTTTCCTGGAAATAAGAATAATGCGCTTCCAACGAATCAAGGTTCAAGTAGGCAATCTTCAATGGTTGTGCATCTTCTGACTGAGACCGATTTTCTACCGTTGTATTCTTTGCCTTGTTTTCATTAGTATTAAAATGGAGGTAAAATAAAATCCCTACTAAAACAAATAAAACTATGTTTAAGACCAAAGAAAGGTTTTTCATCTTGAAATTTAATTTATAAAATATAAAAATGTAACAACTACAAAAAAATAAGAGGTGAACTTTACGACACCTCTTATTTCAATTTTTTGCTTCTATTTATTCTTCTTCATCAAAAGAAGCAACATCTTTTAATGACTCAAGATGCTCTAGACTATCTTTAGCTCCGACAACAATATCATTATATTCCGGCAATCCTGTACCGGCCGGAATTTGATGACCTGTAATCACATTCTCCTTCAGACCTGACATATCATCCACTTTTCCTGCTATTGCAGCTTTAGATAACACCTTGGTTGTTTCCTGGAATGATGCAGCGGAAATCCAACTCTTCGTACCTAAAGAAGCTCTGGTAATACCTAGCAACAACGGACTAGAAGTCGCAGGTTGCGCATCACGATATTCTACCAATTTTTTATCAGCTCTTCTCAACTGTGAATTTTCTTCTCTCAATTGTCTTAAAGTAACAATTTGACCAGCACGAAGCGTCTCAGAATCACCCGGATCTTCAATACATTTCTTATCAAAGATTTTATCATTTCCTTCATGGAAATCATATTTAGACACGCGGTCTCCTTCCAAGAAAGTAGTATCTCCCGGATCTTCTATAGTGACCTTACCCATCATTTGCTTCACAATCACCTCAATATGCTTATCATTCAGTTTCACTCCCTGAAGGCGATAAACTTCCTGAATTTCATTAACCAAATAGGATTGTACAGCATGTGCACCTTCAATTTCAAGAATATTTTTGGGCGCAATGGCACCTTCAGATAAAGAAGCACCTGCCTTGATAAAGTCGCCTTCTTGCACCAGGATATGACGTGTAAGCGGAACCAAATATTTCTTCGTTACTCCATCCTTAGCCTCTACCTTGATTTCACGGTTACCTCTTTTAATTTTACCAAAGCTGACCACACCATCAATAGCAGATACAACTGCAGGGTTGGAAGGATTTCTCGCTTCAAATAATTCAGTTACACGAGGAAGACCTCCGGTGATATCTTTATTCTTACCAAGCACACGAGGAATCTTCACTATAGCATCTCCCTGCTTTACATCATCTGCTTCATGTACTACAACATGCGCTCCTACAGGAAGGTTATAGCTTTTTCCTTCTTTTTTAGGATTGCCAATATGGATTGTAGGGATTTTCTTTTTATCCTTACTCTCACTAATTACCTTCTCTCTGTGACCGGTCTGCTCATCTGATTCTTCTCTAAAGGTAATACCTTCTTCCATTCCACTAAAGGATACGCTTCCTGTAGCTTCCGAAACAATTACTGCATTATATGGATCCCAAGAACAAAGTTCTTGCCCTTTCTCTATCTTTTCACCATCTTTAATCTTTAGAATAGAACCGTAAGGGATATTATACGTATTTAACAACCTATCATCATCAGACATCATACGAACTTCTCCGGTTCTTCCAATGACTATCTGTTCAGTTCCTCCTTCATTCAACTCATGGCTAATAGTTCTTAGTCCATCAAAATGGGCAGTTCCATTAAATTTAGAATTTAACTGTGACTCAACAGAAGATGTTCCGGCCACACCACCAACATGGAATGTACGCAAAGTCAGCTGTGTTCCCGGTTCACCAATAGACTGAGCAGCGATAATACCGACTGCATCGCCTTTTTGAACTGTATTTCCGGTGGCTAAGTTTTTACCATAACATTTTACACAAACGCCATGATGGCTTTCGCAAGTAAGGACGGAACGAATTTCTACAGATTCAATTCCACTTTCTTCAATTTGATGTCCTAATTCTTCTGTAATTTCTTCACCAGCCTTAACTATCAGTTCTTCAGATACCGGATCATATATATCATGGAGTGAAGTACGTCCTATAATACGATCTGATAACGGCTCAACCACGTCTTCATTGTCCTTCAACGCATCAATGGTAATACCTCTCAACGTACCACAATCATCTTCTTTCACTACTACATCCTGTGCAACATCAACCAAACGCCGAGTCAGATAACCGGCGTCGGCAGTTTTAAGCGCTGTATCAGCCAAACCTTTACGCGCACCATGCGTAGAGATGAAGTATTCCAATACACTCAATCCATCTTTAAAGTTGGCCAAAATTGGATTCTCAATAATTTCAGATCCGGTAGAACCACTTTTTCTCGGCTTAGCCATCAAACCTCTAATCCCGGCAAGCTGTTTAATCTGCTGTTTAGAACCACGCGCTCCGGAATCCAACATCATAAATACAGAATTAAAGCCTTGTTTATCGGTAGCGAGCTCCTGCATCAGCGTTTCCGTCAGTCGCGTATCCACTCGAGACCAAATATCAACAATCTGATTATATCGCTCATTATTGGTAATCAATCCCATATTGTAATTATCCCAAACCTCATCTACCTCATCTTGAGAAGCTTGAATAAGCTTAGGCTTCGAATCCGGAATAATCAGATCATTAATATTGAAAGACAACCCTCCATCATAGGCACATTTAAAGCCTAAATCCTTCACATCATCCAAGAATTCAACAGCTCTGGGTACGGAAGTAATCTTAATAACATCTCCAATAATTTTACGGAGAGATTTTTTATTCAGTAATTTATCAATAAAACCAACCTCTTCAGGCACAATTTTATTGAAATAAACACGTCCAACAGTCGTCTCCGTCAATTTTTCAACTAAGGAGCCATCTTCCTGCCTATGTTTAACTCTTACTTTAATCTGCGCATGTAAATCCACTTTTTTCTCATCCAAAGCGATATAGACCTCTTCAGGAGAGTAAAATACGCCCCCTTCTCCTTTAATCGGTTCTTCGGGAGTAGATTTTTTAGGTTTGGTAATGTAATAAAGACCAAGTACCATATCCTGAGAGGGCAAAGTTATTGGAGAGCCATTCTGAGGATTTAAGGTATTGTGTGTGGCCAACATCAGCAACTGAGTTTCTAGAATAGCAGCATTGCCCAAAGGAACATGTACAGCCATTTGATCCCCATCAAAGTCGGCGTTAAACGCACTACATGCCAACGGATGAAGACGAATTGCTTTACCTTCTACCAATTTCGGCTGGAAAGCCTGAATAGAAAGACGGTGCAATGTAGGAGCACGGTTGAGCATGATGGGATGTCCCTTCAACACATTTTCCAATATATCCCAAACCACATCTTCTTTACGATCCACTAATTTTTTAGCGGATTTTACTGTTTTCACAACCCCTCTTTCAATCAATTTCCGAATGATAAACGGCTTAAATAATTCGGCAGCCATATCTTTCGGCAATCCACATTCACTCAATTTCAAGTGAGGACCAACAACAATTACGGAACGTCCTGAATAATCCACACGTTTACCCAGCAGGTTTTGACGGAAACGACCTTTCTTCCCTTTTAAGATATCACTTAAAGATTTCAAAGGTCTTCCACCTTCGGCTTTAACCGCATTAGATTTACGAGAATTATCAAAAAGGGAATCTACAGATTCCTGCAACATTCTCTTTTCATTTCTAAGAATAACTTCAGGAGCCTTAATTTCCATTAATCGTTTTAAACGATTATTTCTTATAATAACCCTTCTATATAAATCATTTAAATCGGATGAAGCAAAACGACCACCATCCAAAGGAACTAACGGACGCAAATCCGGAGGAATCACCGGAATATATTGCATCACCATCCATTCCGGACGATTCTCAAAGCGAGTATTTGCATCACGCGCATCTTCTACTACACTTAATCTTTTGAGTGCTTCTTTCTTACGTTGTTGAGAAGTTTCCGTAGCAGCCTGATGTCTCAAACTATAAGAAAGCTCATCCAGATCAATTCTTGCCAACAACATTTTTACTGCTTCCGCTCCCATCTTCGCAATAAATTTCTGCGGATCATCATCAGGCAATTTTTGATTGTCCGGAGGCAGCGTATCCAGAATATCTAAATATTCTTCTTCGGAGAGCAGGTCTAGTTTCGATAATTTATCTTCACAAACGCCGGGTTGAATAACGGCAAATCGTTCATAATAGGTAATAGATTCCAGCTTTTTAGAACTCAATCCCAGCAAATAACCGATCTTATTCGGCAGAGATTTAAAGAACCATATATGCACGATAGGAACAACCAATTTAATATGTCCCATCCTTTCACGACGTACCTTTTTCTCAGTCACTTCAACACCACATCGATCACATACAATTCCTTTATACCGAATCCGTTTATATTTACCGCAATAACATTCGTAATCCTTTACCGGACCAAAGATACGTTCACAAAACAGGCCATCTCTTTCCGGTTTATAGGTACGATAATTTATTGTTTCCGGTTTAAGCACTTCACCATAAGACCGCTCCAGAATAGTATCTGGAGATGAAAGTCCAATCGTGATATTACTGAAATTCGACTTCGGACGATTTTCTTTTTTGAGTGCCATAATTATTCTTTATTAAGTAATTAATCAAATTTTAAATCTAACCCTAAACCTTTCAACTCATGGAGCAACACATTAAAGGACTCGGGAACTCCTGCTTTAGGAATATTATCCCCTTTCACGATAGCTTCATAAGCTTTCGCACGTCCATTAATATCATCTGATTTAATCGTTAGCATTTCTTGTAATACATTGGATGCGCCATAAGCTTCAAGTGCCCAGACTTCCATTTCACCAAAACGCTGACCTCCAAACTGCGCTTTACCACCCAAAGGCTGTTGCGTAATCAGGGAATATGGTCCTATGGAACGTGCATGAATCTTATCTTCAACAAGATGGTGTAATTTAAGCATATACATTACTCCAACTGTTGCTCTTTGATCAAAGGCAACACCTGTTTCCCCATCATATAATTGGGTATGCCCAAATTCGGGTAAACCGGCTTTTTCGATATACTCTGAAATATCATCTCTGCTGGCACCATCAAAAATCGGCGTTGCAAAATTAACTCCTAATTTCAGTCCTGCCCAACCAAGAATAGTCTCGTATATCTGTCCAATGTTCATTCGAGAAGGTACACCCAACGGATTAAGAACCACATCAACGGGCGTTCCGTCTTCCATAAACGGCATATCTTCTTCTCTTACAATCTTAGCAACAATACCTTTGTTACCATGGCGACCCGCCATTTTATCTCCAACTCTCAACTTACGTTTAGTAGCCAGATAGACTTTGGCAAGTTTCAATACCCCTGATGGCAATTCATCACCAATAGATATACTGAATTTCTTCCTTTTATAACGACCTAATCCTTCATTATACTTAATCGTATAATTATGCAGCAAGGTATTAATATGATCATTGACTGACTCATCTTCTGTCCATCCTAAAGGATTTACATTCAGATAATCAATTTCAGAAAGCGCTTTTTCAGTAAATTTTCCTTCTTGAGGAATTAAGACCTCTCCGAAGTTATTAGATACCCCTTCACAATCATGCCCTTCAACTAAACTAAGCAGTTTGCTTTGAAGCAATTTTACAAGATCTTCTTGGTCTTTCTGATGCGCTTTATCCAGCTTTTCTAATTCAATCTTTTCGCTGGCTTTTCTACTCTTATCCTTCTTCACTCGAGAATAAAGATGTTTTTCCAAAACCACCCCTTTGGTAGAAGGGGAAGCTTTTAAGGAAGCATCCTTTGCGTCTCCGGCTTTATCACCAAATATTGCTCTCAAAAGTTTTTCTTCCGGCGTAGGATCACTCTCTCCTTTTGGAGTAATTTTACCAATAAGAATATCTCCTTCTTCCACATGCGCGCCTACACGAATCACACCATTCTCATCCAAATCTTTTGTTGCTTCTTCACTCACATTTGGAATATCAGCCGTTAATTCCTCAGGTCCGAGCTTGGTTTCACGTACCTGCAGGTCATATTGCGAAATATGTACAGAAGTAAACCAATCTTCCCGTACAACTTTTTCGGAAATAACAATAGCATCCTCAAAATTATACCCTTTCCAAGGCATAAAAGCAACATTCATATTCCTACCCAAAGCAAGTTCTCCATTATGAGTGGCATAACCCTGCGTCAAGAAATCACCTTTTTTTACTCTTTCGCCTTTTTTCACACAAGGACGAAGGTTCATAGAAGTACTGTGATTGGTTTTCTTAAACTTAGTCAGTTTATATATCCTCAAATCATCTTCGAAGGATACCAAACGATCCATTTCATCACGCTCATACCTCACTCTGATTTCTGCAGCATCCACATATTCTATCACCCCATCCATCTCTGCAATTACCTGCAAGCGAGAATCTAAAGCAGCTCTAGCTTCGAGTCCGGTTCCCACAATAGGTTCTTGTGGACGAATCAAAGGAACAGCCTGACGCTGCATGTTAGATCCCATCAATGCACGGTTGGCATCATCATGTTCAAGAAAAGGAATAAGGGATGCACTCAAACCAACAATCTGATTCGGTGCAATATCCATATATTCTATCTCGTCCTTTTCCAATACCGGGAATTCACCCGTTTCTCTGGATTTAATCCGGTCTGTTTGTAAAACACCCTTATCATCTAAAGGTGCATTAGCCTGAGCAATGCGTGCTCCATCTTCCTCGGCTGCGCTCAGATATCTATAATTTTTTAAATCAACTTTACCTTTAGATACTTTCCTATATGGCGTTTCTATGAAACCCATACTATTAATCTTTGCATGCACACACAAAGTAGAAATCAACCCAATATTCGGCCCTTCCGGTGTTTCAATTGTACAAAGACGACCATAGTGAGAATAATGCACGTCTCGCACCTCAAAACCTGCGCGTTCACGACTCAAACCTCCTGGTCCTAAAGCAGAAATACGCCGTTTATGTGTAATTTCGGCCAATGGATTGGTTTGATCCAGGAATTGTGATAATTGAGAAGTACCAAAGAAAGAATTGATTACAGCCGATAGTGTTCTGGCGTTAATCAAATCTACAGGTGTAAATACCTCATTATCACGAACATTCATTCGTTCTCTAATCGTACGTGCCATGCGGGCAAGCCCGACACCAAACTGTGCATAAAGTTGTTCTCCAACAGTACGAACACGACGGTTGCTTAAGTGATCGATATCATCCACCTCTGCTTTACCGTTACTCAAACGAACGAGATATTTTATAATAGCGATAATATCTTTTTTCGTCAATACCTGTGTATCAACATCGCTTTTAATCTCTAGCTTCTTATTTATTTTATATCGTCCAACCTCTCCAAGGTTGTATCTTTTATTAGAAAAGAATAACTTATCTATAATGCCTCTGGCTGTTTCATTATCCGGGGCATCAGAACCTCTCAATTGACGATAAATATGTTGAACAGCTTCTAATTCGGAATTAGAAGTATCTTTATTTAAGGTATTATAGATAATAGCATAATCTCCACTCACCTCTTCCTTTTGTAGAAAAATCGTATCTACATCAAGTTCAAGAATCATTTCAATATTATCCTCATCCAAAACGCTATCACGTTCTAATACCACTTCATTACGTTCGATAGAAACAACCTCGCCCGTATCTTCATCCACAAAGTCTTCTACCCAACTACGTAAAACTCTGGCAGCAAGTTTTTTCCCTTCATTCGCTTCTAAAGATTTACGATCAACCTTAATTTCATCAGCGATTCCAAACAAATCAAGAATATCTTTATCTGTTTCAAAGCCGATAGAACGTAATAAGGTAGTTACGGGAAATTTTTTCTTTCGATCAATATAGGCATACATGACATTATTAATGTCTGTAGCAAATTCCATCCAAGCTCCTTTAAAAGGAATGACTCTTGCGGAATAAATTTTGGTACCATTGGGATGGAAAGATTGTCCGAAGAAAACCCCGGGCGAACGATGCAATTGCGAAACAACTACTCTTTCTGCTCCATTAATTACGAAGGTACCTTTAGGGGTCATATAGGGAATATTCCCTAAGAAAACATCCTGAATAATAGTCTGAAAATCAACATGTTCTTCATCATTACAGCTCAGCCTTAATTTAGCCTTAAGCGGAACTGCATATGTCATTCCTCTTTCCATACATTCTTTCAAGGTATAGCGAGGAGGATCGACATAATAATCAAGAAACTCAAGGTTAAAGATGTTACGGGTGTCTGTAATGGGAAAGTTTTCATTAAAAACTTTAAAAAGCCCTTCATCTTCTCTCCTATCCGGGGTGGTTTCTAATTGAAAAAAGTCTTTAAAAGATTGAATTTGTATTCCTAACAAATCCGGGGTGTCAGCAACCTGACTAATTCTCCCGAAATTAATTCTTTCGCGAGTTTGCACTTTATTTTGAGACATATCTAGCTTTCAGGATTAATACTCAAATAACCTGTCAGAGACAGAAATACCAACACATATAGGCTGGTACCTTAAAAGGTCAAAGGCCATAATCTGGCCATTGACCTGTAAAATTGGTTCTACAAGAACCGGGCTTCGTCTTTGTTAGTTCGCCCCATAAAGGCAATATCAAAAACCGGAAGTCCGGTTTCTAGCCGATGTTTATTTAATTTCAACTTCGGCACCGGCATCCTCCAATTTTTTAGCAATTTCTTCAGCTTCAGGCTTGGAGATACCTTCCTTAATAGCCTTAGGAGCTCCGTCAACTAATTCCTTAGCTTCTTTAAGACCTAATCCGGTAGCATCTTTAGCAGCTTTTACCACTTTAAGTTTTGCGGCTCCTGCACTTTTCAAGACAACGTCAAATTCAGTTTTTTCTTCTGCAGCGCCACCTTCTTCACCAGCACCTCCGGCAACCATAACAGGTCCGGAAGCAGCAGGTTCGATGCCATATTCGTCTTTAAGAATATCAGCAAGCTCATTTACTTCCTTTACAGATAAGGAAACTAGCTGTTCAGCAAATTCTTTTAAATCAGCCATTTTAATAATTGTTTTTAATGAACGTTTAAGTTTTATTTAATATTTATTGGGCTTGGAAGCCATTTTCGGTTGACAGCTAATAACTGTCGGTCGGTCACTACACGGATAGTAGAGACAAATTATTTTATTCAGCTCTTTCTTCAAGTGATTTAAGAATACCTGCCAATTTATTTCCACCCGACTGCAAGGAACCAAGTACATTCTTCGCAGGAGATTGTAGAAGAGTGATAATTTCGCCAATAAGTTCTTGGCGAGATTTCAATTTCTTCAAATTAGCCAATTCTTCATCACCAATATAAAGATCATCTTCGATTAAAGCAGCCTTCAATACCGGACGCTCAACGTCTTCATCTTTGCGGAAATCGCTTAAGATAACTGCAGGAGCCTTTAGATCTTCAGAAAAGAAAATAGCGGTTTGACCTTTCAATACTTCATTCAAACCATCAGATGCTTTATCTGCAGCCTCTAATGCACGTTTAATCATCGTATTCTTAGCCACTTTCATTTCTACATTCTTCTCAAAGCACACTCTCCGCAGTTTCGTAATTTGAGCGACAGACAAAGAAGAAGAATCCGTCAAATAAAAATGATCGTAGTCTGAAAATTTCCCTTTCAGGAATTCTATATTTTGAGTTTTTTGTGTCTTCGTCATTGCAAAATCAATTTATAATTGAGTTAGTATCCAGATTAATTCCGGGACTCATGGTGGTAGCCATGGAAATGCTCTTTACGTAAATTCCTTTAGCGGTAGAAGGTTTCAATTTAACAATCGTCTGAATAAACTCATTTGCATTTTCAACCAGTTTATCCTCCGAAAAAGAAACTCTTCCTACAGAAGCATGTATAATTCCGGCTTTATCTACTTTAAAAGAAATTTTACCTCCTTTCACATCATTCACAGCCTTGGTTACATCCATAGTAACCGTTCCTGTTTTAGGATTAGGCATTAAATTTCTAGGGCCTAATATTTTACCAAGACGTCCAATCTTAGGCATTACGGAAGGGGTTGCAACCACAACATCAATATCGGTCCAACCGCCTTGAATTTTTTCAATATACTCATCTAAACCAACAAAGTCAGCGCCTGCTTCTGTAGCTTCTGCTTCTTTGTCAGGAGTACATAAAACCAAAACACGTTTTGTTTTACCGGTACCATGAGGTAAAGTTACAGATCCGCGAACATTCTGATCTGCTTTTCTGGGATCCACACCCAATCTAACATGAACATCAACCGCACTATCAAAAGAAGTACAATTAATTTTATTTACTAACGCAGCTGCTTCAGTAAGCGTGTAACCCTTATCTTTATCTATGAGCTCTTCTGCAGCCTTTCTTTTCTTACTTATTTTTGCCATTCTAATCAGCTTTTATACTCTATAGTTAAGAGTAGTCAAATAATTTATTTCGCCCAGGGAGCTTTACCTTTTAAAGTAATTCCCATACTTCTGGCAGTACCGGCCACCATTCTCATAGCGCTTTCTACCGTAAAGGCGTTTAAATCGGCCATTTTATTATTGGCTATGGCTTCTACTTGTTCCCAAGAGACTTTAGCCACTTTGTTCCGATTGGGTTCACTTGAACCGGATTTGATTTTTGCTGCCTCCAAAAGCTGAACAGCAGCCGGAGGAGTTTTAATGACAAAAGTAAAAGATTTGTCGGCATACACCGTCATTTCAACCGGTAATACCTGCCCTTTACTTTCTTGCGTACGTGCATTAAACTGCTTACAAAAGTCCATTATATTGACCCCTTTTGCCCCTAGGGCAGGACCAATAGGAGGCGCAGGATTAGCCTGTCCACCTCTAACTTGCAGTTTTACGTAACCTGAAATTTGTTTTGACATATTTGCGTAAAATTTATTTGGTAAAGCGTTCGCCTAAGACGAACTTCCAAAAGCATAAAGCTTCCTTTTAAAAAAGGAGTGCAAAGGTACGTAATAATATTTAAATTAAAAATTGTTACGATAACCGTTCTACCTGCATATAATTTAATTCAACAGGAGTAGCACGTCCAAAGATTTTGACTGTAACTTTTAACTTTTTCTTTTCATCATTTACTTCATCAATAACTCCATTAAAGTCATTGAAAGGACCATCTGTAATTTTTACAGATTCTCCCACAATAAACGGATCACTAATCATTGCACCTTGATCTGCCATCTCATCGGCTTTTCCCAGCATTTTGTTTACTTCAGATTCTCTAAGTGCAATAGGATTTTCTTTTCCCAAAAAGTGAATAATGTTTGTCGTTCCGTTTATAAAGGCAATCATTTCCCCTGAAAGCATTCCTTCATAAGCTTCAAGCATAATATAACCAGGATAATAATTGCGTTCTCTAACAACCTTTTTCCCTTTATTAACTTTATAAACCTTTTCCATTGGAACAAATACCTGCTTAATTGCATTATCCCAACCGGCAAACTTGATTTCAGAATCAAGATATTCCTTTACTTTTTTCTCCTTTCCGCTAATAACGCGCAATACATACCATTTAGTATCATCGCTATTTTTATCCTTATTATCTACAGCATCCATTATCTAAAGAGTTTATAAAAATTTTCTAAAACGGTGCTAGAAACAATATCCATTCCCCAAACCAAAAGCGTAATAATTACAATGGCAATAAGTACAACAGATGTGGAGGACTGTAATTCCTCCCATGTAGGCCATGATACCTTATGAAGAAGTTCATGATACGACTCCTGAATATATTGTTTAATTTTCTTCATTTAGAATATTTGGCTTTTTTATTTCAAAAAGAACCTTACTCACAAGGTATTTGCACGGGTGGAGGGAGTCGAACCCCCAACCATCGGTTTTGGAGACCGGTACTCTGCCAATTGAGCTACACCCGTATAAAAATGATTAAAGGCAAAGACTTTTTCTATCGTGAAAGCGAATTACACGGCACAGTATGCTGTTCCATGTAATTCGCTAAAATACAATTATAAAAGAACAATTTAAATTTATTCTATAATCTCAGTTACCTGTCCGGCACCTACTGTACGTCCACCCTCACGGATAGCAAACTCTAAACCTTTCTCCATAGCAACTGGAGCAATAAGCTCTACAGTAAGGGTTACATTATCACCAGGCATTACCATTTCTACTCCATCAGGAAGAGAAACTTCACCAGTAACATCTGTAGTACGGAAATAAAACTGAGGACGGTAATTCTTAAAGAATGGCGTATGACGACCACCTTCATCTTTGTTCAATACATAAACCTCACATTTAAATTTCTTATGAGGTGTGATTGAACCCGGTTTTACGATAACCATACCGCGACGAATCTGTTTCTTTTCAATACCACGTAATAACAAACCTGCGTTATCACCAGCTTCACCTCGATCTAATATTTTCTTAAACATCTCCACACCAGTAATAGTAGAAGTCAGTGGTTTGTCAACCAAACCAACGATTTCAACAGGATCCTGAACCTTAATAACACCACGTTCGATACGACCCGTAGCTACTGTTCCACGACCGGTAATAGAGAAGACATCTTCAACTGACATCAAGAAAGGCTGATCGATTGGACGTTCCGGTAAAGGAATATATTCGTCAACAGCTTTCATTAATTCTTTGATAGCTTCTACAGCATCGGCATCACCTTCCAAGGCTTTAATAGCGGAGCCTTGAATAATTGGGGTATTATCTCCATCAAAATGGTTATCGGATAATAATTCGCGAATTTCCATTTCAACCAATTCCAATAATTCAGGATCATCTACTAAGTCACATTTATTCATGAATACCACCATTTTAGGAACACCTACCTGGTGTGCCAAAAGGATATGTTCACGAGTCTGAGGCATAGGA
>CAZLDH010000040.1:0-19638 GCA_964558275.1 uncultured Chitinophagaceae bacterium
TCCTGTACACTTTGAATTAAAGATTCTGACTGTGCATCTATATTGGCAATGCTGTTACTTTGTTTAAATTCCTGAATTTTCTTCTCTACGTTAGTCAATTCTTCGTTAACAATCACCAAACGACTATCTATAAAAGATATCGTACTATCGGCAATACGGTTATTATCTCTTATTTTTGACTGAATATAGGTCTGAATCAAAGCATTCAGTATATCTTCTCCCTTTTGTGGAATATTTGCATCCAAGCTTAAACCTATAACACTGGCTTTATCATCCGGTACCTGCAATTTTAATTTTTCTAAATAACTACTTGTAGCTAATGTAGGAGCAATCACAGTAAAACTGTATTCATTATTTTCCTTCCCATCAAATTGATGATTGGGCACAAAAGTAACTGATCCTGCCTTTAATTGTAAAGTATCATACCAGGCGCCGGTCAAGGATTCTCCCGTCTCCTCATTTGAGATTTGAAATCCCGTTTTATCCTTCTTAATACTCATTTTATAAGCCAACTGTCCAATCGCCTTCAAACTATCCGTTCGGAATTGGATAAATTCTGCCTGAAAGGGTAATTGATTTTTATACAATTGACGGGTGCGAATACCATATTCGGTGTAATAATTAACATTTAGCTGCATTTCATGCACCACCTCATTCATGAGCGGGTAACTTTTAATAATCTGCAGCTCATTATTTACATTACTGGGACCGGTCATTAATCCCAAGCTTTGCAACATGTTACTATTTACGGTAGCACTTTGACCAATAGGTGATCCTTCCGATTGTTTAATAAGCACGGAAGCATTCACATGATAAGAAGAAGGAGTGATATACAAATAAAGCGCTGCACCCACAAAAAGTACGATACAACTCAATAAAGCCCAAGGCCATAAGGTAAAGAATCGATTCACCAATTCTCGAATATCTATGTTATCCTCTTGTTCTTGTTGAGGGCTGTCATTTATAGAAGAATCGTAACTCACAGTCTTAAAATATATTTGTAATCAATTATAAAATTCGTGTTAGCACAGAAACTAAGATAGAAACTGCCGAAGCGGCCAAAGAATAATATCTTATTTTGGTTGCATCATTCGCAGCTGCTCTGCCTTTGGTCGGTTGTACATAAATAACATCCCCAGGACGCAAATAAAAATATGGGGAATTAAAAAGCTCGGTAGAATTCATATTAAAACGCACAATACGCTCCTTGCCAGTTACATCTCTAGCCAAGAGCACATTCTTTCTTTTCCCGTAAATGGTCATATCGCCGGCCATAGCTAAAGCATCTAACAGCGTAGAGCGTTGATCCTCCAAAATATAAGTTCCCGGACGCCCAACCTCACCAAGTACAGTCACCTTAAAATTGGCCAATCGAATATTAATTACCGGATCTTTATAATAATTACTTACATGTTTTCGTACTTCTTCTTTTATCTGGGGTATAGTCAGATTATCTACTTTCAATTTCCCTACCAGGGGTAACTCGATGTCCCCATTATTATCCACCATAAAACCCTGTACGGTACTGCGGTTGGTTCTAGTTTCCCCAACTCTGCCGGCACCTCTCCAATCGGAAGCTGTAAACCCCTGATTATTTATCAACCCTCCTATTTGTGTTTTATTCGTATTCGGCGTCTTGGTTTGTACAGATATTTGCAAAATATCCCCGGGATGTATCTTTAAATCCGTAAACTCCCTTTTATCTCGTAAAACGCCCTCCTCATAGACTTCAGTAGAGTCTTCAGAAGGAATATTTTTAAAATAAGCAATATCTTCATAAGAAGCGCAGGAAGCCATGAGAACACAGAGCAAAAGAGGTACAGCCGTTCTAATAAAAATACTTTTAATGGTCATGGATATGTTTTATACAGTTTTTTTGCCAATAACACAAATATAATGCCCAAATTCTACAGCACTATAAATCAAAAAGTCGAAAAATCGGCGCGAAGGTACTTAAAAATAATAAGAACTCGTATATGATACTTCTAATTAATTCAAAAGAGGACTTCGTGGCTTAGTGGTTTCATGAGCCTCAGCCTGACAGTCTCTACTTAATTATCATAGCCTACTCTTGTACAACAAGCAATTTCATTTTTTGAGCTCTAGAAAAATGCGGCTCTTCTTTTAAATCTAGCACCAATTCAACTTTAATAACATTCCTTCTAATATACCGACAGGATAAGGATTGTTACCCCTTTGTTTAATCTTTTTTGAATGACCATTACTGAATTCCCTGCAAAAACATCTAACGCTCAGTATAAACATACAATTCTTGCACTACAGGAGCATGGTTTTCCATAAATAAGGGATAGATTAAAATCAATTTATGCAATCAGGGCAAGATGTCCGGCACCTTTACGCAATATTTTAGGTTCATCCCCTTTGGTACAATCCACAACAGTAGAAGGCTCAGTACCGCCGATGCCTCCATCGACAACAATATCCACCAAATTTTTATATTGTTCATGAATTATTTCAGGATTAGCCATTTCTTCTACCGGACCCTCGGGCAAAGAAGTATTCATAATGGGATTTCCAAGCTCACCAATGATGCTTTGACATATAACGTTATCAGGCACACGAATACCTACAGTATCTTTTTTAGTCTTCATTAATTTAGGGACTTTTTTACTGGCCGGTAAGATAAAAGTAAAAGGACCGGGCAAAGAACGTTTTAGTGTTCTAAACAATGGCGTATCAATGCTCTTTGTGTAAGTAGATAAATGGCTTAAATCATGACAAATAAAAGAAAATTGTGCTTTACTGGGATCCACGCCTTTAATTTGACAGACTTTTTCGATTGCTTTTGGTTGATTAATATCACAACCCATACCATATACCGAATCTGTAGGATAAATAACCACTCCTCCCTTTTTCAAACAATTTACCAATTTCTTTAAATTTCTGGGGGAAGGGTTTTCAGGATGAAGTTTTAATAGCATAGAAAAAATTTAATCGTTTAGAATTCTGTAGAGAAACGTAAGTTAACTAATTTGTATGACAATTGGAACTTTTTTAAAAAATCTGTTATCTGTTTTCTGTTTTCTGTTTTCTGTTATCTGTTTTCTGTTATCCGACACTGGCAACTGCCCTTTCGACTCTACGCAGGGCATGCAACCGACAACCGATAACTGACATCCGATAACTGACCCTTTCGACTCCGCTCAGGGCATACAACCGACAACCATTATGTTCTATGTGTTTTCCAATGCTTTTTTACGTATTCAATGAATCTATAAATTTTAGCATTAAGCAAATCATAAGAGTCGTACACCTCTTCAAATTCTTTCCCAAACTTCGGATATAACGTTTTCAACTTTTTTATATGATTCAAAGTTTCTAATCCGCTGGCATGAGCCATCACGAGAAACCTTATATAATCAGATTTATACTCTTTTCTTCCATAACCTTCTACAATGTTGCTCACAACAGAATCTGCAGATCTTCTAATCTGACTACCTTGCTCATATAACTCATACTTGGGTAATTTTAGGCTTAAACGGTGAATCTTAAAGAATAACGCCAAAGCATTCTGATATATTTCTAAATCTTTATAGGAAGGCATGTTTTCTGTTATCTGTTTTCCGTTTTCTGTTATCTGATTGCCGACACTGGCAAGCGATACCCGACTCTTCGACTCCGCTCAATGTATGCAACCGACAACCGATAACCGACAACCTCCCTTCACTAGAGCTACGGGAGGCAGGCCGATTTCCAAAAATTTATTTCACCAGCGTTCCTACTTTTTCTCCATTAATCACTTTCATTAAATTGCCGGCGGTATTCATATCAAAAACAATAATAGGAAGCTTATTTTCCTGACAAAGCGTAAAAGCAGTCATGTCCATGACATTCAATTCATTTTTATACACTTCTTCAAAGGCAAGTTTATCATAACGTTTAGCAGACTTATCTTTTTCCGGATCGGCAGTATAGATGCCATCGACCCGTGTTCCTTTAAGAATAACATCTGCATTGATTTCAATTGCACGAAGAGAAGCCGCGGTATCGGTAGTAAAATATGGATTTCCCGTACCTCCCCCAAAAATAACGACTCTCCCTTTTTCCAAATGCCGAATGGCACGACGACGAATATAAGGTTCTGCCAGTTCCTCCATGTTAATAGCTGTTTGCAAGCGGGTATAAAGTCCTACCTTTTCCAAACCACTCTGTAATGCCATCCCATTAATAACGGTTGCCAGCATACCCATATAATCGCCTGTAGCTCTTTCAATACCAGTTTCTTTCTCTTTTACTCCGCGATAGATGTTACCACCGCCAATAACGATAGCCAGTTGAACACCAACATCCATAATATCACTAATATCTTTTGCATATTGCGCAATCATTTGGGAAGATATCCCGTAATTTTGATCCCCCATCAGGGATTCCCCACTTAATTTAAGCAGAATTCTTTTATATTTTGGAAGCATAGGGTATAAATTTACGATTTTTTACAAAAAAAAGGAGAGTTTATAAAAAAACTCTCCTTTCAATTTTGCCATAAGATATTAACTTAAGGATATTCGGTTAAAAGCAAGCACTTTAGCTTCTGCATCAATTTCTTTTAAGAAATCACCAACGCTCTGTTTACTGTTTTTTACAAAGGATTGAGACAAGAGTGTATGTTCTTTAAAGTATTTATTCACTTTTCCTTTAGAAATTTTTTCGGCCAAATCTGCCGGTTTCCCTTCAGCTTTGATTTGCGCCATCGCGATTTCTTTTTCCCGATCAATTACATCCTGAGGAACGCCTTCCGGATTGATAGCTATGGGATTCATTGCGGCGATTTGCATAGCAATATCCTGTGCAGCTTCTGTATCAATTTCTTTAGAGAATCCAACCAATACCCCAATAGAATAACTCCCATGAATATAAGATGCAACATAATTCGCATCCACTTTCTCAAAATGGCTGAAAGTCAATTTTTCACCAATTTTACCAATCAGTTCGGTTAATTGCTCTTCCACTTTTTTCCCATCTAATTCGGCTGTCCTCACTTCTTCCAAAGTAGAAAAGTTATTGTCCAAAGCCAAAGTAGTCACAGCCTGTGCAAAGTTCAGAAAATCTTCATTCTTTGCCACAAAATCTGTTTCACAGCTTACGGAAAGAATGATTCCTCTATTATGTTCAGCATTCGTTTTTGCCATAACAACGCCTTCATTAGTTTCTCTTCCGGAGCGCATAGCAGCCACTTTCTGTCCTTTTTTCCGTAAGAACTTGATTGCTTTTTCAAAATCGCCATCACATTCTATCAGGGCTTTTCGACAATCCATCATTCCGGCACCTGTTTGCTTACGCAGCTTATTTACATCTGCAGCAGATACTTTTGCCATAATTATTTCGACTATTTATTATCTTTATTAAAAAATTAATCTCTGAAGAATTATTTTTCTTCTTTGGTTTCAGAAGCGGTTGCTTTTTCCTTTTTAGCTTCTTCTTCCTTTGCTTCAGCTGCTTTTTCAGCTTGTTTTTCCTTATCTTCTACCCTTTCCTGCAAACCTTCTTTAATAGCAGCAGTAATATAATCAGTGATGATAGCGATTGATTTAGAAGCATCGTCATTTCCCGGAATGACGAAGTCTAATTTACGTGGATCAGAATTGGTATCTACCAATCCAAAAGTAGTAATGCCCAGTTTTCTAGCCTCAGCCAAAGCAATATTTTCGTAGGTAGTATCTACAATAAATAGAGCGGCCGGTTGACGATTTAATTGCGCAATTCCACCCAATACTTTATTCATCTTATCGAAATCACGTTGCAATGTCAGACGTTCTTTTTTGGTCACATTGTCTAATGTTCCATCCTTAAACATCTTTTCTATACTCTGCATCTTTTTCACGCTCTTACGAATAGTAGCAAAGTTGGTGAGCATTCCACCCAACCATCTTTCAGTAACATAAGGCATATTTACTTTTTTCGCTGCATCGGCAACAATATCTTTCGCCTGTTTTTTAGTAGCTACAAAAAGGATTTTTTTACCGCTGCGTGCTACAGATTTCATTGCATTGGCAGTATCCTGCAAGCCTTCAACTGTACGATTCAAATCAATGATATGAATCCCTTTCTTTTCAGTAAAAATATATGGTGACATTTTAGGGTTCCATTTTTTTCTTAAATGGCCAAAATGAACACCTGCTTCTAATAATTCTTGTTGTAACGAAGTTTTATTATCTTCCATAATATTTTCTATAAATCGTTGTATAAAAACCAATAGTTAATTCAAATATTCTCAAACACGTTACAAAGACTAACGTTTAGAGAACTGGAAGCTCTTTCTGGCTTTTTTCTGCCCCGGCTTCTTCCTTTCTACCTTACGTGCATCCCGCATCAATAATCCTTCTTTTTTAAGTGCCGGACGCCACTCTTCATTCAGATTACATAATGCACGGGCAATACCCAATTTCAAGGCTTCTGCCTGTCCTTTGTTTCCGCCTCCCTTAACTGTTGCTTTAATATCAAAAGCATCAGATGCTTCAATGGTCTTCAAGGGAAGCTCCACCTGAATTTGTAAATATTCTTGCGGAAAGAATTCTTTATAATCCTTGTTGTTAATTGTGATTTTTCCGCTACCCTTTTCAATAAAAACACGCGCAACAGATTCTTTACGTCGGCCTATTGCTTTCTTTTCTTTTTCCATGAATTATTCAATTAAAATTTTAACGTCTGAGGTTTTTGTGCAGTATGTGGATGTTCAGCTCCTTTATAGACATATAATTTCTTGAACATCTGGCGACCTAATTTATTGTTAGGCAACATTCCTCGTACAGCACGTTCTACAACAGCCTCCGGACGGCGATTCAACAATTTTCCTGCCTCTTCTCTTTTTTGTCCACCGGGATAACCGGAAAAAGTGGCATATTCCTTTTGCTTCAATTTATGACCGGAGAGTACAACCTTTTCGGCATTAATAACAACAATATTATCTCCACAGTCAACATGTGGTGTATAATAAGGTTTATTTTTACCTCTTAATATTGCTGCAATCTGAGCACACATACGTCCCAGAGTTTGATTTGTGGCATCTACCACATACCAATCGTGCTTTACGGTGTCCCGATTAGCAGATTTTGTTTTAAAACTTAAGGTGTCCATAATCTATTAATAAATACGCTTTATAAATATGGTCTATCACGACCTATTTTGGGCGCGCAAAGTTAGTTTGTTATTTCATGTAAAACAAGTATTTTAATATAAATTTTGACCATACTTCTATAAGTTACTGAAAAACAGTGAAAATATCGCACAAAAATTTTTAAACATCACTCATTAAGAAAGTAATTCCCAATTCTGAAGGTTTAATTTTTCCAATTTTCGTGCTACTTTTTTAGAAACCTTCATATGTTTAATCGCTCCAAGATGTCTTCTATGATGCAAATCGCTGCCCAAATAATCAATTAATCCGGCATCTAATATTTTTTTAGCTAACTCTTTTTCTTTATGTCCATAATATCCGGTAAAGGAGAGAATATTAGGTTGCAACTTACATCCATGTTTTAAAAACACATCTAATTGTTCTAAATTATCTTCCAAATAATGATAACGTTCAGGATGCGCCAGAATAGGTTGATAATTATGACTACGCATCAAAAATAAAATTTCCTCTATATTAGGCGGTAGCGCAGAAAACATTGTTTCTACCAATACAATATTATCTTTAATACACAACAAACCCTCCTCCACTTTATCAGGAAATTGTTCATCAATAAGGTATTCGGCTGCATAAGAAACAGAAATATCAATACTTTCCTTAGCTATACCCTCGCGTAAAGCATTATATGCTCCTTGAATAATTTCTGGAGTATTGGGATATAGGTCGCTCATGATATGTGGTGTACCGGTCAATTTCTTATATCCCAATGCTTTTAGTCCGTAGATTAATTTAAGAGAAGTTTCTACATCCTTTGCTCCATCATCAATACCGGGAAGAATGTGGGAGTGCATATCCCCTTTTACAAACTCACCAATGGGAAAATGAATTTCATTATTTAAAAGTGAAAACATAGTACAAACCAAATTAGGTTAAAAATAATAATACACATACCATCTTTACTTATCACTTGTTTGGTATCAGAAGTGGTAAAATGCGAAGGTAATATCATTACGCGAAAGGATAACCAATTCTTCTTTCAGAAAACAAAAAAACCTGCCCGAAGGCAGGTTTTTTCTATTTTTTAACCTTAAATCTTGTGCTTATTTGCTACGACGTAGGTTTGGATGAGGAGGAGCAACCATGTTAGGACCATTGTCTGCTTTAGTTGCAGCTCTCAAATCTACAGAATGTGTATCACCTGCAGAATGATATTTAAATACGAAGCGACTAGCAGGGATTCCTTCTTCTTCAGTCATATAATTGATGATTGAATTTACACGATCCCAAGCCAATTGTTCACTTGCTTTGGAAGAAGAAGCGTGTCCGCTTACAACTACACGACAAGCAGGGCTCTCACGCATTTGGTTAGCAACATTTCCTAATAATGATTTAGCGCTATTAGAAAGAGCAACGTCATTTCCTTCGAAGTTGATAGTAGGTAAGGTTCCTAAATCACAAGCAGATTGCTCTACTTTTTGAACAGGGCATTTACCAACACCATCTTCATCAACAGGCTGACAATAAGTAGGTGTGATCAACTGTTTGTCTTCAAAATCAGCAACACCGTCACCGTCAGTATCCAAAGGACATCCATTAACATCAACAGGAACACCTGCAGGAGTATCAGGACAATCATCAACGTAGCTGGCTACGCCATCACCATCAGCATCATCCATATCAGATTCGATTTTGCTTACACGATCTTCCAAATCAGTTACACGGCTAGCCAAAGCACTTCCGCTTTTGTACCAATCTGCATGTTTTTCTTCTTTTCCTAAATAGAACTGAAGACCAATGGAAGCATTAAACATTTTTCCGGAAAAACCTCTTCCGCCAGCAGGAGCAGTACCATCAAAAGTACGATCCTGATTGAAAGAACCGATGAAAGAACCGTCTAAAGTTAAAGCAACGTGGTTTCCTAAACGGATTTGAGGAGTAAGACCTACAATAAAGTGTCCCATACCATCCGCATCTTTTTCAACTGGTTCTTTAGGTGTTAGAGAGCCATAACCTACACCACCATGAACTAAGAAGTTGAAAGTGTTGGTCCAATCCCTAAAGTTTAATAAATTTCCACCATTAACAACTCCTTGTAAGTCAGCTCTAAAGAAAGAAGCTTTAAAAGGAGAAGAAGCATCGGCAGCTTCAAACTTACTATAACCTCCGTCTAATTTAAAGCCGAAGTAGTTGTTAATCATGTAACGCACACCCAAACCAGCCTGCCAAAAAGTAGGCGAGGTTGTAAAATAACCAGGTGCAAAAGGTTGTACCGGTTTAGTCGCACCACCTTCTACCTCAATAGACCAATGGTTGTAGTTTTTCATTTCCGGATTCGGAATTTGATCTTGTTGATCCTGTGCATTAACTGCAACAACTAGGAACAACGCAGCAATTAAAAGTGTTAATTTTTTCAGATTTTTCATAGTAGCTAAATTAGTTGTTTTTTAAACTTAATGGACAAAATTACACATTATTTTGATTTAAAAAAAAATCTGTCCTTTTTTTTGAACGCCTTCGTGCTATTTTAATGCTAAGAGATGAAAAGATATACTACTATACATCCTAATATTTCGGAATAATACGACACAAAGATATTATTCCTTCAGGCTTTATACACAGTATTTCAATTATCTACTCTATTAAAGCAGCGGGTTGTAAAAAAAAGAACTGTTAACAATGTCACAAAGAATATGCCAAACCAAAGATATCCTATACAAAGCTAACGCCTTTTTTATTAAAATAAATATAGTGTATTCATTATCAGTATTTTAATAAAAATATAAAATTATATATTTTTTTTCAATCAACTATATCCTGTTTCTTTACCCTAATAAATAAAGGAGGGAAGTAAGGGTGAAGAACTATTGGTCTCTTCTTCATGAACTTCACACGGGTTATGCCCCTTTCTCTTTATCAGCAATGTCATTCATAATCATAATAGCATGCTGCCGGGAATTTTCTATAAACCAAATATGTGTTTCCATTCCACCACAGACCACTCCGGCTAAATAAAGATGATTCATATTGGTTTCCATAGTTTCCGGATTATAAATGGGATGATGTTTCTCGTCTTTATTAATATTAACGCCAACCTTTTTCAGAAAAGAGAAATTAGGTTGATATCCGGTCAATGCTAATACTTCGTCATTCTGTAATATTTTTAAACCTTCAGGGGTTTGAATATCCACTTCCTTTTCTCTTACCTCTTTCAATTCAGAATAAAAATACGCCTTGATTGAGCCTTCTTTTATTCTATTTTCAATATCCGGTTTTTTCCAATATTTCACTCTCCTGCCAATCCCTTCACCACGGATGACCATCGTAACCTCTGCTCCTTTGCGCCAGGTTTGTAATGCCGCATCCACAGAAGAATTATTAGCACCTACCACAATGACTTTCCGCATGGCATAATAATGGGGGTCTTTATAATAATGTCGCATTTTAGGCAGTTCTTCTCCCGGGATATCCAACATATTAGGAATATCATAGAAACCGGTAGCCACAACAACGTATTTTACATGATAAGTGCTTTTGGAAGTATTTACAGTGTAAGTCTCATCAGCTTTTTGCTTCACATCTTCCACTTTTTCAAACAGATGAATATTGAGATTTCTAGAGGTAGCTACTCTTCTATAATATTCCATCGCTTCCGGTCTGGTGGGTTTGGCATTAATGGAAACGAAAGGAATCTGATCTACTTCTAATAAATCGGAAGTGGAAAAGAAAGTCATATCCGAGGGATAATTATAAATAGAGTTTGTCAAACATCCTTTTTCTATAACAAGATAAGACAAGCCTTTTTTTTGTGCTTCCAGTGCACAAGCCAACCCAATAGGTCCTCCACCAATAATAAGGACATCGGGATTATTATTCTCTTTCATTTTTTATACTTTAAGACCATTTTTACATTAATCTATCTGCGAAGACTGACTTTCCTTCCCTGCACTATAATTTATCCTTATTTTACCTTTTTTATACAATAATTGTTTGATTGTAAAATGCTCAATAGCGCCTGTTGATTCTAAATGAGTACCACCACAGGGCACTGCTTTATAGCCTTGAATAGCAACTGTTCTTTTCTCATGCTTATGTTCCGGGAAAAAGCTATCGGACTCTAATACCTCGCGAACATTTGTATTATCAAAGGAAGACATATCTGCAGTAAGGGGTAAATCCTTAGCAATATCTTCTTCTACAGCAAGGAGAAGACTATTTGCATCGGAAGGCGTAAACATTTCATCTTCTAAATCAAATTCTATATAAGCGCCTTGCTGATAATGAAAACCCTTAATCGGTTTCAAAGGCCATTTTAATTTTTCATAAACCACGGCAGCCAACAAATGACCAGCCGTATGTAATTGTGCATTTTGTACACGATAATCCCCATCAATACGGATTTTTATCTTTTCTCCCACAGGGAGTTTTTCTGCAATGTAATGTTTAAAACTATTCGTATCGAAAAAGGCATCCAAAACGGTGTATTATTTCACATTTTCATCAAAGATAACCCCTTTATCAGGTTATTGTCCCCCTCCACCCGGGTAATAAATAGTATGGTCCGTGACGACATACGAACCTTCATCATCCTCGCTGCTATCTACAACTGAGGCATCAGCTTCAAATCGAAAGGTATCAGTAAGAAATTGCATACTTTTAAAATATTTAATAGCGTACATATAGAATTATAAACGTGATTACAGATAAACCTGCCTTATTGTTTACTTCTTCTAAATTACTTCCTTTAATACAAAGGTACATGAACTTTTATTTGTAACGATTTTTATGGTTAAATTCCTTAAAGGGCTGTAGGAACAAAAGATTCTGCACGATGTATTTCATGCAGAAATCAACAATATTAAACTTCTTATAACAAGAAAATGCTTCAATGGGAAAATAATACTTGTCACTAATTTCTTTTTCCTTATTATTGTGAAGTAAAACTGTAAGCTTAGAACAGACATACTTTAGCTTATTTACCTACTTACAGCGTATTCAATTTAATTTTAGAACTTTTTAATTTCGATTAGCCATTGAAACGACTCATGAAAAAGGCACGGGAACTGTCATTTGACAATACAGAATATGCATTTGCACATAAATCTGACCAGGAAGTACGGAAGTCCTATCGTATTTTTTCTATGATGCAATTTAGTTTTCTGGTAAGATTAGGCTCTTTTTTAGCGCCGATAGCTTTAAAATTGAAAATTCCGATTCGCTGGGCTATCTTACCTACTATCTTTGAACAATTTTGTGGCGGAGAGACTTTAAAAGAAGTAGCCAAAACAGCCGATTTTCTGAAAGAATATGATGTAGAATGTGCCTTAGATTATGGCGTAGAAGCTTCAGCAGGCGAGGACAATTATGATCAGGCAGTAAAAGAGCTTCAAACAGCCATTAATTATGCAGGTAGTGAACCGGGTATTCCAATGGTTAGTCTGAAAGCCACAGGCTATTGCCGAACCACCCTGTTGGGAAAAATTCATCTTAAACAGGATTTAGAAGAAGAAGAAAAAGCAGAATGGCAACGTGCCTATGGGCGCATCGATGCCATCTGTCAAACTGCCCTTGAAAATAAAATCAGCGTGTTATTTGATGCCGAAGAGAGTTGGATACAAGGAGCTGTTAATGAACTGGCACTGCAAATGATGGAACAGTACAACAAAGAACGCCCCACCGTATATAACACCTACCAGATGTATTTAAAGAACAGACTGGAGGATATTAAAAATCATTGGAAGATTGGTATAGAGAAAGGCTATATTACCGGAATAAAAATTGTTCGTGGCGCCTATATGGAAAAAGAAAGAGAGCGGGCAGAAGAAAATGACTATCCCTCGCCTGTACAACCTAACAAAGCAGCAACAGACAAGGATTACAATACTGCTATTCACTGGTGTTTAGATCGCTTGGATCAACTTTCTTTATTCATAGGTACGCACAATGAGAAAAGCTGTATGCAAGCGGCGGAACATTTGCATCAACATCATATACCCCACGGTCATCCACATGTCTATTTTTGCCAGCTATACGGCATGAGCGACAATATCACATTCAACTTGGCACAGAGAGGCTATCAGGCAGCTAAATATTTACCCTATGGACCAGTCAAGGATGTATTACCCTACCTCATCAGACGCTCAAAGGAAAACAGCTCTATTGCCGGACAAATGGGCAGGGAAATCACTTTACTCCGAACCGAAATAAAGCGAAGAAAGAAAAACCGAAAATAAAGATACTACCTAATATTTTCCTAATATTATGAGCAGTAATAGGGATTATTGTATCTGATATCCTACTTTTGACCTGAAGTAACTCAACAGAAACAATTTAAAGAGACCATGGAAAAGCTCATCACTTCTTTATTTTTTCTTTTCATAACTGCTACCGTTATGGGACAAGCCACAGAGGACACCATAGTCGTAGCTCCCGGAGCCTCCGGTTTGCATTTTTATCATGTGGTAGCAGAAGGAGAAACTTTGGAAAGTCTGAGTCAAGAATTTGACCTTCCTAAGCATAAATTAGCTTCTGTAAACAGCATAGAAAAATTAAGCCCTTATAGCATTATTAAGGTACCAATTAATCCTGAAAGACTTATTCAAAACGGGAACAGGCAGGGTAATGCAGATAATATTCCGCTTTATCACAAAGTGTCTAACGGAGAGACCCTCTTCCGTATTGGAAAATTATATAATGATGTTCCAGTTGCATCTATTAAAGATTGGAATAATTTAAAAAGCAATTCCATTCGGAACGGACAATACCTGATTATTGGCTATCTAAATACCAAATCTGAGAATTCCAACCCAACAACGGCTTCTAACAAACCGCCAGCAGCGACTTCCACCGGGTCTAGTCATTCCACACCATCTCCTACTATGGATTCTTCTTCATCTAAAACCGAAACAGATAATAGCTCTTCCTTTTTAAAAGAAGTCATTTACTCGGAAAGACAAAGAGCGAAGAATGAAGATTTGAGCTTCAATTCACCAGATCATTCATCCGTTACATCCACTACGAAAAAAAGCACAGAGACGGAAAAATTAACTCAGCTGGAAGTAGAACCTCCATCCACTTCATCAAAAGAGAGTAAATTATCTTCCGATACTATTTCAAAGGTATTAAAACAGGAAAATCCCATTGTAAAACAGGAGGAAAAAACCACAGATAAAGAAGTTGAAAACACCTCCCCTACCTTTTCTGAAGACAACAGTAAAGAATCCTTGACTGCCTTCGAAGGAATGCTTCGAAAAATCACAGAAAAAAAACCTGACAAAACAACCAATTCACAGAAAGCAACACCCAAAAACAGTAACAACACCACCTCTATTCAACAAAATACGACATCCGCTTCCCAAAGTCGAGAAAAAGAAGAAATGCCGCCACCTGTTCTTCAAACGGCAAAAAATAAAGAAAAAGATAGTGAATCAATTGAAACTTTATCCATAGAAGATTCCTTAGCCTCCCGATCAAAAAAGCGCAAAGTCAAAAAAAGCGACTCTCTTTCCGAAAAACTTGTACACAAAAGCGCTTTTGCAGGATTATTTCAGGCACAAACCCAAGGGAATCAACTTATAGAAAATAAGCGAGGCGCTGCAAGTTGGTTTAAAAGCAATATTAAACCCGGCTCTACAAAATACTATGCCCTGTGCGACAGCCTGCCAAGAGGAACTGTTGTTAAAGTAATCAATCCGATTAACCAGCGTTTCATTTATGCTAAAGTGCTCGCCCCCATACCCAAAAGCAAGGAAAATTATAATCTTATCATTAAGCTTAGCGATGCCGCAAAAAAAGATTTAAAGATAACAGAACAGCGGTTTTGGAGTAAGATAGCATACCCTAAATTGAAAGACTAGAATGAAATTATCGCTGTTGCTTTCGGGAGTATTGGTCTTTTTTCTGTTTTTATTTGGATGTCGGGAAGAAAAAACGCCAGATATTAGTCATATTAAGGTGCATACCAATCTGGTAAGATTTGACCAGCAATTCATGCATATTGATAGTCTTCATATTCATTCGGATTTAAAAGCTTTAGCCGGGGAATATCCTGCTTTTTTTCCGGTATATATGAAACGAATCATGAATTTTCGATCTCCGTCAAAGAAAAAGAAACAAAAAAGAAAAGGCTCAGATTCGGCACTATATCACTTTATTACGAGCAGCGACATCAGGCAACTACAAAAAGCTATTAATCAAGAATTTACATCCACAAAAATTCAGAAACTTCACCAACAACTCAACCTCAGTTTTAAGTATATTAAATATTATTATCCTTCCTTCAAAGCCCCGAAAATAGTTACGTTCATGTCTGCACTTGCCAACTATGGCGCCATCACAGTGGATACAGTATTGGGTATTGGATTAGACATGTTTTTGGGAAAAGACTTCCCGCTATACCGGAAGGTACAGCCACCCTATCCCGATTATCTGCTCCACCGCTTTACTCCTGAAAATATTGTTCCCAGCAGCATCAAAGTCATTTATAATCAAATCAATCCTCCTCCCCAAAAAGGTACACTTCTGGATGAAATGCTTGCCAAAGGAAAAATGTTGTATTTCATGGATAAAGTATTGCCCCAAACCCCGGATTCTCTTAAAATCGGTTATACGCAAAAACAGTTAACCTGGAGTAAGGAAAACGAAAAATATATTTGGCAATATTTTGTACAAAAAGACCTGCTTTATAACAGCAAACAACTCACCATCAGGTATTATATTGGTGTTAGTCCTTCCTCAAAAGGAATGCCCCCCGAAGCTCCCGGTAATATTGGCAGCTGGGTTGGCTGGCAAATTATAAAACATTACATGAAAGCGCATCCTGAAACTACTGTTCAGGAGTTATTGAAAATGAAAGACAGCCAAAAAATCTTAAATCAATCCGGCTATCGTCCCCATTAATTCTACATTATTTTGATTGAATATGAACTCCTCGCTACTTTTAACCATTATTATTGCCTATTTTGCTTTGCTTCTGCTCATTGCGCATATTACCTCCAGAGGTAGTAATAATGATTCCTTCTTTGTTGGCAACCGCAAAAGTCAATGGTGGCTGGTGGCATTTGGTATGATAGGCACTACTCTGACCGGGATTACCTTCATCAGTGTACCGGGAACAGTAAGTTCTGTTGGATTTTCTTATTTTCAAGTAACCATAGGGTACTGGCTTGGTTATTTTCTGGTGGCATTTATTCTTCTGCCACTTTATTATAAAATGCAACTCACTTCCATATACACCTATTTAGAGAAACGATTCAATATCAACGCAAACCAGACAGGAGCCTTCTTCTTCATGCTTTCCCGAACTGTAGGCTCCACCCTACGTCTTTATTTAGTTATTAAAATACTGGAAATATTTATCCTAAAGGATTTACATATTTCCTTCGCTACTACCTCAATTGTTATTCTCATTCTCATTCTCTTATATACTTTCAAAGGCGGGGTAAAAACCATTGTTTGGACAGATACGTTACAAACTACCTTCATGCTTGTTTCGCTCATTGCAGGGATTTGGTATTTATTAGGAGACCTCAACCTGGCTATCCCCCATGCCTGGCAAAGTATGAAAGCCCAAAATCTAACACATATATTCACCTGGGACGGGATGTCATCACACAATTTTTTTAAAGAAATTATCGGCGGCGCCTTCATTACAGTAGCAATGACCGGACTGGATCAAGAGATGATGCAAAAAAATATCAGCGTAAGCAATCTGAAAGATTCCCGTAAGAACATGTTACTCATGGGCACCTTACAAATGTTCGTAGTATTCGCATTTCTTTTTCTTGGAGGATTACTTTTTATTTATGCACAGCAAAATGGGATAACGGCAACAGGAGACAATTTATATCCCACCATTGCTATCGAGAGTGGGTTACCCTTTTTATTAACCGTTATTTTTATAATAGGTCTGATATCTGCATTATTCCCCAGTTCTGATGGGGCGCTTACTGCAATGACATCCTCTTTTTGCCTGGATATTCTACATTTTAAAAAACGAAACTGGAGTAAAAAGAAAAAACTACATACCCGATTATTAGTTCATGGTTCTTTTACTTTATTATTTCTAGCTTTTGTATTCTTTTACAGATTCATAGACAATGATTCGCTCATCTCAATACTCCTCAAACTGGCTGGTTATACCTATGGGCCACTCCTTGGGCTCTTCTCATTCGGCATATTAACCAAACGAAAAATAAATGGGAAAAAGCCATTAACCCTATCCCTACTATCCATGTTATTGACATTAATATTGGATTTGCTCAATCATCCGAATTGGTATGTTCAACAATTTGGTCTGTCGCCCCAAATGAGTCAATGGGCTCACTTGACCTCCAAAAATCTATTCCAAGGCTATAAGATCGGATACGAGCTCCTGGTCATAAATGCACTTATTACTTTTATTCTGTTATTTATATTCTCTAAAAAGAAAAATACGGACGTTCTCTCTTAAATTTGTATTTTCGCTGCTAGGTTTCTTTCAAATTTCATATTTGAGAAGGAAATAATAATTTTATCATGAAAACTTTAGATTTTAATATTTATGTCAACAATAACAGTAGTAGTCATCCTCATCGTGGCGTTAGTCGGAGGATTGCTCATAGGACTAGGAATTGCCGCCGCCAAGAAAAAGAAAGAGGATCAAAACAAAATTAGTGAAGCAGAACAAAGAGCCAGAGAAATAAAAAAAGAGGCAGAACTGGAAGCTAAAAACACTAAAAAAGAAAAAATACTCGAAGCAAAAGAGAAATTCAACAAAATACAATCTGAGCACGACAAATCAATAGCAAGAAAAAACAGAAAACTTGAAGATCGCGAAAGAGGTATCAAACAAAAAGAAAAAACACTAAATCAGAAAAGAGAAAACGTAGAACGAAAGTTAAAAGAGACTGATTCCATCAGAGAAAACCTGAATAAACAGGTTGAGTTAGTGAATATCAAACGAACCGAACTGGAAAAACAACAGCATGAGCATGTTAAACAGTTAGAAAAAATAGCAGGATTGAGTGCAGAAGAAGCCAGAGAACAAATGGTAAAAACCCTAAAAGATGAAGCCCGAACGCAGGCAGCATCTCAGGTACAGGATATTATTGCAGATGCCAAATCAAAAGCCAACAAAGAAGCTAAAAAGATTATCATCCAAACCATACAGCGCACTGCAGCAGAGCAAACCATTGAAAATACGGTGACCGTATTTAATTTAGAAAGTGATGAACTCAAGGGACAGATTATTGGAAGAGAAGGTCGAAATATTCGTGCTATTGAAGCAGCTACCGGCGTAGATCTTATTGTAGATGACACACCTGAAGCTATCGTACTTTCCTGCTTCGATCCTTTACGTCGGGAAATATGCCGCCTGGCACTGCAACGGCTGGTTCAGGATGGACGTATTCATCCGGCTCGCATAGAAGAAGTCGTAAAAAAGACCCGTAAACAGATAGAAGAACAAGTGCGTGAAATAGGTGAACGCACAGTCATCGAATTAGGAATTCATGGACTACATCAGGAATTAGTTAGACTGGTTGGAAAAATGCGTTTCCGCTCTTCCTACGGACAAAATCTTCTGATGCATTCAAAAGAGACGGCCAAACTATCCGGGATTATGGCAGCTGAGATGGGTTTAAATTCCAAGTTGGCTAAAAGAGCAGGGCTTTTACATGATATAGGGAAAGTTCCGGATGAGGAAACAGATTTAAGCCATGCACTCCTTGGCGCCAAATTAACCAAAAAATACAATGAACATCCTGCAGTTGTAAATGCTGTTGGCGCACATCATGATGAAATAGAAATGGAATATGTCATTTCCCCTATCGTTCAGGCTTGTGATGCAGTAAGCGGTGCACGACCCGGGGCACGTAGAGAAATTATGCAAAGCTACATGCAACGAATTACCGATTTAGAAAATCTGGCTATTGCTTTCGAAGGTGTAGAAAAAGCCTTTGCAATACAAGCAGGACGTGAACTCAGGATTATTGTTTCGAGTGAAAAAGTAGATGATGCTAAAGCCGACAAATTATCTTTTGAAATAGCACAGAAAATCCAGGATGAGATGCAATTCCCTGGTCAAATAAAAGTGACTGTCATTAGAGAGAAACGTGCAATAAACGTAGCTCGTTAACCCAAAATAAAAAAGATGAACCACCTTCAAAAAAATGGAAGTATTCTACTATTATTAGTTGCAATATGCACCTTTTCAGCCTGTCAATTCAATCCCAAATCCAGCCAACAAGGTATTTCTTTATTTAATGGAAAAGACCTCAATGGTTGGAAGATACACGGAACAGAAAAATGGTATGTGGATGATGATGGAACGCTAGTATGTGAAAGCGGTCCGGATAAGAAATATGGTTATCTGGCAACAGATAAATCATACAAGAATTTTATTCTCACCCTAGACTTTAAGCAGGAAGCAGATGGAAATAGCGGTGTCTTTTTTCATAGCTCCATAGAAGGTCGAAAAGTAGATGGCTGGCAAGCAGAAGTAGCTCCACCGGGACTTTATACCGGAGGTATTTATGAATCCTATGGCAGGGGCTGGCTAATTAAACCGG
>CAZLDH010000041.1:0-19512 GCA_964558275.1 uncultured Chitinophagaceae bacterium
GCAATGCCAACATAGCCAGTCGTAAACCCACCGGTTTTTTATTCTGATAATGAACCTGAGTTCTACTTCCCAAATCAGAAGTAACCGCCATACCGGAATGCGGAACTTTTTTTAATAGCTTTCTTTGTGCATTTCTAAAATGGGGCCAAGCCGGGCGATTCAAACTGGAAAGCTGCACATAATAAAACGGGAAATCGTATCCCCAATGTTGACGCCAGTCTTTCACAAAAACAGGAAATAACTTGCTATATAACTCCGGGTTAGTTGCATCACTTGCTCCTTGATACCAGACAACACCTTTGATAGGAAAATGAGTAATCTTAGCAATTCCAGATTCAAAATTAAAGCTGGGATCGTAGGGATGCCGTTGATATTTCACTGTACTATTTTTTAGGTTGTAAGCCGCTCTTTGACGACACCATTTCATGATATAGTCAGAATGACGCCAATCATGTAATGCCGGCTCAAACAGCGCATTGGCTTCTAAAGTGGATCTACTTACCCAAGAAATTTGAGGAGACCCGCCAACAGCTAACTCAATCAGCCCTATAGGAATATTTTCCTCCTCTTGAATCTTTTTTCCAAACCAATAACCTACCGCTGAAAAAGCCGAAGCAGCATCCTTCTCGTTTAGCTTCCAGCTGCCATGAAAAAAGTCGAGTTCATTGGCCTTTTTTAAAGCTATCGAATCCCATACATGAGCGCTTGTAGATTCAAAAGGAACGTACTTGAACAATCTCAGATTATCTTCTGCTTCTGCGTTGGCTGCAGTTTTTTTTCCTCCCATAGCCTCTGCAAGCGTATAAAGCATATTGGATTGCCCCGAACAAAACCAAACGTCCCCAATCAAAATATTAGAATAATTTTCCTTTTGGTCTTCATTTTCCACCATTAATGTGTGTGGTTTCTCGGAAGCCTTCGCTGCATCAAAAGTCACCATCCATTTCCCATTTGTAGGAGTAGTCACTGATTTCGTCTTTCCATTGAAAGTCACTTTTACCACAGATTCCGCATCAGCGATCCCCCATACTCGAATAGGTTTATTCCGCTGGAGAACCATATTATCTGTAAAAATATCGGCTACATCTAAGCCTCCAAAATCGCCGGTAATATTCTTGTAAATAACATGACTCATTTTAGCGTAGCCTTTGGCATTCGGATGCAAAGTCCACGCATCTGTAATCAAATTAGGGTGAGAATGAAAAGCAGAATAAAGATCAATATATTGCAGTCCGTTTGTCTTTGCCACTTTCTTTATCTTTCTTTGCGCCTCCCAAAACCAATCATAAGTACTCGACATAAAACGCGGATGTCCGGTAAAAACAGGCATGAGTGAACAGATATAAACCTTCATTTCCGGATTAACAGATTTTAATGTATCGATTAACCAATTATAGTCAGGGATAAACTGATCTTTGTACTTGGGCCATGTCCTTGGATCTGTATCATTTACTCCTATACAAATAATGGCTTCATCAGGAGCAAATGCTAATGCTGCTTTAAATTCTTTGGTCTTATAATAAGGATTATAGCCTTTCCTCATCAATGTTGCACCACTATGACCAAAGTTCTTAACGATATACTTATCCCCCATTTGCTCTTGTAAGAGAGCAGGGTAAGAATTTTTCTCCGGATGCTTCAAGGTGTAACCATAGGTAATAGAATTACCTATACAAGCAATTTTTGTCTTCTCCTTTTGACCAAAAGCAAAATGGGCGGTCAAAATATATAGCAGTAAAAGTAAATAATTTTTCATCCTAAGCAACCAAAGGTTTAATTATGTATAACATATTGCAATATTACTAAAAACGTTTTAATCTTAAACTTTTTCTACATTATTTAACATAATTACAAATTTTATTTATATTTGAGAAAACAAACAAATAATACATAATACTTTTATTTAATACAATGGCAGAAAACAGAAAATCAGCAGCACTACATAATTTCCCCCATTTGGATCCTGTAGATACTTCAAGTTTGGCAGATAAAGTAGAAATAAAGCTCATTAGATATTTTTTAGACAATGAATTACAACCGGGAGATGCCATACCCCGTGAAATAGATTTAGCAGAATCATTAGGAGTTAGCCGTACCGTTATCAGAGAAGCATTACTTCGATTAAGGATGACCGGGCTCATCGAATCTAAGAAAAGACGCGGCGCCATACTGAAGAATCCGGATCTCTTATCTTTACTTCAAAAAACCTTGTACCCTACCATGATGGATGAAGGGACATTGAAAGATATTTTTGAAATGCGTCTGGTAATGGAGATTGGAATGGCAGATTTGATCTTTCATCGGGTAATACCTGAAGACATCACTGAATTAAGAGAGATGGTCAAAGATGAACCGAAAGATACCGAATCTTATATCTTCGAAATCGATCAGGAAGTGACTTTTCATGGAAAACTCTATGAAATAACCGGCAATAATACGCTCAAAAGATTTCAAAAACTATTGCTTCCGGTCTTCCAATTTGTGCATGAGAGCGGATTATTAGGAAAAGAAGCATATTCCAAGCGATATGTATCTCATCGAGAGCTAGTTGATATCATTGAAAATGGGAAACCGGCAGAATTTAGAGAAGCCATGCGCGCTCATTTAGAGAACCATTTCCACAGATTATTCCCCAAGGATTAAGCCACTTAATCCCCATCTAAAAACGCGCAATCATGATGCATGTATAAAGAGAAGTAAAACTCTAAAGTCCGCTAGCGCCAAAGTTAGGATAGCCAGTCCCAATAGTTATCCCTATGGACAACCTGCTGCTTTAGGGGGTGATACGCTTCATTAAAGGATTTGGGAAAACGTACTTTTGCCTTAGGATTCCATTTAAATTCAAATGTAGAAATTACGCCATCATTCTCCTCAATATAATCTATCTCAGCCTGATTGGTATTTCTCCAAAAATAACCTTTTCCTCTTTTTTGATTATACATTATCCATTTGATGCGTTCACTCATTAAAAAATTTTCCCACAAAGCCCCTATATCATTTCGTTGTTGAATGGGACTCAAATTATTAATAAGTACATTACGGACACCATTATCATAAAAGTAAATCTTCCGGGACGTTTTTATTTCATTTCGTAAATTTCCGGAAAAGGGAGACAAGCGAAAAATCACAAAAGCCTTTTCAAGTAAATCAATATAAGAAGTTACAGTTACTTTATCTGCTCCTACGGTCTGTGCCAGCTCGTTATAAGAGACCTCACTTCCTACCTGCCAAGCCAACGCTCTGAGTAACTTAACGAGAACCTCCGGTTTCCTAATCCCTCCTAACTCTAAAATATCCTTATAAAGATAACTGCTTGCCAAGTTTGTCAATAGTTCTTTTGCCTCTTTTGGTCGGATAATGATTTCCGGATACATCCCTGTGATGAGCAACTGCTCCAAACGTCTATGGGTTTCATAAAATGAAGTATCTTTCTTAAGTTCATTCCATGAAAAGGGCAGTAAGGTATATTCCCATTTTCTACCAGTAAGCGGTTCTGCAATAGCATCTGATAAATCTAAAGAAGAGGAACCTGAAATAAACACCTGAATATCATTTTCAGCATCAATAATCATTTTTATACTGACCCCAATGTTGGAAAGCCGTTGAGCCTCATCTATAAAAACAATTTTGTTGTCACCAATCATCTGCTCAATAAGCGCTTGAGAAGGGTTGTCCCACAAAGAACGAGCTGCCGGGTCATCTCCATTAATATAAAGTACACTTTCCTCCATTTGTCTAACGACTTCAGATAGCAATGTTGTTTTCCCCACTTGTCTGGGACCGAGTACAATAATTGCTTTCTTGTAATCTATTCGTCTTTCAATAATCTCTTTTAGTCTTCTTCTTACCATATTTTTCATAAAACATTAGCAAAAATAATCTTTTTTAGAATATAATCACTAAATAACCCATAAATAAGTGAATATAATCATTAAATAACCCATAAATAAGTGAATACCTTTTTATTAGTTTGATTTAATAACATTCAAGTTTATCTATATCCACTTTGAAAGCAGTCCATGCGCGCTCATTTAGAGAACCATTTCCACAGGCTATTCCCCAAGGATTAAGCCACTTAATCCCCATCTACAGCATATTAAGATAGGATAATTTTTCTTTATTCTAGTTACTTGCATGTCATACCCGGAATTAGATTATAATAAAAAAAGGTCTTAAAGGTATGATTATTCAAACCTTTAAGACCTTTAACGCACTGTTACTACTTATACTCTCTGAAAATTTGTTTTCAAAATTTGGGATAACCGGGCGTTTGTTCCAAGTCAGGATTATTCGTCAATGTATTACGATCCACCGGCCACAATAATTTATAAGCATCAGAGGAGGGAATAGTAGTATACTCATACACATATTGATCTCCCATTCTTCTTAAATCATACCATCTTTTTCCTTCAAAAGTGAACTCAAGAAGTCGTTCCTTCAAAATAGCTTCCTCCGGATTACTATCAACCGATTGATTCGGGTATCCTAAGGTACTTGCATTGTAATTGCTTCCATAAGCACGTTCTCTGACTTCATTAATTTCTGTGCTGGGGCTTTGACCCAAAATCACTTTCGCTTCCGCTTTTAGCAACAGCAAACCGGCATAACGATAGATCGGATAATCATTGGTGTATTTTCGTGTTCCTGCATCTTGCTCCCCTTTATATTTACTCACAAAACATCCGGCAATATGATATTGCCCTCCTGATTTGGTATATCCTGCTGTGATGGTAGCGAACTTACGACTGTCCTTATCGCTAAATTTTCTATAGGTAGCAATTCGAATAGGCGCACGGAGTAAACCGCCCCAATTATCATCAGTTACGTTAAACTGGCGCTGCTCCACAGAATCATAAAAAGTCGCAATCAAACCAGTTTGCGGTTCAAATGTTCCGGCAAAAGGCAATTGAGATTCATTCAATTCATTGTGAACAGCAAAAATAATTTCATTATTCCCACCATTATCTGCTGCAAAAACATCCGAATAATTTGGCAATAATTGTAAAGAAGATACGTTTGATTGTATATCATTCAATGCATTCAAAGCCGTAGTAGCATCTGCAGTTCCTCCTCCACGGTGGGCAGTCCACAGATAAACATGCGCTTTCAACATGTTTGTAGCTGATTTTGACCAATAGCCTTTATTATTTTTAAAAGAATAGTTACTTCCAAAGTTTTGTTCAGATTGATCAATATCGTTTTTAATCAGTTTCATGACATCTTCCTTGCTGGAAGCCTCCTTTGACAGATTAGAAATATCTATTGATTCTGTAGGCTCAGTCTGTATAATCACACTGCCCCAGCTTTTGTACATCTGAAAATAATAAAAAGCACGCAGACCGTAAGCTATTCCCAGATAATAACTTTTATCCTTTGCGGAAACCACATCTGTGGAATTCAATTTGCTAATCAAAAGATTTATTTGATTGATGTCAGTATAAAACCCGCCAAAGTTACTTACGCCCGGATTATTAGCATCTAGTGTATTATTCCATAAATGTTCTACTCCCTGTGGAGCTTCTCCGGTGAAGGTAGAACCGGAACCGGGTTCTGTACCAAAGACTTGTGTCCTTAGCTCTCCCAAAAACTCAAATACCAACGTATGTCCTCTAAAAGAAATATGCAGCCCTGCAACAAAGGATTTAAACTGATCCGGTGTTTTCCAATAGCTATTATTACTGATACTACTTTCCGGAGCCAAGTCTAATTTATTGCTGCAGGAAGACATAATAAATATCATTCCCAAGGCAATTCCTAATATAATATTATATTTTCTCATAAATAATTTATTTAATCTTTTTTAAAATGACACTTTTAAACCAACGATATAGGAGCGCGGAGTAGGATAGGTTCCTCTATACACTCCAGCTACCGTGGTAGGAGGCTCGGGGGTAGGTCCGCTAAACTGAGTAATATAAAAAAGGTTGTTCGCGGTAAAGAAGAGTCTTGCAGAAGTTAATACGCTGGTATGACTTAACAAGTCTTCTGAAAAATCATAAGAAAGCGTAAACTCGCGACCTGCCAGATAATTCCCTTTTTCATAAAAGTTCGAATTATTGCTATTTAAAGTGCCTGCAGCATTATTTATTCTCGTATAGTTTTTCTTTCCTAAAGGCGCAGAGACCTGATCGGCATAATAAACCTTCGGAATATCTGTATTCCGATTGCTTGGAGACCAAGCATTTTTCTGCATTTCAAGATAATTAAAGGTCCCCTGATAATTTCCTAAAATACGTGCTACATAATCATTGTAAATCACATATCCTGTCGCAAATTGAAAACGGGCATAAAAAGTGAATCCTTTGTATGCAAGTGATGTTGAAAATCCACCTGTCCATTTTGGATTAATGTTTCCAATATATACCTGATCCCGTATATCAATCGTATCATTTTGATCCACATCCTTCCAATTCACATCTCCCGGAGTAATATCGCCGGAACCATAGCTGGAATTCGGGCCACTGATACCTGCAACTACATCCACACGATCTCCTGCCACCTCATTGACTTGTTGTTGATCCTTAAAAATGCCTAATTGCTTAAAGGCATACACTGCACCCAGCGGTTGTCCTTCCTGATAACCACCTACCCAAACGGTTCTTCCTTTCTTGGGATCATAAATCTGAAAGCCTCCCTGACGATTATTCGGCTGCCCATTCGGAGGTAATTCCAAAATCTTATTTTCATTGTAGGAAGCATTTGCACTGACATTCCAGCTAAAACCATTGGGATTATTTATAATGTTAGCCGTCACAGACAATTCAAATCCTTTATTTTGAAAGGTTCCCAAGTTGGTTCTAATAGAACTATATCCGGTATAACTGGGTAAGGAAAGATTGGTCAGCAAATCACTGGTTTTCCGGTTATAATAATCCAAAACAGCCGTTATCCGATCACCAAAAAGACCAAAATCTAATCCCACATCTATCGTTTTACTCTTCTCCCATCCAAGATTAGGATTGACCATTGCTGTGTTTAAAAATCCGGCATGCCCGTTATAGGACCCTTGTAACCCATAAACACCCTGTACTTCATAACGTCCTAGTCCGGCAACATTTCCGTTTACCCCATAACTCACTCTGGGTTTTAAAGTAGAAATCACATTGGAAATACCGCTATTTTGCCAAAAGGCTTCTTTTTGCACATTCCAACCTGCAGACATTCCCGGAAAGACACCAAAGCGATTTCCACTCGGCAAGCTCGAAACACCATCTCGTCTAAACGTTAAAGTCAACAAATACTTCTGATTATAATTATAGTTCAACCGCCCAAACTGAGAAATAATTCGGTAATTCGTCCGCATACTATAGTTATTATTTAATCCATTGACCACCACATTTGAAGAAGAATTAGGATTAAATACAGTAGAAGCATTTGCCGTTGGGATGTCATCTGTAGGTGCTTTTGAACCTAATACTTGCATCTGAAATATGCTGTTATCAAAATACTCGGCTCCCAACATCAAATCAAAATTATGCTTTCCGAAAGACTTGATATATCCTGCAAGCAAATCATATTGCTGTTGAAAAGACCTTCGGTAATTGGCCGAGGAAGTTCTGGACACATCGCCGGTGGCAGGAGGATCCGTAAATATTTGTGAGTAATTTTTTGTTGCTTTCCAAAAGGACTGGTTTAGGTTTTCAAAATAATATCCGGAACCACTTCCTTTCAAATATAAGCCGGGAATGATATCCCATTTTACTGAAGCATTTGCTGTAATCCTATTTACATTTGCTTTTCGATCATGCTTATTTAGCCAATACAATGGATTTCCATCCGTTATTCCATTTCCAGGATTCGGTTTGGAATGATCATCGTTAATCCACGGGTTAAAAGTTGGCCATAGTGCCATATTTCTGTACATCGTATTAATTACGTTCCCATTAGCACCATATTCGCCAGAGGTAGAAGCTTTAATGCCGGAACTTACCTTCAGGTTTGGTTTTATTTTATAAGAACCTTTTACATCTCCGGAGAAACGTTTATAACTGGATCCGACAATTATTCCATCTTCTTTATAATAATCGAAGCTGGTATAATATTGCCCTCTGTCATTCCCTCCGGTTGCCCGAATATAATGCTCTTGGGTTTTTGTATTTCTAAAGACAAGATTCTGCACTTCCCCGGAATGATCTCTAAATATAATTGTTCCTCCATATGGATCTCCAACGGTATCCCAGCCTTCTCCCAACAAATGCTTTGTATTATTATTGTATCTTCTTATATCAAAAGTAGAAAGATAAGCAGAGTCCGTACGTAGCCCATATCCATTAGCCGCATTCACATCACTTAAAGATCTTCCTGAATTTTTATCTCCCAAGCGATTATAATAGATAAAATCATGCGCATCCATGAAATCATAGCCTCTTCTGGCCTGATTAAATCCCAATGTATATTTGTAGGTAATTTGTGCCTTCCCTGCTTTTCCACTTTTCGTTGTAATCAATAATACACCATTGTTGGCTCGTGCTCCATAAATAGCTGTAGCAGCCGCATCTTTCAATAACTGAACGGATTCAATATCAGACGCAGGAATATCATTATAAGAACTAATTACCCCATCTACCACAACTAAAGGTCCACCCGGGCTATTGATGGACGCGCCTCCTCGTAAAATCACTTTAGGCGTTGCACCCGGCTGTCCGGTAGAATTGGTCACCTGAAGCCCCGGTAAAGACCCCTGCAATGCACTCCCAATATTCGCTCTTGGAACATTCTGCAAAACCTTGTCATCCATCTTCGCTACAGAATTAGAAATAGTAGAACGGCTCTGTTTACCATATCCAACAACTACCAACTGATCCAATTGTTGAGAACTCTGCCCCATACTGATGGTCAGATTTTCCTGCCCGGTATAAACAAGGCTTTTCGTATTATAACCTAAAACAGAAACTTTTACTGTATCCCCTTGATTCAGAGAGAGAACAAATTTCCCCGAGCCATCACTTACCGTACCTCTTTGACCCTGATCGGTGGTCACCGTAGCTCCCGGAAGAGGATTCCCGGAAGTTCCATCTAAAACCGTACCGCTAACTTCCTTCTGCTGTCCTACAACAGAGAAAGAAAAGAAGCAACAAATCAAAACCAACAATAAACTCGAAAAAAGCGTATTTACATGCTTCATGGAAATTAATTTTAATAATTTATGTATAACATAATGCAATTTAGAACATTCTTTTAATAATTCCAATTTTTACATATAAAAAATGTAAATATTATTTCCAAAAGCAGAAACAATATGCGCCACTTTGTTTCTAACAGATTAATTTATGACAGGTCAAAAAATTAGAGTATAATGTATTATATATAAATATAAAACAGACCTATTCCATTCTATTACTATTAAAAAAAATCTAAAAGAAATACATTAATCAACAATTATATTCAATAAAAATTTCTATCTTTTATCGACTTGTCATTAATGGGATCCGTTGTAATTTGCGCCGCAAAATTCGTATTTCAATAACCTCTTTACCTATTTGGGGAAACAATACAGGTTATATATTTCCCTTTCATTTATAATATTTGTATAAACACATCACTATGAGAAGTAGCCTATACAGGTCTGAGGATCCTTTATTCAACGCCTCACGATTCGCTTTTTTATGGAAAAAAAGCAGATCCAAATTGAGATTCCTTTTCCTTTTTCTAACCTTCGGTTTCCTTCAATTAAACGCAGCAGCAACAGAAACTCAGGGGATAGAAAATGCAAATAATATGGCATCTGACAAATTTCAGGTCAAACCCATAGACCTTACCGGTACTGTTACTGATTCAGTTAGCGGAGAAGCGTTGGTAGGAGTCACTGTAAGAGTAAAAGGCGCTTCTAAAGGAGCCGTTACAGACGCCAATGGACAATACCACCTTAGTGGCATTCAGGATGATGCCACAATTGTTATCAGCTATATTAGTTACAAACCCAAAACCATCGCAGTAAATGGCAGAACAAAAATAGACATTCAGCTAGCCTCTGCCGCACAGCAACTAAATGAATTAGTCGTCACCGCCTTAGGAATTAAAAAGGAAGAAGCCTCGCTAAGCTATTCCTTACAAGAACTGTCCGGCAGCGATCTTAATAAAGCACCTACCGAAAACGTAGTTGAGTCGCTTAGCGGGAAAGTAGCGGGGATGACGCTATCGCCTAGCGCAGGCGGCCTCGGAAGTTCAGCCAAAGTCTTGTTAAGAGGTGCGCGTTCTGCCAATGGCAACAACCAACCCTTGTATGTCATCGACGGCGTCCCTATTTCTAATTCGGGAAATGCCAATGGACAGCCAAACAGCCTTTTCGGAGGAACTCCGGAAGGGGGTGGCGGAATCCAAAATCTAAATCCGTCAGACATTGCCAGCATCTCTATATTAAAGGGAGCTTCTGCCTCTGCTTTGTATGGTAGTCAGGCACAAAATGGAGTCATTCTTATCACTACCAAACAAGGGAAAGCAGGAAAAACACAAATCCACTTCTCTTCTGATTTCTCTATTAAAGAAGCAGCATATACACCGGATTTACAAAACAAATACGGTCAGTCAAAATCAGGCTCGCCATATAGCTGGGGAGACCCTATCAATCAAGCTCATAACAATGCAGATGAATTCTTACAAACGGGGACTTCCTGGAAAAATTCTATCAGTCTTTCTGCCGGAAACAAAAAAGCCCAAACATACTTTTCTTATGCCAATACTGCTTCAGAAGGAATTCAACCCAACAACTCGTTAACAAAAAACAATTTCTTTTTGCATGAAACTGCCAGTTTCCTGAATGACAAACTAACATTAGACGGAAGTGTGACTTATGTGACGCAGACCATCAAAAACAATCCTGCAATAGGCTATTACCTCAATCCCTTGGTTGGGCTCTACCTCTTCCCAAGAGGAAAAGACATTCTCCCCTATAAGAATCAATTTGAATTTCCGAATAAAACGGGAGTTCAACGTCAAAACTGGTTTATTCACGGAGACGATATGAGACAGCAAAACCCATGGTGGATCGTAAATAAAGATATTAACCAAACCAAAAGACACAGAGTCATCCTGAATGGAAGCATTAAATATCAATTCAATGACTGGCTCAATATACAGGTAAAAGGAAATTATGACAGAATAGGCGATGACTATGTATATAAGCGCTATGCAGGCACCGACCAACTCTTCAATTCCAATGGAAACGGCAATATGGGGGTAAATAAACAAACCGTTACCCAAAAATACGGGCAAGTTTTACTCAACATCGCCGCCCCTAATCAAGATGCGCTGTTTCAAGCCGGGGGGATGCTTGGCGCCAGTATTAAAGACGTAGTGACAGACGGAACAAATACTTATGGAGATCTTTCTACCCCAAATTTTTTCTCTGTTAGTAACATCATCGTTGGATATCCTTCAAACTCTAACACAGTGGGGGCTATCGAACCGACCTACATTCATAATCAATTACAATCCGTATTTGCCAATGTAGATTTATCCTATTCAGACTGGGCTTTCTTAACCTTAACCGGAAGAAACGACTGGTCTTCTAACCTGTCTTTCACTCCCAATGTTTCTTATTTTTATCCCTCGGCAGGACTATCTTTCATTCTTTCTCGAATGATTCATTTGCCGGAGGCCATCTCATTTGCCAAGATTCGAGCCTCTTATGCCCAAGTTGGGAACACCGTACCGGCCTATCTGACAAATGTTCAGAATACACAAAGCGGTGCAGGCCAACTCAATTTTAATACAGAACAGTCTTTCCGCACTTTAAAACCGGAAAAAACAAAATCCTGGGAATTTGGGACCGAATGGAATTTCTTTAAAAGCCGACTACATCTGGGAATCACTTACTATAAAACCAATACCTTCAACCAATATATTCCTGTAACCCCTCCTGTAGCTTCTCTCATATCCACAGGCTATGTAAATGCCGGAAACATTCAGAATCAGGGTATCGAATTTATTGTAGGCGCTGATGTAATCAAACATCCTGATTTTAAATGGCATACCTCTATTAATGGATCTTCCAATCAAAGTGAAATTATTGAAGTTGATCCCGAAGATGGTATCGACAGGTTTATGCTTACAGACGGCGGAAATTCATACCAATCAAGAATTCAAAAAGGAGGAGCCTTTGGTGATATTTATGGACGCACTTTCAAAAGAGACGAAGAAGGAAGAATTGTCTTTGCTGGTTCCGGCACCACAGACGACCCTTATATCCCCTTAACAAATGATGAATTTGGCTACATAGGAAACCCTGCACCCGACCTGCAAATAGGATGGGGAAATACCCTAAGTTATAAAAACTTCAATCTCTATCTGCTTTTCAGCGGCCGATTTGGTGGAGAAGTTTTATCAATGACACAGCTTGTTACAGATCTTTACGGAGTATCCGAAAGAAGTGGAGACGCCAGAGAAAATGGGGGCGTTGCTGTAAATGGTGTAGATCAGAACGGAAATCCCATCTCAAAAGTTGATGCAGAATCCTGGTATAGAACAACTGGAGGAAGACAAGGAATTTCTGAAGCCGGTGTATATGATGCAACAGTTGTCAAACTACGATCCTTATCTTTAGGATATACTTTCAATCTTGAAAATAGCTTCTTCAAAGACTTAAGTCTGGCAATTACAGGAAGGAATTTATTTTATATCTATAGGGAAGCCCCTTTCGATCCTGAAATCACCATGTCCACAGGTAATGGATTAAGTGGAGTTGAGCTCTTTAGCTATCCTGCTATTAGAAATGTAGGAATTAAATTAGATGTTACTTTTTAAACAGAATTAGATTAAACGCTAGAATTATGAAATCTAAAAATATAAATAAAAGATCCTACCCACGGGCAATACTGTTCTTGGGCATACTAACACTTTGTATTTCGGCATGTACAAAGAATTTCGAAGAATTTAATACAGATCCTAATGGCTTATCAGACGATCAGACAGTAGATATCATTGCCAGCGCAATAGGTCCCATGGAGCAGGATATTTTCAGCAATTACCAAACAGCCCAGAATCTAAATGCTGATGCCTTTGCTGGTTATATGATGTCCCCAACCCCTTTTAATGGCGGTCTGAATAATTTAAACTACAACATGATAGACCTTTGGGATAAAAACGCCTTCAACGATGCTTATACCTTAATAATGGCTCCGGTCAAAAAGATGGCTGAAGCCGGCGTAAGAGATAAAGCTCCTGAAATTTGGGCAGTATCCTTATTGATACAAATAGTGGCTATTGACAGAACAACTGACCGCTTTGGTCCTATCCCATATACCCAGACAGGAACTTCACTAAAAGAGATTCCTTATGATGCACAAGAAACGGTTTATAAAACCTTCTTCAAACAGTTAGATACCGCGGTGGCCAACCTAAACACCTACATTTCCAACCAATCCGGCGTTTCCAGCTTGGAAAATGGAGATCTCATCTATCACGGAAATTATAAAAAATGGTTGAAATTTGCGAACACCCTGCGGCTTCGTTTAGCCATGCGCATTGTAAAAGTCGCTCCCGATTTAGCAAAAACACAAGGTGAAAAAGCGCTAGCAGAACCTGGCGGTTTATTAAAAACAGCAGCAGATAATGCTTTGGTTGAACAATCCGGTGGCAGAGCCAATGATATTTGGACGGTTACAGCTTCTTATGGAGACAACAGACTCAATGCAGCTTTAGCCACATACATGACGGGCTATAATGATCCACGCCTTCCCAGCTATGCCACACCGGCAACAGATCCTGAGGTACAGGGAGAGTATGTGGGTATAAGAACAGGAATGATAACCGCCGACAACACAAAAGACGACTATGTTAACTATGCAAGCCTGAATACAGAAACCACGTTTAATCATGATGCGCCACAACTTATAATGACATCCGCTGAAGCTTGGTTTTTAAAAGCAGAAGCAGCTCTTCGCGGCTGGAGTGGAGCCGGAAATGCTGAAGAGAACTATGTCAACGGAATAAAAGCCTCCTTTGCTCAATGGGGAATTACAGATCCGGTCACAATAAATAGCTATATCCATAATTCAACCGCCACTCCGGATGATTATGTTGACCCTAAAAACACATCAAATAATGCAGCGGCACTAACCAATATTTCTATAGCATGGGAATCATCCGCTTCTAAAGAAAAAAAATTAGAACGCATTATTACTCAAAAATGGATTGCCATTTTCCCCGACGGACAGGAGGCCTGGGCAGATTACAGGCGAACCGGCTACCCTAAGCTTTTCCCGGTGGTACACAACAACAGTAATGGGAAAATTAGCACCAGTGAGCAAATCAGAAGAATCCCTTACCCTTCGGCAGAGTACAATACGAATGGAGAAGCCGTAAATGAGGCAGTAAGTAAATACCTAGACGGCAAAGATACCGGAGGAAGCAGAATATGGTGGGATGTAGATAAAGGAAATTTTTAACTCCTCTTATCCAAAAAAAATCTCTAAGCCTGTGGAAAAATACCACAGGCTTTTTTAATAACCAAAGTTCTCTTTGGTGTTTTTTCAATAAAAGTCCTGTTTTTTTCAATAAAATAGACAAAGAAATATTAATTTTTGAATAAAATTCATTAAATTCTGTAATTGTTTAAAATTATCAATATATTTGCATTTCGGTTTTCTTTTTATTAAAGAATCGATCTTTTTGTAAATAGGATTTAATTAACAAGATTAAATTAGTGATTATGGAAACTGCCGTGCCAAAAACAAAATTCCCGGGACTCATTCTTCCGGAGGGCTATCATTCGGCAATGGATGCGCTGTCCACCGCACATGCGTTACAACAGCTAAAAAGCTTTATACAGCTGAATTTGGAAACAGAGATGTACCTTCACAGAGTTAGCGCTCCACTCTTTGTAGAAAAAGGAACAGGGATCAATGATGACTTAAATGGCATAGAGAAACCGGTGGGGTTTACGGTTCGGGAAATGGAAAATACAAAAGCAGAAGTTGTACAATCTTTGGCGAAGTGGAAAAGAATGGCATTGGCAGAATACGACATTCCTATAAATGAAGGCGTTTATACCGACATGCATGCAATTCGTCCTGACGAAACGCCCGACAATCTTCATTCTCTCTTTGTAGATCAGTGGGATTGGGAACAAAGGATTTCTGAAGACCAAAGAACCCTTGGTTACCTCAAAGAAGTTGTATGCAAGCTATATGGTATTCTTCAACGAACAGAAAACTATATCTATAAATTATATGGCATTAGACCAGAACTTCCTAAAAAGATTCACTTTATACATTCTGAAGAATTATTACAACGGTATCCGGATTTAACGCCGAAACAGAGGGAAAGGGAAATCGTTAAAAAACATGGTGCAGTTTTCTTAATGGGAATTGGTCATGAGCTTTCAAATGGAGAACCACATGATGGACGTTCTCCGGATTATGACGATTGGAGCACAAAAAATGAAGATGGTTTTTATGGTCTAAACGGAGATATTCTTCTTTGGCATCCTGTGATAGAGCAAGTTTTTGAAATTTCTTCCATGGGTATCAGAGTGGATAAAGAAGCCTTATTATATCAACTCTCTTTAAGAGGAAAAGAAGAACGTAAAGGATTATTATATCACAAAAGTCTTTTGCATGGTCAGCTCCCATTAAGTATTGGTGGGGGGATTGGACAATCTCGTTTGGGAATGTACTTTTTGAGAAAAGCTCATGTAGGAGAGATTAGTGCGGGAATTTGGCCAAAAGAGATGAAAGAAATCTGCAAGAACAACCACATTCACTTGCTTTAAGAATAAAAAAACGCAGGTTTTAAAATTGACTTACCTTTGCGGCGTGATGCAAAGACAAAAGCCAAATATCAGAAACCTGAGTAAAGAAGAGTTAATTACATGGTTCACCAATCACGGAGAGAAGGCATTTCGTGGTAGGCAATTATGGGAATGGCTATGGAGCCACCATGCCGGAGGATTCGATGAGATGAGTTCCCTCTCAAAAAAGACAAGAGGACTGCTTAAACAAGAATTTCGGCTCCCTTCTTTAGTGATAGACACCGTGCAACACAGCACCGATGGAACCATAAAGACCCGCTTTAAGTCAGAAGAGGGCTATACCTTTGAGGGCGTTTTAATCCCTACTGCCAAAAGACAAACAGCCTGTGTCTCATCTCAAGCAGGCTGCAGCTTAAATTGTAAATTTTGTGCAACAGGATACTTAGATCGAAAGAGAAATCTGGGATATGACGAAATATATGATCAGGTGGCTTCTATTAATCAACAATCGCTTGAACAATCCGGAAAAAAATTGAGTAATATTGTTTATATGGGGATGGGGGAACCGCTTCTGAACTATAATAACATGATGAAATCCATAGAACGAATTACTGCTCCCGACGGCATGGGGATGAGTCCCAGACGAATTACCGTCTCCACATCCGGGATTACCAAAATGATTCATAAACTGGCAGATGAAAAACTGCGTATTAATCTTGCTTTGTCTCTACATGCACCTACGGATGAACAACGCACGAAGATTATGCCTTTCAATGCAAAAAACAACATTGCATCCTTAATGGAAGCATTAAATCACTTTTATGCAGAGACAAAGAATGACATTACTTTCGAATATATTCTTTTTAAGGATCTGAATGACAGCACAAGAGATGCAGACAATCTCATTAAATTGTATCGACAAGTTCCGGTAAAGTTGATTAACATTATTGAATATAATCCCATTGATGAAGCTCATTTTGAAAAGCCGGAAAGAAAAAAAGTGGATGCTTTTATGAATTATCTCGGTCGTCACAGAGTAAATGCCCGATTGAGAAGAAGCAGAGGAAAAGATATAGATGCCGCCTGCGGACAATTGGCCAATAAAGGGAAATAACACCTTATTATTTTATTCCTGCTGAAAAGCAGTAAAACAACAACTATGAGAAAAAGAAACACTTCCCACAAAGAAAAATCCTCTACAGGTAAAAAGACCCATGCCTTCACCCGTTTTGAAAAGGAGCAAACTCAGGATTATCCCAAACCATCCAAAGCCAAAAAAGAAAGAAGAAAACAAACCAAAAAGGCGCAAAAAGAAGGTTTCAGACGAAAAACAAATGCCTATCCCTATCCCTTAAACAAATACCTGGCTCATTGTGGTATTTGTGCCAGAAGAAAAGCAATAGAACATATCAAAGAAGGAAAGGTAAAAGTGAATAATCAGATCATTCTGGAGCCTGGCTTTAAAGTAGAGCGAAAGGACAAAGTCTATTTCAATAATAAACCAATTCACATTCAGCAACGTTTGGAATATATTTTGCTCAACAAACCCAAAGACTGCCTGACAACAACCAAAGATCCCAGAGGCAGAAGAACCGTAATGGACTACATTCGTCATGCCGGCCAGGAACGCGTATATCCTGTAGGCCGGTTGGATAGAAATACCAGCGGACTGCTACTCATTACAAACGACGGCGATTTGGCACAGCATCTATCCCATCCCTCCGGCGAAATAGAAAAAATCTATCACGCCACCTTAAATAAACCGCTAACCCAAAAGGACTTCGATCAAATCATTTCAGGCTTAGAGCTGGAAGACGGATTCATTGCTCCTGATGCAATAGCTTTTCCAAATAACACAGACCATACCCAAGTCGGCATAGAAATCCATAGTGGTCGCAATCGAATTGTTCGAAGGATCTTTGAACATTTAGACTATGATGTAAAAAATCTGGATCGGGTAGTCTATGCCGGACTGACGAAGAAAAACCTAACCCGCGGTAAATGGCGAAGTCTGACAGAGAAAGAGGTTAGAAATCTAAAACATTTCAATAAAGGCAAAAAGAAACCTGCCCAAAAGCAACAATAATGAATATAAGAAAGCATATCTTATTCGAAAATGAATCCTTTATTGCCATCAATAAACCAGCCGGACTGTTAACCATTCCGGATCGATATAACCAGACTATCCCTTCCCTATCTCGTCTTTTAGAACCTAAAAAAGGTAAAATATATACCGTGCATCGGCTAGACAAAGATACCAGTGGTGTTATTCTGTTTGCCAAAAATGAATCTACACATAAATTTCTTTCTCAAAAATTTCAGAATAGGGAAATTGATAAATTTTACAAAGGTCTTGTTGTAGGCAGAATCTGGGAAGAAGAAGGAACAATAAACACGCCCATTGCAGCACAAAGTGGAAAAGGAGGGAAAATGCACACCGCAAAAAAAGGAATGGAAGCCCTCACCAAATATAGTGTAGAAGACACCTTCGGCTTATATACGCTGCTCAGACTCCAACTTTTTACCGGCAGAACCCATCAAATCAGAGTGCATCTTCAATCAATTGGTCATCCGATTGCAATGGATCACTTATATGGTTCTGCAGAACCTTTTTATTTGTCTTCCATCAAAAGGAAATACAACATTGGCCGGTTTCAGGAAGAAGAACGCCCGCTCATGAGCAGACAGGCACTGCATGCATCAGAAATACATTTCACAGATGAAAAAGGGCAAAAGCACGAAATTATCGCCCCTTTGCCCAAAGATTTTAAAGCCGTTCTATATCAGCTAAAAAAGAATATTACTAATTAGAATTTTGCTTTACAAATTTTCCTTTTGAAATAACACTCAAAGTATTACTTTCTGAACAATACACATTCAGAACACCGCCATAAGTAGTTAAATCTTCGTATCGATGATTTGGTAATTCTGTAGTTGAAATCAAATCCTGATCTTCCACCGGATTAATTTGTAGTGTTGTATCCTGCTCATTATTATTTAATGCATATACAGGATGATCTACTCCTTGGCAGTTACTTCCTATTGAATCTACTTTGATTACAAGATAGCTTCCCGTATCTCTTTTATAAACTCGGAATTGACCATTTACTACACCGTCAACCGTTTTCATACTAAATTTAGAGAAGGTTTTATTCGCACCAATCTCGGCATGAGCGACAACGTCCTTGTTACCAGAGCCACTATAAATAGTTACACCGCCATTTAGCTTAACTAAATCGTCGTAGGAAATATTAACAGCTTTCTCCAAGCTGCCTTTTCCCCCGTCAAAAGTTCCTAATGGGAATAATTCCTCTCCTTCTTCCAAAGCAGTTCCTTTGTTTATCACAACTGGGAAATGAACATATTGATTAATATCCTGTCCATTTAAAGTAAGTAAAACAGCAACAGAATCTGCATTCAGGACTTCCGTAAACTTAATCTTGCCTGTAATACCTGAAGCCTCATATCCATTTACATCATAAGTAACTGTTCGTGGCGTTGGATTTGCGCCATCGTCATTACTACAAGAGGCAAATGTAAAAGCCACAACGGCCAATAAAAATATTCCTGATAAAAGTCTGGTTGATAATAATTTCATAATTAACATTTAATGTGATGATTACTTTAACGTTCCTATCAAAAAAGATACCAAATCAAGATTCTTTATCTTTTTTTGGTCCATATATTTCTACAAAAATAGCGGCGCCTAGGAAAGCACCAATAACATCAGCCAGCAAATCCCACCAATCAAAATCACGATGAATACTGGTAATCTCGCCCTGCAGCAGCTCTATAATAAAGCCAAAGACAATAGCAATCAGGAT
>CAZLDH010000042.1:0-19476 GCA_964558275.1 uncultured Chitinophagaceae bacterium
GACAATATATATCTTCTCCCAAAGGAGATTACAAAGGTTTTTATAAAGCTGTTTACAAACATATTCGTGAAGGACAAATTTTTCCAATCCTGCTGTCTGATGTATTGCTCAACATGCGTATCATCGAAGCCGCTATCAAAAGTCAAGAAAATAAAATGGTCGTAAAATTGGATTAATTCCAACTTTACGACCCTCCAAATTTATTATTTTCTTTCTACTATTTCACAAGAATCTGATCGCGACCGGGACCGGTAGAAACAAACTGCACCGGAGTGTTCAGATATTTTTCAACAAAAGTTAAATAGGAAAGCATCTCATCCGGTAATGTACTGAAAGAGTCAGCCTTGGCTGACGGCTCTTCCCAAGCTTCAAATTCCGTATATATCGGTTTTACATTACCTTCTAAACTATACGGCAGTTTTTCTGTTTGTTTTCCATCCACTTTATAAGCGGTACAAGCTTTCAAGCTGTCAAATTCATCTAAAACATCAGCCTTCGTCATGACCAATTGTGTAACCCCACTCAACATACAAGTGTAGTTCAATGCCACCAAATCAATCCAACCACAACGCCGCGGACGACCGGTAACTGCACCAAATTCATTGCCCACCTTGGCTAATTTAGCTCCTGTTTCATCAAATAACTCAGTAGGGAAAGGACCTCCCCCCACGCGGGTACAATAGGCTTTGGTGACACCAATGACTTCGCCAATTTTAGAAGGAGCAACCCCAAGTCCTGTGCAAACAGCAGAAGAAATTGTATTGGAAGAAGTCACATAAGGATAGGTGCCATAATCCACATCCAGCATACTTCCTTGCGCCCCTTCTGCCATTATCTTTTTACCTTCTTTCAATTTATCATTGATAAAAAACTCGCCATTGACAATGTTCATTTCGCGTAAATAATCTACAGCCGCAAAGAAATCGGCTTCCCATTGATCTACGCCCTCATTAAAATCATAATGAGCCAGCATTTTCAAATGCTTCTTTTTCAGTTTTTCGTAGCGTTCTTTAAAATCAGGACGTAGAACATCTCCTACCCTCAGCGAGTTTCTTCCTGTTTTATCCATATAAGCAGGTCCTATTCCTTTAAGGGTAGAACCAATTTTTTCTTTCCCCTTAGCTAATTCGGAGGCTTTATCCAAAGCTCGATGGGTGGGCAATATCAGACTGGTTTTTTCAGAGATATATAATTTCTCTTTCAAATTAATCCCTAAAGCAATGAGTTCCTCTGCCTCTTCTCTAAAAGAGACCGGATCCAACACTACGCCATTCCCGATAATATTCATCACTCCGGAATGAAAAACACCGGATGGAATCGTTCGTAAAATAACTTTTTGGTCATTTACATATAGGGTATGTCCTGCATTGGGACCTCCCTGAAAGCGGGCAACAACATCATATTTACCGGCAAAGTAATCAACAATCTTTCCTTTACCTTCGTCTCCCCATTGCAACCCAAGAAGTACGTCAATCATAGTAAGAATTTAGCTATAGACAAATAATGCGCAAAAATAGGGTTTATCTTTTTTAAATAAAAAAGTAATCTTTATTCCTCCGGCTCCAATCTGGTGACTGATTGAACACCTTCCACTTTTTCCAGTCCTTCTACAATCTCATCCAGCTCTTCTTTTTCATGGATATAGACCTTCATTTCTCCTTCAAAAATACCTTCTTTCGACTCTATGCTTAAGGCCGCAATATTTACTTTTAATCCATCGGTTACCAAATTTGTCATATCTCTGATGATGCCCACATTATCCAGTCCTATCACTTTCACACCGGAAAGGAAAGATATCTCTTTGTTTTTAGCCCATTTCGTTTTTACCACCCGATGACCATAATTGGAGAGCAATTGCGCTGCATTTGGACAATTTGTCCTGTGGATTGTCAACCCTCCGCTGGAAGTCACAAACCCAAAAACAGCATCTCCGGGAATAGGTTTGCAACACTGCGCCAGTTTGTATTGGATATTATTGGAGTCTTCTCCAAAAATAATCAAGGCATCATCCTTATGAGCCTTTTTATGTGCTGTATCCTCTGTCTGAATATGATGATTCTTCGATTTTTCAGGTTTTTCGGCAACAGGCGGAACCAATTTATCTCCCTTCGTTTCAAAATCGGAAAGCCACTTCAGACTCACTATCTTTTTCGCAATTCCATAACACAACTCCAACTCCGATTCTTGGTTAAAATAACGAACTAATATGTTTATATTATCATTATTCAACGGAACGCCCAGGCGTTTCAACTTCCGTTCCAGCATTCCTTTCCCATCGGCTGCAACTTTTCTTTTCTCTTCTTTTAATGCGGTCTTAATTTTGGATCTTGCCTTAGCAGTAATAACAATATTTATCCAATCACTTGAAGGTTTTTGTTTCTTGGAAGTAATAATTTCAACTTGATCGGCACTATGTAGCTTGTGGCTAATCGGCACCAGTCGGTGATTCACTTTGGCTCCTATACAAGTAGAACCTATATCTGTATGAATAGCAAAAGCAAAGTCCAAAGCACTTGCTCCCCGGGGTAGCACTTTTAAGTCCCCTTTGGGGGTATAAACATAAATCTCTTTAGAAAAGAGATTCAGTTTAAAGTCTTCTACAAAATCCAAAGTACTCACTTCCTGATTATCCAACGCCTCTCTAATCTGTGTAAACCACTGATCAAAACGATCCTCTTGCTGTTCAGAATCTTCTTTATACTTCCAATGAGCGGCAAGTCCTTTTTCTGCAATTTCATTCATACGGATGCTGCGGATTTGCACTTCCACCCACTTTCCTTGCGGCCCCATCACTGTAGTATGCAATGCCTCATACCCATTAGATTTAGGATTACTTAACCAGTCACGCAACCTCTCAGTTCTGGGAATATAATAATCGGTAATGATAGAATAAACACGCCAGCAATCGGCTTTTTCTCTTTCAGGAGGAGAGTTTAGAATAATGCGGATAGCAAAAAGATCATACACCTCTTCAAAAGTAACTTGTTTTTTCTTTATCTTATTCCAAATGGAATGAATAGATTTTGAACGACCATATATATCAATATCAAAACCTTCTACCTGCAGTCGCTTCTTAATTGGTCTGATAAAGCTTTGAATATATCGGTTTCTCTGTTTCTTTGTTTCTTTCAGCTTACGCGCAATAGTAAAGTAGGTATCCGGCTCTGTATATTTCAGAGACAAATCTTCCATCTCGGTCTTTATATTATAAAGTCCTAACCGATGTGCCAGCGGTGCATAGATAAAGGCTGTCTCAGAAGCAATTTTAAGTTGTTTCTCCTTTTTCATACTCCCCAATGTCCGCATGTTGTGCAGCCGATCAGCTAATTTTATCAAAATCACCCGCGGGTCATCGGTTAAAGTGAGCAATATTTTTTTAAAGTTTTCTGCCTGTTTGGTACTGGTATTGGTTTCTTCCAAAACAGTAGCAATCTTCGTCAGCCCGTCTATAATTCTGGCACATTGGCTATCAAATCCTCTCTCAATATCCGCCAACGTTATTTCAGTATCTTCCACAGTATCATGCAATAGCGCACAAATTGCAGAGGTCACTCCAAGCCCAATTTCTTTTACGGTAATTTGCGCCACGGCCAAAGGATGGAGAATATAGGGTTCTCCCGACTTCCTTCTCATGTCGATATGTGCCTCTGCCGCCATTTCAAAAGCATGCCGAACCTGAGGACGATCCCCTTCTTTCAAACGGGGTTTTATTGCTCTCATTAATGCCCTATATTGCCGAATAATCTCTCTTTTCTCCGCTTCTTCATCCGGATAAAATCTATTTTTAACTTTTCTTGGCATCTTCTATTTTTTGTAAACTACTAATTTACGATTTTATAGCTAATATAAAATCACAACCGAGGCAATATCTAAAATAATCTTCAGCTAGCCTACATTCTGTTAAAAAACTTTCCAATATATTGTTTTATAAATTTTATATTATACCTTTGCCCTCTTTTTAAGATTGTCTGCGGGTGTGGTGAAATTGGTAGACACGTTAGACTTAGGATCTAATGCCGAGAGGCTTGGGGGTTCGAGTCCCTTCACCCGCACTTTTTTTTGCAAATCCAAGGTTCCAAATGCTTACAATAAAAGAAGTCAGCCTTGTACATTCATCGGTTCAACAACCTGCCTTTTTGACAGCAACCCGACATTGGAACTATTATTGTCCTATCACCTTCATAATTAAGTTTTAATTTTATGGCAACAATTAACAGAGAGAACATCGGGGTCTTAAACGACCGTCTGACCGTAACAGTAAAAGAAGACGATTATAATCCCGGATTCAAAAAAGCATTAAAACAATATAGCCAAAATGCTAATATCCCCGGATTTCGTAAGGGAAAAATCCCTACCGGTTTAATAAAGAAAATGTACGGTGGCGAGCTATTCCCTCAAGAAGTTCTTAAAGCTGTGGAAGATGGGCTGAACGATTATCTAAAAAAAGAAGAGTTGGATCTTTTCGGACAACCGATTATCATTCCGGATGAAAAATCTCCCAAAGTGGATTTTCATAATCCGAAAGACTATTCTTTTGATTTTGAAATAGGATTAAAACCAAAATTGGATCTCAACGCACTCGAAAAAGAGTTCAAGTTCTCTCAATACAAGGTAAAACCCGAAGAAAAAGAAATTGACGAGCAAATCGAGCAATTACAAAAACGGGCGGCCAAACGCGAAGAGATAGAAAAAGCGGAAGAACAGGATCACCTTATCACTTTATCCTTTGACCTGGCTGATGAAAATGGAAAAGAGATTGGAGAAAAAGAAGAAGACGATCATCAAGATACCTTCCGACTAGACTATTTCTCTAAAAGATTCCAAAATCAATTAACTACAAAGGGAAAAGGAGACTATTTTTCTACGCAGCTTAAAAATGCATTCAAAAAGAAAGAGCTGGAATGGATTACGGACGACTGGAAATTAGATAAAGAAACCGCTCCTGAAAACCATTACGTAGTGACTGTTCAGAAAATTGAAAAATCAATTACTCGTGAGCTTGATGAAGAATTTTTTCAAGAAGTATATCCCGGAGGAGAGGTAAAAACAGAAGAAGATTTTCGGAAAAAAATCACAGAAGACTTTCAGGCTCAATGGGATCATCAGACCAAACACATGCTGGAACATGAGATTTTTGAAAAACTCATTAACGAGACCAAAATTGAATTGCCTGTAGAATACTTAAAAAAGCAATTACAAAGAGAGAACGGTAAACTAAAAACCGAGGAAGAAGTAGAAAAGGAATATCCAGAGTTTGAGAAACAAACCAAATGGGGGTTAATTACTTCTCAAATTATTCAAAAAGAAGAATTGGATGCCAAACCTGAAGAAATAAAAGACTTTTTCAGACAACAGATTCAGGGCTACTTCCAAATGCCCACCATCACAGATGAAAATCAACAGATGATTGATGAATTAACAGAGCGTCTGATGCAGGAAGAAGGAAGAATTGATGAAGCCTATCGAACTATTATAACCAATAAGTTGTTTGATTGGATAATAGAGAAAGCTGATATAGAAGAAAAGGAAATCAGTTCTGACGAATTCAAGAAATTAAACGAAGAACACAACCATCAACATCATGGACATTAATCAGGAATTTAGAAAATATGCCACCAAGCACAAGGGAATAAACGGCTTGGCTTTTGATCAATATCAACAACATTCTGTAGAAGCACTTACGCCTTATATTATTGAGGAAAGACCTATGAATGTAGCTTCTATGGATGTGTTTTCCCGCTTGATGATGGATCGAATTATCTTTTTAGGTGAGCCCATAAACGACTATGTAGCTAATATCGTTACAGCTCAGCTTCTTTTTATGGAATCCACTGACAGTGCACGAGATATTCAAATGTATATCAATTGCCCCGGAGGTTCTGTTTATGCAGGACTCGGAGTTTACGATACGATGCAGGTAATCAACCCTGATGTGGCCACTATCTGTACGGGAATGGCGGCATCTATGGCTACTATCTTAATGTGTGCCGGCATTAAAGGGAAAAGAACCGCTTTGAAACATGCACGGATTATGATGCATCAGCCCTCCGGAGCGATTGGAGGACAAGCTTCTGATATTCAGATAACAGCGCAAGAAATCAGAAAGGTAAAATCAGAGCTTTATGAAATCATAAGCGAACATAGTGGTCAACCCATCGATAAAGTAGCTCAGGATTCGGATAGGGATTATTGGATGCTGGCAGAAGACGCCAAAGCCTATGGATTAATTGACGAAATCCTAACCGGAAAATCCAAGCAAACGGATTAATCACCATTTCCCAATAACAACAAAACAGTCATCATGCATTTATATAAAGATTATTTAGGCGAAGAGGACGAGAAGGACAAAGACAAGTCCAAGGAGGCTGATACTAAATTTAGCAGCAAGCAAATTGATAAAAAATTTCTAGAGCAACGAAAGGTTTTCCTTTGGGGAGTAGTAGATAACGACTCTTGTAAAGCGATAGTCAATCGTTTATTATATCTGGATGCCATTGATCCGGGAAAAGAAATCACTTTCTACATTAGCAGCCCGGGGGGCATGGTTACTTCCGGCATGGTTGTTTACGACACCATGCAGATGATTCAGTCACCGGTAAGCACCGTTTGCATGGGAATGGCCGCTTCTATGGGAAGTATTTTACTTTCCGGAGGCGAAAAAGGACATAGAAAAATTTATCCTAATGGAGAAGTGATGATTCATCAACCTTCCATAGGTGGAATGTTCAGAGGCGTATCTGCTGATCTTGAAATACAAGCAGAACAAATTCAAAAAACGAAGGAAAAAGGAGCAAAAATACTTGCGGACAACTGTGGACAAACCGTAGAAAAAGTCATGAAGGATTTTGATCGTGACTATTGGATGGATGCTGATTCTGCCATAAAATACGGCATTGTGGATAGTATTGTAGAAAAACTAGATTAAACTTTAGAAGTATGAGTAAAAAACAAGGAGCCCATTGCTCATTTTGTTTAAGAGGAGAGGATGAGGTAAAAATGTTGATTGCAGGCCCGCAGGGAAATATTTGCGAAACCTGTGTAGAGCATGCCAATGCCATGCTGGAAGATCAACTTCCGGGATATGGTGATGCGAATAAAGGAAAGAAAGAAGCCGCCTTTCCATTCAATCCCGACATTGCCAAACCTCTGGAAATTGATCGTTTTCTGGATGAATATGTCATCGGCCAGGATGAAGCAAAAAAAGTGATGGCAGTTGCCGTTTACAACCATTATAAACGCTTGAAACAAGAGGTTGAAGACGATGTAGAGATTGAGAAATCCAACATTGTCATGGTGGGGGAAACCGGAACAGGAAAAACATTGTTGGCGAAAAGTATTGCCCGCATGCTCCAAGTTCCTTTTGCCATCGTGGATGCCACCGTTTTCACCGAATCAGGATATGTAGGAGAGGATGTAGAAAGCATTTTAACGCGTTTGTTGCAGGTTTGTGACTATGATGTAGAAGCAGCGGAAAGAGGGATTGTTTATATTGATGAAATTGATAAACTCGCACGCAAACAGGATAATGCATCCATTACGAGAGATGTAAGCGGGGAAGGTGTGCAACAAGGCTTACTGAAGCTTTTGGAAGGAACAGAAGTACTAGTTCCACCTCAAGGCGGGCGTAAACATCCGGATCAGAAAATGATTAAACTGGATACCAAAAATATCCTTTTCATTTGTGGCGGAGCTTTTGACGGAATTGACAAAGTCATTTCCCGAAGAATAAACACTAACGCTATCGGCTTCTCAACCAACAAAAAGAAAGAGGTTGAAATGAAAAATCAAATCCTGCAGTATGTGAATGCGCAGGACTTACATCATTTCGGGCTCATTCCTGAACTATTGGGACGTCTTCCGGTGGTCACATTCTTGCGACCGCTAGATAGAGAAGCACTTAAAGCGATTCTTACGAAGCCGAAAAATGCACTGGTAAAGCAATATAAAAAACTTTTTGAAGCAGAAGATATTAAGCTTACAGTCAGAAAAGAAGCCCTGGAATTTATCGTAGATAAAGCGGTAGAATATAAACTCGGCGCACGCGGATTGCGCTCTATTTGCGAAGCCATCCTGACGGATGCCATGTTCCGTCTTCCCTCAACCCAGAGAAAGACTTTTACTTTAACAAAGGAATATGCAGAAAAACAATTGGAGCAATCTACCGTAGAAAAACAATTAAAAGTAGCTTAGGCTTCGACAATGCTTCGACAAGCTCAGCAGCTCAGCTTAAATGACAGCGTCAGGAAAGTACAGTTAATCAATCAAAACCAAATATCATGCAAGAGTATGTTCGCGAGTTACAAGAGAAAGTCGGATTATCAGAAGAACAAGCTGTAAAATCCGTACAGGTTCTATTTGAAAAACTTAAATCAAAAATACCGGAACCTATGCAGCAAATGGCGGAGAACATGTTTATGAACGACTCCGAGGAAGCAAATTCATTACAAGACAAAATTCAGAAATTCCAACAAAACTTAGGGAAAAACAACGATTAAGCGTTGTTCCCTTTTTCAAGCAAAGACCAAATCTTATCTCATTAAGGTTTGGTCTTTGCTCTATTAGACATCCCATTCTATACATCTCCCTTCTTCCGCTAAAGAAAGATATACATGCAAGGTATTCTCCGGTAGTAGATTGGGGATTTTTTCAGGCCATTCTACAAAACAATATTTGTTACTGTATAAACTATCTTCTATTCCGGCCTGAACAGCCTCTTCTTCATCATTGACTCTATAAAGATCCATATGAAAGACACCCTCCTTGCCATCAGATTCCTGTCTTAATAAATATTCATTAATAATAGAGAAGGTTGGACTTGACGGATCCTCTACAACACCTTTCGCATGACAAAGCGCTGTAATAAAGGTCGTCTTCCCGGCGCCCAACAGCCCATGAAAGGCAAAAACTCGGCAATCGCCCACACTATTCCAAAACTGCTGCGCTGCCCAGTCAATATTATTCAGACTAAATAACAATTCCATGTTACAAAGGTAAAATATTTACCCTTGAAGTTTTAGAAATTCAGCCAAAAGGTTTATCCGGTACTACATTTTCAAAAACAAAGTAGAAAAAACACGTTTATACATGATGCATTTCTTCGTACCTTTCCAGCTCAAAAAATAAACACATGCTAATAGATACACATACCCATTTATTTCTAAAAGAATTTGACGAAGATAGGGATGAAATGATGAAAAGGACACTAGAGAACGGAGTAAAAAAGGTATATCTCCCTAATATAGACAGCAGTACAACAAGCAAAATGCTCCAAATGGAAAAAGATTATGATTGGGCAAAACCCATGATTGGTCTTCATCCCTGCTCGGTTGAAAATAATGTTCAAAAAGAATTAGCACATATTGAGACCTACTTAAAAAAACATAAATTCGCCGCAATAGGGGAAATAGGATTGGATTTTTATTGGGACACAACCTATAAAGAACAACAAATAGAAGTTTTCAAGAGGGAAATTGATTTGGCACTTGCTTACGATCTTCCCATTGTCATACATGCCAGAAACTCACTGGATGAATGCATAAAGATAGTTCAGTCCAAACAGGACGGGGCTCTCAAAGGGATTTTCCATTGTTTCTCAGGAACCCTGGAACAAGCAAACAAGATTATAGATTTAGGCTTTCTCATGGGCATCGGAGGAATTGTTACATTCAAAAATGCTGACCTCCCCAAAATAATCAAAGACATCAATATCAAACACCTGGTACTGGAAACAGACTCGCCCTACCTTGCACCTACGCCACATAGAGGAGAACGCAATGAAAGCAGTTATATCCCACTTATTGCAGAAAAAATTGCTGAAGTTCAGGGTATAAGTATGGGAGAGGTTGCGGCAGTAACTTCAGAAAACGCACAGCAACTTTATAAACTATAACCACAGATCTTCATGCAGCAGATTAGAGATAATGCAAGCCGAATCTTAATCATATACACCGGAGGAACGGTTGGAATGGTCTATGATAAAAGATTACAAACCTTGCGGCCATTCGAATTTACGGAACTTCAGGATCGCATTCCGGAAATGTATAAATTAGGCTATCACTACTTTGTGCATTCCTTCAAAACACCTATAGATTCTTCAGATATGAATCCGGATATATGGATAAAAATCGTTGAAATTATAGCACAAAATTATGATAACTACGATGGCTTTGTTATACTTCATGGAACAGACACCATGGCTTATACCGCCTCTGCCTTAAGTTATTTATTAGAGAATTTGAGTAAGCCGGTCATTCTTACCGGATCCCAACTACCCATAGGAGAGATCCGTACTGATGCCAGAGAGAATATCATCACCGCACTGGAAATAGCAGCTAAAAAAGGGGCAGACGGACTTCCTCTCGTGCCGGAAGTAGGAATTTTCTTCGACTTTAAATTATTTAGAGGCAATCGAACCAAGAAATACAACGTTGAAAAATTTAGGGCTTTCCATTCCATGAATTACCCGGCACTGGCAGAAGCAGGTGTAACAATAAAATATCAGGAAGAGGCCTGCCTTTCTCAGCCACATAAACCACTAGTGGTTCATAAAGCACTCGATAAGAATATTGCAGCACTCCGTTTATTCCCCGGAATTTCACAAAATATAATAGAAGGAATTATTCATTCTAAGGAGATAAAAGGAATTATTTTGGAAAGCTTTGGTGCCGGCAATACCCCTACCGCGCCCTGGTTTCTGCAAACTATTAAAAAAGCCATAAATAATGGAAAAATTGTTTTAAATAATTCTCAATGTGGTGGAGGCTCCGTCTCTCTGGGACAATACGAAACCAGCAAATATCTAAAAGAAATCGGTGTTATCTCGGGCTTTGATATGACCTTTGAAGCGGCTGTAACCAAATTGATGTTTGTTCTTGGTTTGAATAAATCATATGAAGAAACGAAAACCCTATTACAAAAACCATTAAGAGGCGAATTTACGCTGCCCTCATAAAAAATAGGAGAGAGCTAGAGCTAGCTTAAGCCATCTTTCTATTCATCAACCCATCCAAGCTTAGTTTGCCGGGACCAAGTAACAGAAGTGAGAAATAACCGGCAAGGAAGATAAAAGGCAATTGTGCTTCCTCAATAATTGCCCAATTATGTGCCACCGATATAGCCACCAACATATTAATGATAAGCAGTATGGCTGCTATTCGGGTAAAGAGTCCTAAAATAAGCAATAAGCTACATACAAATTCACCTATAATAGCTAAAATAAGGGAGATTTGAGGTCCTAACGACATAAAATCTACAAAACGATCCTGCATATCAGAAAAATGAGTCACTTTTGTCCAACCGTGACCAATAACCATCACTAATCCTAAGCTCAGCCTGAGTGCCAGTGTCGCTAAATGATGAGAGGTTTTAGAATAGGAAGCAGATAGGAATTTTTTCATCAAAGTAGTTCGTTTTTAAAATCAGAAATTCAAAAAAGCCAAAATATAAAATTTACTCCTATTGCGATTCATCACTCTCATTTATTAACAAATAATAAACGAGTTTTTCCCTTTTTGTTCAAATTCGCTACAATGTTACTCTTTGCTTAATATAATTTACTGCGTCACGCTGGGGCACTTCCTCTTGTTGCCCATCCTGCATATTTTTTATACTTATTGTGCCGGAGGCCAATTCAGAAGCACCTATAACTGCGACATAAGGAATGGCCCTTTTGTTGGCATATTTCATTTGCTTCTTAAACTTCACAGCATCAGGGTAAATTTCAGCAGGAATATTTTCTTCTCTCAATTGCTTCAACAAACTATAAATGGAAGAGACGCTATCCGGCTCCACCTGAAGGAAAAGCACTTGGGTCGATTGTGCAACCATTTCGGGAAAAAGTTCTAATTCTTCCATGATGTCATAGATTCTATCAACGCCGAAAGAGATTCCTACTCCGGAGAGTCCTTCTACCCCAAAGAGCCCGGTCAAGTCATCATAACGACCACCGCCCCCGATACTACCCATCTTGACAGATTTGGGTGCTTTAACTTCTATAATAGTTCCTGTATAATAATCCAATCCCCGCGCAAGGGTTGGATTTAATACCGGTTCCTCATTGAAAGAATAATAGGTATTCTCTAAGACCTCTCTAAGTTCTGTAATTCCCCATTGGGCTGTTTTAGAATCTTTTAATAATGACTTTAACTGATTTAACTTTTCTTCATTATTTCCTGAAATTTCTAAAAAGCTGACAATAGTAGCTTGTTCTTCGCCAGTAAAACCCCGAGTAGTTAATTCCTGTCGAACGCCCTCCATTCCTATTTTATCCAATTTGTCAATGGCGATGGTCAAATCTGTAAGTTGATTGGGCTTTCCAATCACTTCAGCTAAGCCTGAAAGTAACTTTCGATTATTGATATTAATCTGATACTTCCTTAATCCCAGTAGATGCAATGCAGTATCATAAATAGCCAAAAAGTCAATTTCATTCAACAGAGATGAACTTCCTACCACATCTGCATCGCACTGGTAAAATTCACGATATCGACCTTTCTGTGGTCGATCCGCCCGCCAGACGGGCTGTATTTGAAACCGCTTAAATGGAAATGCTATATCATTGCGGTGCATCGCCACATAACGAGCAAAAGGAATGGTCAAATCATAACGCAATGCTCTTTTACTCACTAAAGTAGCCAAACTTTTACTATCCTTTGCCTGAGATGCCGAGGAATAGATATCTCCATTATTCAGCACCTTAAACATCAACTTATCTCCTTCTTCCCCATATTTCCCCGTTAGTGTAGATAACTTTTCCATAGCAGGCGTTTCCAAGGGCTGAAATCCATACTTTTTAAATACAGAACGTATAATGTCTAAGATATAATTCCGCTTTAAAACCACATTGGGGCTAAAATCTCTGGTTCCTTTAGGTATGGAAGGTTTAATCATCTTTTTGGCTTATAAATAAATGGAACAGACCCTGGTTAAACAGTCATTATTTGTTTTTCTTTAGCAGCACAGAATTGATCGACTTTTCCTGCAAAGGCATCTGTCAGACCCTGAATGTCAGATTCTGCACCTTTGGCTTCATCTTCACTCAAATTATCTTTGGCTAGTTTTTTCACCCGATCCATTGCCTCTTTCCGAACCGATCTTATAGATACTTTTGTCTGTTCTCCTTCTGCCAAGGCTTGCTTCACTAATTCTTTACGACGATCCTCTGTTACCGGAGGCATAAATATCCGAATCTGTTCTCCGTCATTTTGAGGAGTAATCCCAATATTCGCATTAAAAATAGCTTTTTCAATTTCCTGCAATAGTTTTTTCTCCCAGGGCTTTATAGATAAAGTACGGGCATCTACCACATTTACATTGGCAACCTGTTCAATAGGAGTGGGCGCGCCGTAGTACTCCACACTTACACCACTGAGAATGTTGGGAGATACTTTACCTGCACGAATTTTCGACAATTCGGTTTCCAAATATTCAAGCGTTTTGCTCATTCCGCTTTCCGTGTCTTCTAGTATTTTTGCAATATCGTCTTCCATGTTGTCAATTTTGCTGCAAATCTAATAAAGAGTGTGTTAAGGTAAAAATAATATTTAAATGTAAAGTGAAAGATTTTTTGTAGGTTTGACCCCATTCACTGAAAATTTTATAATTATGGAATCATTAAAAGATATAGCAAGTCAGATAAGAAGAGATAGTTTACGTATGGTTTATGAAGCACAGTCAGGTCATCCGGGAGGATCTTTAGGTTGTGCAGATTTCTTTACCGCTTTGTATTTTAAAGTAATGAAACATAATACGGATTTTGATATGGATGCAAAAGGAGAAGATGTTTTTGTTCTTTCCAACGGCCATATTTCTCCTGTTTATTACAGCACCTTAGCGCGTAGTGGATATTTCCCCACTAAAGAATTGTCAACTTTCCGTAAAATAAATTCCCGTTTACAGGGGCATCCTGCTACCGAAGAAGGGCTTCCGGGAATCCGCGTTGCAACAGGATCATTAGGACAAGGCATGAGTGTGGCTATAGGCGCCGCATTATCCAAAAAGCTAAACAAGGACGACAACCTAGTATTCTCTTTACATGGAGATGGAGAATTAGAAGAAGGTCAGATTTGGGAAGCCGTTATTGCTGCCGCGCATCATAAAGTAGATAATTTCATTGCAACGATTGACAGAAATGATGCCCAAATAGATGGAACAACTACAGATATTGCAGGTTTGGGGGATGTAGGTGAGAAATTCAAAGCTTTCGGTTGGAAAGTGTTAGAATTAAAAGAAGGAAATGACCCTGAAAAAATCGTAGCAAAATTAGAAGAAGCAAAAGCGCTCACAGGAAAGGGGCAACCTATTGCTATTATCATGCACACAGCCATGGGAAGTGGAGTGGATTTCATGGAAGGAGATTACAAATGGCATGGCAGCGCGCCTAATGAAGATCAGTATAATGATGCCATGTCTCAGCTTAAAGAGACAATTGGAGATTATTAAATCAAGACCAATAACTTAGGAATAAAAATAATGAAACCGACTATGGCAGCCACCACAGCAGTAACCAATACTGCTCCGGCTGCCAAGTCTTTTATATATTTTGCCCGCTCATCGTTATCCGGTGCCAGATAATCTATCACTTTTTCAATACAAGTATTAAAGGCTTCCGCACTTATCACCATCCCAATCACAATAATTACCACCAACCACTCCATCTTAGTCAGCCCCAGAATGCATCCCAGGACGATTGCAATCAGGGTTAAAATACAGTGTATCCACAAGTTGTGCTCCGTTTTAAAAAAACGCCACAAGCCATTGAGCGCATATTTAAAGCTGCGAATTCTCTTTTTAAAGGAAAAAGGTTCATGGGTTTTCATTGCATAAAAGTAGATATTTATTGTGGTTTTGCCAGTAAGTGAATGTCAACTTAATAAAATTTAGTATGCTCTACCGGGTGACATTCTTGCAGCGTAATACGCCAAAACGGTATAATTTTTGCTAGAAATATACACACTTATGAAAATAATTAATCATTCATTCACGGATGAATCCTTCTTTAAAAAAGGAACATTTTAATACTCTAAACTAAATTAATATCGATGAAATCTTTATTCAAAAAAAACAGAAACAACCTCTTTTCTTTGGGCTTATTGCTTGTTGCATTGGCTTTTTTCTCTGCCTGTAGCAAAGACGACAGTTCCCAACCCGATAACAATGCCTCTAATCCGGGTAAAATCACCTCAGACATTACTACCGATACGATTCTCGTGAATCGTGGAGAAGGTGTTGATTATAATTTCTGCGGTTATATTAAGGTAAAAGCAAAGCTTACTATAGAACCGGGAGTAACAATAGCAATGTGTCCTGAATCCAATATCTCTGTAGAAGACGAAGGCGCCCTTTATGCGGTAGGTACAGCAGATAAGCCAATTGTTATAGAAGGGAAAGAACATACCAAAGGCTACTGGGGCGAAATCGACTTCAGTAGTAACAATCCCGATAATCAAATCGCTTATGCTAAAATACTTGATGGTGGGGGAAGCGGAGGAGGCAATGCAGCCGCTATTGGCGTAAGCATCATCAATAGCGCCCAATTATCTATTACCCATTCTACAATAGCCAACAGCAAAAATATAGGGTTATTTGTGGACAGAGGTACTACTCTTTCAGCATTCTCAGAGAACCATTTCAAAAACAACGGGTCTTATCCTGTAAAGATTCCTTTTAATCAGATTGGTGCTTTGGATGCAAAAACCGATTATGGCGACAATAATGGCGATAATTTTATTAAGATAAGGTACTGGGATGAACCAAACACACATGATATGACAGTAGCAGCTGCGAATGTTCCCTATTATATCAATCGGTTTGTGAAAGTAAAAGCCGGCCTTACCCTGCAGCCGGGAACACAATTTGTAATGGGCGAAAAGGCAACGATCGTTATAGAAGATGAAGGTTTTTTGAATGCAGAAGGCACCGCAGAAGATTCTATTAGTATTATCGGTAAAGTAGATGCCGTAGGATATTGGAATTGGATCTCTATAGAGACCAACAATCCGAAGAATGTATTGAAATATGTTACGATGACCAATGGAGGTAAAGGTAAAAGTGGTTATTCAGACCATGCCACTCTGGGAGTTTATGGGTTTAATCATGGTCAGCTAACGCTTCAGCATTGCACCATAAAAGATAGCTATGGCTGGGGATTATATGTGGAAGACGATGCGACTATTGTTCCACAAGGATTATCCGCTTTGTTAGGTTCTAATACTTTCGGTAATAACGGCACAGGTACAAATGCGGACTGCGACGGCGATTGTAATGTACACATTGAATAGCTCTCTTCTAGAGAAAACTCAAGAGAGGGAATGAAAAAAATAACGTCTTATACCCAGGCATTAAAAAATTAATGATTGGGTATAAGTCGTTTCATCTTACCCCAAACAGGAAGTTGTTTCAACTCCTTGCGTTCCAAATAGAAAACAAACACGATAAAAAGCGCCATCATTCCGGTTGCCAGCAACAGATGAATAACAAGAGAATCACTCAGACTGTGAAGACCTTCATAAATAAAATACACCACCAACATCGCAATAATATGAAGCGTACTCCGTCCTACTTTATACGGAATACTATAATATTTTTGTCCTAATAAATAAGACAAAACCATCATCACAAAATAACAACAGAAAGTCGCCCAGGCCGCCGCATACATCCCAAATTGAGGAATAAAGAAATAATTTCCGAATAAGGTTATTGCCATACCTGCCAATGTGATATATAGCCCCATTCGCATTTTATCTGTTAGTTTGTACCAAACAGATAAGTTATAATATATTCCCAAACAAATATTGGCACCCAATAAAATAGGCACAACACCTAACCCTTTTCTATAAGGCTCTCCAAGAAAAAATTTCCAGAGATCTAAATAGAGGGTCGTAATCAAAAAGGCACAGGCAATAGTAAGGATAAACCATTTCATCACCTTAGCGTAGGTTTGAGAAGCGTTTTTATCCTTTGCCTCATTAAAAAAGAAGGGCTCGGCAGCCATCTTAAAAGCCTGAATAAAAAGTGTGATTAGTATAGCCAGCTTATAATTCGCGTTATAAATACCAACGATTCTCATCGCTTCGTCCTCAGGCAGTGGCAGAAACATTTTCAGCATTTGTCTATCCATGACCTCATTAATCATCGCAGCAGTACCAATAATGATAATTGGCGAGCTATATCGAAAAATCTGTTTCCATAATTTCCAGTTTATTTGAAATCTGAATGATTTCCATTCTTTAAATAACAATAGAAAGATAAATACATTTTGAATAAGATTGGCCAAAACTAAAAAACCTACCACATTATTTCTGTCATACCAATCCGCAAAAAAGACCTGCGAATGCGTTTCCAAATAATGGGGAATAAATACCAAGAAACAAACTACTAAAAAGATGTTCAGACAAACACCTACAAGTTTTATCAAGGCATACTTTCGTGGGCGATTTTCTTGTCTGAGTTTGGCAAAAGGAATAATGGCCAAAGCCTCCAAACCAACTAACATTGCCGCCCAAATAATATATTCGCTATGCGCTTCCAAGCTAATAAATTGCCCGATAGGAGAACGGAAAACAACCAATATCGCGACCAAACCAATGGAACTAATAAGAATGGATCCAAAAGTAGTTTGGAAAACGGAATCTTTACTACTGCCGGGCTTATTCACATAACGAAAGAAGCCGGTTTCAAAGCCATAGCTAAAAATAATATTCGCTACCGCTATCCAGGCATACAGCAAACCATAACTTCCATAATCTTCCACTCCTGATGGACTATCCAAAAGATAGGTCAGTAGTGGCGTAAGCAGATAATTCAGAAAGCGTGCTCCCACAGTACTAACACCATACCATAAAGTCTGCCCAGCTAATTTTCGGATTTTACTCAATAGATTACTTTTTACAAAAATAGAATAATCCGATTAATATCCAGTTTCAGAAAACCTACCAAATACATTTATTCTAATTTTGAACCTTTTTTTTCAAATGAATCACTACATTAAAACAACCGCTTAAGTTCGTTCACTAAAAATATCAAAGCGTTCCCCGGTTTAATTCTAACGAACATTCTTCAACGGTTGATATTTAACCAATAATTCGGTAATATTATGATACTTAGCGGCTAAAAGCAAAATATTACACTTTTTAGGCAAGATTTTTGCATAAAAACACAATAGTTTTACACTTTATTTTTGATTGTTAATGAAAAAATATGCACAAACGCTTACACCTTTTTATATTTACAACGCTCCTTCTTTTTGGAAGCTTAGCCATAACTGTTCCCGGATTGGCACAAGTCGCAAAGGAGGTTAAGACTTCATTCAAAGATGAACAACATCCGGCATTTCAAATTACTTATGAATATCCTAAAGATATCGTAGAAGAAGCGCTTGAACAAAAGTTAGCGGCAGACCATATAGATACGAAACGAAAACATCGCATAATTACTGCCAAAGGAGATATTTATCCCCAACTGTCAAAAGATAAATTAGACTTTTATTTTCAAATAGAAAAAGAGAGGCGCAAAAAGACTACCCTTACGCTCTTTATTTCCAAAGGCTACACCAACTTCATCAGCTCACAAACCAATCCTCCTATTGCTCAAAATGCGCTCGTCTATCTTAATCGGTTTAAATCAAATGTACAATATTACGACTTGCAGAAAAAGATAGATGAGAAAAAGGAAGATCTTGAGAAGGTGGGAAAAGATGCCAATAAGCTATCAGAAAATAAAAACAAGCTGCTCGCTAAAATAAAAGAACAAAAGGACATTCCGAATACAGCTTCGGAGAAAGAAACAAAAAAAGCAAACAGAAAGATTAAAAAATATAATAAAAAACTTAGCAGGACGAGGAAAAAGATGCAGAAGACGGAAGAAGAGCGTCAGGAATTGAATGCTGCGCTCAAAAAGCTCAACAATAAACAAGCAATTCTTCACTTATGATAACTTTTATTTGTCCCGTTAATAAGACAATAACCCCTTAAATTGGCATAGTTTTAGCTATTATTCAGATGAAAATTAATAAAAAATATATTATGACTGCTTTTTCACGCATAGGAAAAGTCAGTATATTATTATTGACTACCGTGCTGCTGATGTCATTCACCACCTTTGCAAATCCTTTTGATCAGGTAGTGAAAGCATTAGAGAGAGGAAAAGTAGAAAACCTTGCGCCCTACTTTGATAGCATGATAGAAATTTCCGTAGGAGGAAAAAATAACTCTTATAGTAAATCCCAAGCTTCTGTTATCCTCAAAAGCTTTTTCGTAAAAAATAGTGTGGTTAGTTTCAAAGTCATTCATAAAGGCACCTCAAAAGATGGTGCACATTTTGGGATAGGCAAAATGACTACGACCAACGGTACCTACAGGGTCACCTTCTTCTTCAGACAAAAAGGGGGTTCTGTCGTGCTTCAGGAATTACGATTTAAAAAAGACACATAAAAAAGGGTTGCCTCTCAAAATTAGCAGAAAAGCCAATCACTAGAGAAAC
>CAZLDH010000043.1:0-19325 GCA_964558275.1 uncultured Chitinophagaceae bacterium
GAGAGTATTTGGATATGTTAAAAAAAATCAGTCAGGATTCACGTTATCCAAAATTGGTCATGTTTCTCGGCTCTAACATTGGGAATTTTACGCAGAAGGAGAGTATCCACTTTCTTCAGCAGCTTAGGAAGTGGCTAAATCTGGGAGACCTTTTGTTTATAGGTTTTGATTTAAAAAAATATCATCAAACTATTTTAGATGCCTACAATGATAATAAGGGTTATACGAAGGCTTTCAATCTGAATATGTTGGAACGGATTAATCGAGAATTGAATGCGACATTTATAGTATCTAATTTTGACCATTATCCGGTTTATGATCCGGAGACGGGGTTGTGCAAAAGCTTTCTGATTAGTCTGCAGAAGCAAGAAGCGAATTTGGGTAATGAAACTATCTTCTTTGAAAAAGATGAGCCTATTCTCATGGAGGTATCCCAGAAATATCAACTCGAAGACATTGATGCAATGGCGAAAGAATGTGGCTGTGAAATAATAGATTATTTCTTTGACGAGAAGAAATGGTTTACCGATGTGCTTTGGCGTTGTCAAGATGTATAATAAAACATAATTTAGTCTTCATTCATGTATTGATCCATCGGCAGGCGATTAGAAAGAGATCTTGCCAACGTCATTTCGTCGGTATATTCCAATTCTCCTCCAAAGGCGATTCCTCTAGCGATAGTGGTTATTTTTATCGGATAATTTTTGACTCTCTGTGATAAGTAATAGATTGTTGTATCTCCTTCTATCGTTGGACTGATAGCCATAATTAACTCAGTTATTGCTTCCTCTTTTACTCTTTGTACGAGCCCGTCTATATTTAATTCTTCAGGCCCAACGCCATCAAGTGGAGAAATAACGCCTCCCAAAACATGATAAAGACCATGATATTGCCCTGTATTTTCAATAGCCATCACATCCCGGATATTCTCAACCACACAAACGACATCTTTTTTTCGTGAGGAGTTGGTACAAATGCTGCATACTTCGCTATCGGATACATTACCACATTTTTTACAAAAACAAATTTCCTGTCGCATTTTAAAGATTGTATCGCTGAATCGCTTTACAGTGTCTTCCTCTTGGCGTAAAAGGTGGAGTACAAGCCGCAGGGCGGTCTTTTTCCCTACTCCCGGAAGAGAAGATAATTCATTGACTGCGTCCTCAATTAATACAGATGAAAATGTCATATTACAAAGGTAGTATGAAAAATTGCAAATTCTTTCTTACTTTTGTATTGTTCTAAAAACTTAAAACAACGGATTCATGAGTTCAAATGGAATGACACACCCACAGGTGACAGAGGTTTGGCTTCATCTTGGGATAGCTTTAGGAATTATTGGGTTGTTGATTTTGATTGCCTTTTTATTATCAAAGTATGTTTTCTTCAGAAATATTACTGAAGTGCACGAACACCAATAAAGATTATTTTAGTAGCACAACTGCTGAAAGAGAATAAGTTTAGTTAATTATTATTCTTCTTTCAGCAGTTTTTTTTATGCCTTTTTTGTGTGGCATCACTCTTCATGTTCACCTCTGGCAAATTTTATTTTTAGTTCTTGATTAGTATTTTCCCAATTAGCACGTACTTTGAAAGCATCGGGGAAGGAATATACTTTTTCGGGTTGTCGTTTTTCTTTACAAAAATAACAGCCACGATCCCATTCTCCGTTTTTATTGACATCTTTCACTACTCTTATTTTATATTCTCCGGGTTCTAAGTATGGTTTTTCCCAAGTATCTCCCTCTAGTGGGCTGCTGTATATCATTTCATCTTTTTTATAGAGCTCTATAAGCAATTGAAAGGAAGTGTCTTCTGCAGCATGAGGGTGATTGGTTATCAAACTATCCGAAGAAGTAAGTTGCTCAGAAGAAAGACTATCCACTTTGGGAAGACTATCCAATGTAAGACTATCGGTTGTTGCAATTAAGCTATCTTTAACATGCAGTATGCTGTCGTTAGGTGGTTGATCTGTAATTGCCTCAGATTCTCGTTTGCTTGTGTTTATGTTGGTTTTATATAAAGAACTTTTATCAAATTGTAGGATAAGTTTTCCGTAATCTGATTTAGCCTTTGTCTTAAAGTCCAAAGTATCTATATTGTGATAGACAGAATCTAATGTGTCAATAGCAAAAGTACTATCAAGAATGAGTCGGTAGGTGGTATTCGATTTCCAGTTGTAATGAAGTTCGATTTGATAGACCGCGGTATCTTTCAAGATGGTGGTGTCTCTGTTCATTGATGAATCTACATCAACTTTTAATTCTTCAGAGAAAATGGTATCCCGTCTTATTTTGAAAGGAATGTCTTTGTAGGTCGTATCTTCCTGAAGAGTGATAGCGCTTTCTTTTAGCGTTTTTAGGGGGTGATTAAAAGTAAAGACTAGAGGCTGTTTAAGGTCTTTGGTTTTTCCGCTGAGAGAAGTGGTGTATCGTAGCGTATCCTTTTTATTTTCTTTTTTATTCTGCTTTTTATCGTTTTCTTCTTCGGGTTTTTCTGCAAAGAATAAAGGCAATAAATATCCCGATTGGTTGCTGTCTAGTTGAATAGGATCCTTTTTATAGGCTATTTTTTCGTTTCCAATATACTTTAAATCTCCGTTTTCATCTTGCAGTGCAAAAATTTTAAAGGTATCCACCGGAAGATTTTGGAATCGGAATCGCCCCTTTCCATCACATCTTACGTAGTAAACCGGTTTTTCTTTTCTAACGATGGAATCTTTCATTGTTGAATAGAGCATAACTATTGCTGTACTATCCGGCAGTCCGGTTCGGGAATCAATTACTCGTCCTCTTATTTCTAAAGAGTCTAAGTGATCGCCTGTAGAAAAAACGTATCTGAAGCCTTCTATCGCATTTCCTTCATTCACATCCACTATGGCATTCCCCAAATTAATAATATAGGTGGTGTTGGGTGATAGGCTGTCTTTACTGAACCAATCTACAGTTAGGTTGTCCAGCTTATAATTAATTTCCGGTCTCCTTTTTGGCGTAGGGGAAATAATCATTTGCTTCCGAAGGTCTTTGAGTTTAATAAATTCATTAAAAGTAAAAGTGATTTCATCTGCATCGTAATGCAGTGTAGAATCCGGAGGCGTGCTACTCAGAAGGATTGGAGGTAAGGTGTCTTTAGGACCACCGGTGGGAGCTACAACGCGTGCACAATGAGAGAACATTAATCCCAGGCAAGACAATATAAGCAAGGAGAGCGGATGCACAAGGCGTGACGAATGCTTGTATTTTGATGCTTTTTTTGCCATTTCTTTCGGAATTAATTTATGCAAACTTAGGTTATGTTTGGCGAAAGTTTGTAAATTTACTTATTCAAAATTTAATTTACGACCATTGGAGGCTATTGTTTATAAATCTACAGGAAGTTGGTATGTTGTTCGGACGGAGAAAGGAAAATTTATCAATTGCCGCCTTGCGGGAAAGTTGAAATTAGATAAGAATATCAGTTCCTCTAACCCGATTGCTGTAGGAGATTTTGTGAAGATTATTCCTGAAAAGAAACAAGATACGGCTATTATTACCGAAATTGGAGAACGAGAGAACTATATCGTCAGATCTTCACCACAGCAGCGTGTACGCCGACATGTTTTAGCTTCGAATATCGATCAGGCTGTATTATTGGCTACGCTGAGATATCCTGTAACTTCTCGAGGGCTTATTGATCGGTTTTTAGTTACTGCGGCCGCTTATCATATTCCGGCGGTGATTGCTTTTAATAAGATAGATTGTTATAGAGAAAAGGAGTGGGAGAAGTTGGAAGCTTTCAGATTGGTGTATCAGGAGATGGGATATAATATTTGTCAAATCTCTGCACAGGGTGGTGCAATTGAAGAGTTGAAAGTGCTTTTAAAAGGAAAGAAAACACTTCTTGCAGGTCATTCAGGAGTGGGGAAAAGTACGGTGATTAACCGATTGCTACCCCAGCGAAACCTTAAAACGCAATCTGTGAGTGAATGGTCGGGAAAAGGGCTTCATACTACTACTTATGCAGAAATGTTTGATCTCCCTTTTGGTGGAAATATCATAGATACTCCGGGAATCAGGGAGTGGGGAATTGTTGATATTGAGGAAGCTGAACTTTCACACTATTTTATTGATATGCAACCCTTTATTGGAGCCTGTAAATTTAATGATTGTTTGCACGTTGATGAACCGGGCTGTGTAATAAAACAAGCGGTAGCTGAGGGACAGATAGACTTTGCCCGATTTGAAAGTTATTTGTCTATTCTTGCGACATTGCAGGAACGAGATTGAGGTTTGCTTAATCCGTATTTCTGAGTGCGCCCTTTTTATTCAATTCTTTTCTCATTTTTTTATCGAAAAGAGGTTTCGGATGTTTTTCCGGAGCTAAGGGTTGGTCAAATTCGTGTTCGGCTCCGCGTTTGGGTGCTTCTGCCAGTTTTGGGAAACAGCCAGAAATGATGCAAACGAGAAAGAGTAAAATAAGACTTGAAAGTTTAAGATTGCGCATTGTAATAAAACATTTTATTGTGGTCTTTTGTTCTTTATGCTAAAACTATACCGAATATAAATAGCCAAAGTTAAAGAAAAAGAATTGCTGTGGTTTATTGTATTTGTTTTCTAACTTTGAGAAAAATCGTTGAAAATGAAAATTATCGTTTCTCCTGCTAAATCATTGGATTATAAAAGTAAACTGCCTACAAAGAAAGCAACAAAACCGCAATACCTGAAAGATGCGGAAAAGTTGAATAATTGTTTGAAGCAAAAAAGCAGAAAAGAACTATCTAAATTAATGAAAATCAGTGCTAAGTTAGCGGATTTAAATTATGAACGTTATCAGGATTTTCATTTGCCGTTTACAACAGATAATGCGAGACCGGCAGTTTTTGCATATGCAGGTGATGTCTATACGGGGCTGAATGCCTATCAGTTAACTTCTGAAAAATTAGATCTTTTACAGGATAAATTACGTATTTTATCCGGAATGTATGGACTTCTTCGTCCGTTGGATCTGATTCAGCCTTACCGATTGGAAATGGGAATAAAACTCGCAGTAGATGGAGAGAAGGATTTATATGGCTATTGGCAGGACAAACTAACACAAGATTTGAATGATGAATTGAAGACGGATGAACTTTTTCTGAATCTGGCGAGTAATGAATATGCAAAAGCCATCGATCCAAAGAAACTCAAAGTGCCGATGGTTTCTCCTGTTTTTAAAGATTTTAAAAACGGGAAACTGAAAATTATTAGTTTTTATGCGAAGAAAGCCAGAGGTAGTATGGTACGCTATATCATTGATAAAGGAGTAAAAGACTTAAACGGATTGAAGGGTTTCAATTATGAAGGATATTCTTTTAGTGAAAAATATACCGAAAAACAATCTTCGCCTGTATTTATAAGATAAGTTTTTGTTTGGATGCAATAAAACAAGATAAATATGTTCAATCATTTTCATCCCTATCCTCCTTATATTCCCGATGCTGCTACTAAGTTAATCATAGGAACGCTGCCTCCGCCGCGGTTTACAACGGGAGAACTGAAAGAAGGAGATGTCGATTTCTGTTATGGTAGTCGGGATGGACAATTGTGGAATATTCTGGATCGTATTTTTGATTTAAATCTAAAATATGATGCATCTGAAGAGGCAACGAATCAGCGTAAGCGTTTTCTGAATGATAAATGTATTGGAATTTGTGACATGGTGGCTTCAGCGAAAAGGGAAAAAATTGATGCAACGGATTTGGGTATTCAGGTGGCAGAGTTAAGAGATTTAGTGTCTGTTTTAGGAAAATATGTACAGGTGAATACTTTGTTATTTACCGGAGGGAATAGTAAGAATGGACCGGAATATTTTTTTAGAAAGCATTTGAAAAGTTATCAGCTGAAGTTGAATGTGGTTTCAGGAGATACTCCTAAAATCCATTCTTTCACGCATCCGCAAGATGGAAGATTAATCAAAACTGTTTCGTTGACAGCGCCATCGGGTTCTGCCAACAGAGCTGTGGGAAGTATGAAGCTTTACAAAGAAATGAAAGCCAAAGATCCGAATTTTACAGCAATAGATTTTAGGGTGATGCAGTACAGACCATTTTTCCTGAAGGAACATATTTAATCTTTTCCCTTTTTATACCAGCTGGCATATTTTACATAATTGTTGGCAATACGTTTGATCTCTCCATCTTTTAATTCAGGACTTACTTCTTTAATCTTTTTAGCAGGTACACCGGCATAAATAGTGTTGGGTTCTACCTGTGTTCCTTCCAGAACAACGGCTCCGGCCGCAATAATTGCTCCTGATCCTATGACCGCTCTGTCCATAACTATAGCTCCCATTCCGATTAATACATTATCTTCTATCCGACAACCATGTATGATAGCACGATGTCCGACGGATACATTATTTCCCAGTATTGTCGTTGTCTTCTGGTAGGTGCAATGAATAACAGCGCCATCCTGGATATTGACTTTATCCCCCATTTTGATGCTGTTCACATCACCTCTAATTACTGCATTAAACCACACACTACAATGCGCTCCCATGATGACATCTCCTACTATTGTGGCGTTGGGAGCGATAAAATGTGCTTTTCCTATCTGTGGATATTTATTATTTACGGAAAGAATAGTAGCCATAAGTTTATTCTTATTTTATCTTCCAAACATTTTGTCTAATTCGTCTATTCGGAAGGGTATGAAGGTATATTTTCCGGAAGGAGTCATTTGTGATTGACTGCATGCAAATAGTTGGTCTATAAAGCTTTGCATTTCGTTGGAAGATAATTTTTTCCCGGGTTTGATGGCATGTCTTTGTGCGAGCGAGCGGATCATTTGCTCTCGCTTGTCTATTTGCAAGTCTGCGCTAAAATGTTTGATCTGTTCCAGAAGGCCTTCGATATTCTTTTTTTCATCTCCAGATTCTAAAGTTGAAGGAATCCCGTGTATAGCGAAGCTTGTATCGGTTTTTTGTGCTATTTCGTATCCTAAGGTTTGTAATTCGGGAAGCATGTCTTGTAACAATGAGGCATCCTGTAAAGACAATTCCAGAATTTCCGGGAAGAGCGACTTCTGAGCAGATAAAGGGGTTTTATCAAAAGCTTGTTGATAACGTTCATAAAGAATTCGCTCATGAGCCAGTTGTTGATCAATGAGAATAAATCCGGAGATGATTTGTTGGAGAATATATCTCCTGTGTATTTGCTGCGGTTTTTTTGGGGTTTCGGATATGTTAATGGCTTCTGTTTGTTGTTCAATTTCATCATCTTCTTCTTTTTCTGGAGTAGGAGGAGAGGGGAAGGATCCTGATTGTGTTTTTGGATATAAATCCTGCCAGTTTTTCAGATTATTACTTTCAATAGTATGGGATTGATGTTTTTGTGTAAATCCTTGATAAATGCCTCCCTCGGTTGTTCTTTTCCTTTCTTTTTCAGTGAAAGGTTGTGATATAGAAGGTAAATGTTGCGTCTTATGATCCAGCTCAAAGTCTAAAGTTGGCGTGATACTGAATTGCGCTAAAGCATGTTTTATTGCTGATTTTACAAAAGCATAGATAATCCTTTCATCTTCGAATTTTATTTCTTGTTTGGTAGGGTGAACATTAATATCTATTTGGGAAGAATCCAATTCGATGTATAGCACATAAAGGGGAAAGTGATCTTTGGGAATAAGTTCTTCAAAAGCACCCATAATAGCATGATTCAAATATCCACTGCGGATATATCGACCATTAACAAACAAGTATTGGTCGCCTCTTGTTTTCTTGGCTGCATCCGGCTTGCCTACAAAGCCGGTAAGATTCATGTAATCTGTATTTTCTTCTACCGGAACCAGTTTGCTTTGATAGGAACTGCCAATGATTTGAAGTACTCTTTGTTTCAATTTCCCTGAATCCAAGTGGTAGAGCTCTTGACCATTAGCTTCCAGAGAAAAACTGATTTTCGGAAATGCCAGCGCTACTCTTGTAAATTCATTAACAATGTGTTTCATTTCTGTAGCATTTCTTTTGAGAAAATTTTTCCTTGCAGGAATGCTAAAGAATAAGTTTTTCATTGCGATGCTTGTACCTGACGGGCAGGAACATGGTTCTTGTTTAACGACTTCACTGTTCTCTATTTCCATGTATGAACCTAATTCCACATCCGGCTTCCGTGTTTTAATCTCCATTTGTGACACTGCTGCAATGGAGGCCAGGGCTTCTCCTCTAAATCCCATGGAGCGAATATGGAAGAGGTCTTCAATCTTTGTTATTTTTGAAGTAGCATGTCTTTCCAGGCTCATTCTGGCATCTGTTTCGCTCATTCCACAGCCATTATCAATCACCTGTACAAGTTCCTTTCCTGCATCTTTAATGATTAATTTTATTTCTGTAGAACCTGCATCTACGGCATTCTCCAATAGTTCTTTTACCGCTGAAGCGGGACGTTGAATAACCTCTCCGGCAGCAATCTGGTTGGCCACATGGTCCGATAATAGTTGAATCCTGTCTGGCAAAACGCTTTTTTGTGTAAAATTAATATGATTTCTGTGATTTTACCCGAATATGGAAGAACTTGTTAAAATTATTCGACAATATGCAGTCTTATTTAAACTTTGAGGAGGTGTTTACAAATAGATTATTGGTAAATAAGAAGGGTTAAGTTATATTTGCTATGACCTATTGTAATCGTTGATGAAAAATTAATTACCTCAAAACCACCTTTTCTTTAATGAAAAAAATCCTTTGTTCCACGGTCTTTTTGTTCGCTATTTTTATTCTAGAATCGGCATTCCGTCCTGATATGAGTTCTGCACTACCACCTTTGAGAGATTCGGTTTTTGTATTTCCCTCTCCGGGAAAAGCAAATGCCTGGGTAGATAGTATTTTTAATAAGATGGATACGGAGGAAAAAGTGGCGCAGCTTATTTTTATACGTTCCTATTCGAAAAATAATTCGTCAAGGATACAGCATGTCAAGCATCTAATTGAGGATAAAAAAATTGGAGGCGTAACTTTCTTTCAAGGATCTCCTGTTCGGCAGGCAGAATTGACCAATGAATATCAACAAATATCTGAGGTTCCTTTGTTTATTTCTATGGATGCAGAGTGGGGATTGGGAATGAGGCTGGATAGCATATTGAACCTTCCTCGTCAAATGATGCTCGGAGCTATTCCTGATAATAATATCATTTATGAAGTAGGAAGAAGAATTGGACAACAATGTAAGCGAATAGGGGTTCAGATTAATTTTGCACCGGATGTAGATGTGAATAATAATCCCAATAATCCGGTCATTAATACACGTTCTTTTGGGGAGAATAAATTTAAGGTAGCCACAAAGGGAATCGAGATAATGCATGGTATGCAGAGTGCCGGTGTGATAGCTGTTGCTAAACATTTTCCGGGGCATGGAGATACGGATGTAGATTCTCACAAAGCACTACCGGTGATTAGTAAGAGTCTGGAAGAATTAAAAAATCTTGAGTTATATCCGTTTCAGCAGATGATTAACTATGGCGTAAAAGGTGTCATGATTGCTCATTTGGAGATTCCTGCTATTGATGATGAGCCTCACCATCCAATGTCTATCTCCAAGAAGGCGGTAGATGGTCTGTTGAAAAGACAAATGGGGTTTAATGGATTGTGTTTCACCGATGCCTTGGAGATGAAAGGGGTTAGTGATTATTATAAAGATGGGTATGCTGCTCTGGAGGCATTGAAAGCTGGGAATGATATTTTGTTGTTGCCGGAAAATGTAGATGCTGCAATTCGTGTTATTACCGAAGCCGTCGAAAGCGGAGAGGTGAGTATGAAGCGGTTAAATCATAGCGTAAAGAAAGTGTTATTGGCTAAATTCCATGTAGGATTAAGTCATTGGAAGCCTGTGGAAACTGCACATCTTACAGCGGATTTAAATAGAGGAATTAAAGGACTCAATAAAGAATTATCCGTAAGAGCTGCTACGGTATTAAATAATGAAAATCATATTTTACCTTTTTCTTCAACTGATGAAGAGCGTATTGCAGTGCTAACGGTTGGAGGACAACTTTCTGATTTTACTGACAGACTACAGACTTATAAGCCTGTTCCGGTGATTCATTTCGGAGAAAGTGAGAGCGAATCGGCAGCGGATCGAATGGCAGAAAAACTCAAACATAATTATCAGAAGATTATAATTGCAGTAGGGCCTTATCATCGTTATCCTGCCGGAAATTATGGATTGTCTAAATCTGAAATACAACTTATAAATCAGCTACAAGGAGAAACACAAACAGTAGTCATTGCTTTTGGCAATCCATATGCACTTAAATATTTCCCCCATGGTCAGGCAACTGTTGTCGCCTACAATGCAGTGCAAACAATGCAAGAAACTATTGCTGATCTTATATTTGGTAGTTTTAATCCGGAAGGAACCCTACCCGTAAGTGTGAGTAAAAAATTCTCGGAAGGAACCGGATTGAGTGATTTTTCATTTCAGACGGCTTATTTACCTACGGGAAATCCTGAGAAATTAGGAATAAATGCAGCTCTATTAGATGATGTAGATTCTATTGCTAAGGATGCAATAGCCAAAGGCGGAACTCCGGGATGTACTATCCTGGCAATGAAAGATGGTAAAATATTTTATCATAAAGCTTTTGGATTTATGACTTATGATAAAGAACAAGCTGTAAAAAAAAATACCATTTATGATTTAGCCTCGGTAACAAAAGTGATGGCTACTACCGTAGCTTGTATGCGGCTTTATGATGAGGGGAAATTGAAACTTGATGGAACATTGGGAGATTATTTGCCCTGGATGCGGGGAACGGATAAAGCGGATTTAACAATTAAAGATGTCATGCTGCATCAGGCGGGATTTAAGCCCGACTTCTGGTATGGTCCTTATCTAAAAAATAAGGATAAAATTTTTCATCAGCATAGGGATGATAAATATGACGTGTATGTGGCAGACAGGGTTTATATGAGAGGAGACTATTTAGACAGTATTAAATTTTTAATGAGAGATAGCAAGTTAGATAAGACTCCCGATTATGTCTATAGTGATATAGATTTTCAACTAATGGGGTATATTGTAGAGGAGATTACAGGCTTGCCGCTGAATGAATATGTCAAAAGTACGCTCTATGATTCATTAGGGATGGTATCTACCGGATTTAAACCAAGAACGGGTTTCCCACTAAGCAGAATAGCTCCCACGCAATGCATGAAAGGATTTAGAAATCAATGTCTGAGAGGCGATGTACATGATCCCCGAAGCGCTATGACAGGGCAGGTTGCCGGGCATGCAGGGCTGTTTTCTGATGCCTACGATTTGGCTGTAATGGCTCAGATGCTCTTGAATAAAGGATACTTAAATGGACAGCGATTCTTTAATTCCAAGACAGTGGATTTATTTACATCTTATCAAAGTGATATTAGTCGAAGGGGAATTGGTTGGGATAAGCCAACCAAAGATGAACCCGGAGACCCACATTCGTATCCGACGGAATATTGCTCTCCTCAGACTTTTGGTCATTATGGATTTACAGGAACAGCTGTTTGGATAGATCCTAAGTATCATTTTGTCTATATTTTTTTATCGAACAGAGTCAATCCGGATGGAAGAAGTGTTCTTGAGAAGTTAGATGTTCGATCCAAAGTGCAATCGGCGTTTTATAAAGCAATGGGCGTCAAAGGGTGAAGTTTTAAATTAATGGTCTATGTCTTCCAAAATCATATGTTATGGAGAAGCTTTGTGGGATAGATTGCCGGGAGAAGATCGGATAGGAGGTGCCTTGTTGAATGTATCCTATCATCTTCATCAGCTGAAAGTCAATACTTCATTGGTAAGCAGCGTGGGAAAGGATGAATGGGGAGCACGGATTCTTCAGTTTATGGAAGAAAATGGGATGGAAGGCATTATACACAAAGATGAAACCCATCCGACGGGTATCGTACATGCTACTGTGGATAAGCATAATGAAGTAGTTTATGATATTTTAGAAGAGGTATCTTGGGATTATATCACTTATACTTCTGATTTAGAAAAACTTGTTCAGGAAGCGGAATATATCGTTTTTGGTACACTTGCGCTAAGAAATGAGGTTTCCAAAAATACATTTTATAGTCTCTTAGATTGGCCTATAATAAAAGTGTTGGATGTCAATCTGAGATCCCCTTTTTATCATAAAAAGCTGCTGGAATCTCTTTTGAAAAAATCGAATATTGTTAAGATGAATGAAAATGAATTGGAGGAATTGTCTGCCTGGTGGGATATAGATGGAGCTTTTGATTTTAAAATAAAAAGCATTGCAAGGCAGTTTAGTTTGGATTTGCTTTTGATAACCCTAGGCTCTCGTGGAGCATGCTTATGGGTAGATGATCACATTCTATTTCAAAGAAGTAAAAATATTAAGGTGCAGGATACGATAGGTAGCGGCGATGCTTTTCTTGCGGGTTTTTTATCAAAATATGTAGCGGATGACTCCTTGGAGGATGCTTTAGCATTTGCGGTTAAAATGGGTGGTTTTGTTGCGCAACGACCTGGCGGCTGTCCAAAATATGAATTGGAAGAAATTCAATAAAGCTCCAAATAAAAAGACCTGCATCACCAGTAATGCAGGTCTTTTTCCTTTCTTATTTAATCTATAGTCAAGTCAACTACTGTTTATTTATTTGGTTGTGGTGTTTTACGAAGATAAGGTTTGATGATTTCATGTCCCTTAGGGAAATGTTCGGGAATATCTTCTGTTTTAATATTACCGCCAACATAAACATCATCTCCATCTTCCCAATCGGCAGGAGTGGAAACACTGTAATCGTCAGTTAACTGTATGGAATCTAATGCTCTTAAGATTTCATTGAAGTTACGTCCTGTAGATGGTGGGTAAGTTAAAGTAAGTCTTACCTTTTTGTTTGGGCCAATAATAAATACAGTACGTACTGTTTTCTTGGCGAGCGCATCAGGATGAATCATACCGTAAAGTTTAGCTACTTTCTGATCGGTATCTGCAATGATAGGATATTTTACATCTGTATTTTGTGTTTCGTTGATGTCTTTTATCCAATCTCTGTGAGATTCTGCATTATCAACACTTACAGCTAAAATCTTTGTATTGCGTTTGGTAAATTCATCTTGAATTTGAGACATACGTCCTAATTCAGTTGTACATATTGGTGTAAAATCAGCAGGATGAGAAAAAAGGATTACCCATCCGTCTCCAATAAAGTTATAAAAGTCAATTTCTCCTTGACTAGTATCTGTCTGAAAGTTAGGCGCTGTTTGCCCTAATAATAAACCCATAATTTTATTATTTTAGTTTGTTTAAAAGAATATAGATGCAAATATAATAAAACTCTACTTAATCTATAGGGTAATAGGTTTTATTTTTAAAAATTATTGTTTTTTAACTTTATTTTTACGTCGCATGGCTATTCTAACGATTAAATAAAGAAGAACTCCGGATAAGAAAAGGACGATTCCTAAGTCGGATTTTGCAGTTTTCAGCATGACAATACCGCCTCCAATAAGAAGAAGGTAGGCCAGTATGATAAGTAGCATATTGGGATTGAGCTTCATTTAATTCATCTTTAAGGGGGCTGCCATGATGATTTCAGGAATGGTTACATCAAAAATATTCTTTTCTTCTTGATTCTTCATGGTTAATATTCCGTACATTTTTCCAACCCCGGTATTGAGATTCACGCTTGAGGCGTAGCTATAGGTGTCTTTTGCCGGAATAATAGGTTGAATTCCGCCAATCCCCGTACCTTCTACCTCTTTACGTTCTGTGCTGTGAGAATCTATGATAAACCATTTCCTTTCTAACCACTTTATGGGAAAAGAATTGTTATTCGCAATCATAATGCGATAGGCAAAACGATATATCCTCTTCAGTGGTTTAGAATATTCCGGTTGATAGAAGAATTCCACGCTAACAGTGACTCCGCTTGTAATTTGTTTTACCATTTCAACCATAAATATAACTATTTATTAGTGAAATAGACAAAGGTGAATATTCCAAGTCATTCAGGAAGTATTCATTATCGAATACTAAAACTTTGATAATGAAATTGTTAATATGCCTCTCTAGCCTTTAGAGATAATTTTACTTATTGGTTTAGTACCTTGTTGAGGGTGTCAAATAATTCATCTCCTCTTAGATCTTTTGCAATAATTTTACCGGATGGATTTAGTAAGAAGTTGGCCGGAATGCTTGTGACATGATACAGTTTTGCTGCCGAGCTGTTCCATCCTTTTAAATCGCTAACTTGTGTCCAGCTAAGGTGATCTTGTTGTATGGCATCCAGCCATCTATCTTTCTTGCGATCGAGAGATACGCCAACAATTGTAAAGTCTTTATTCTTAAATTGATTATAAGCTGCCACTACGTTAGGGTTCTCATTTCTGCAGGGACCACACCAGCTTGCCCAAAAATCAACCAATACATATTTTCCTTGGAAAGAGGATAATTTTACAGGTTCTCCTTCGGTGTTTTTAAGTGTAAAATCTGGTGCTTTAGCACCAATAGCTGTTGCTAGTCTCTTTTCGATTGTTTCTCCTGCAATTTTGCCAAAATGAGATGATTGTACTTCTTCAGACAATGAATTGTAAAGTGGTTTTAATTGTTGAGGAGGAATGAGGCTAAGTCCTTTTAAAAGCGCAAAAATACTCGCAATGGCATCCGGATGGTATTGTAGAAATGCAATAACTGTTGTTTTCATCTGCCTTCTCAATTGTTTAGCAGAAGCTTTTAATTCATTGATTGTGGCGGAGTCTTTTTGGGAAGACTGTGTTGTAGCCTTTACTCTGATTTGTTTGGCCTTACGAATCAGCGGAATAAATTCCTTTTGGTATTGCTGCATTTCCTTACTTTGCTGACTGCCTTTTATATCTGCTAAAGGAAAATCGTTCATGCTGCCTGATATCTTTACTTTTTCCCCATTTTCTACGACCAGTAGCATAGGAAATTCAGCATTTTCCAGCTTTAATGAGAAAATAGTCGGTGAGGTTTTTAATGCACCTTGAATCTGAAATTTCCCCTCTTTGATAGTTGTTTTATTGACTTTTTTTCTGCTATCTATATTTATCAAAGAGACCTTCTCCCCATTTGCATCTTTAATATTTCCTTTGATAGTGAATGCTCCATTTCCCTGTGAGGCCTGACTGTTTGCCTGAAAAGAGAAAAAAAGGATACAGCAAATGATTGAAAAGGCAAATTTCATTTTTCGGATGTTTTATAAGTGAAGAAAAGCAATCTCAGCAAATGGATATACAATTTGAGAGATTGCTTTTTATTTTAGGACGATTTAAATCTTAGCAGTTAGATAGTCAGTCTGATAAGGTATTAAGCAAATAATTTGAATGGATTCTTAAAGCACTTCATTCAGTTTTTGAGGTAATGCATCTCCTCTTAAATCTTTAGCTATAATCTTACCCTCAGGGTCAATGAGGAAGTTGGCAGGGATGGCTTGAACGCCATATAATTTAGCCGCTTTACTGTTCCATTTTTTTAAATCAGAAACCTGTGTCCAGCCCAAGCCATCGGATTTTATAGCATCTACCCATTTGTCTTTATCTGAATCCAGAGATACGCCAAGAATAGTGAAATTCTGATCTTTATATTTATTGTAGGTAGCTACAACATTGGGATTCTCTGCTCTGCATGGTCCGCACCAGCTTGCCCAAAAATCAACCAAAACGTATTTCCCTTTAAAAGAAGAAAGAGAAACGGATTCTCCTTTAGGCGTTTTGAGGGTAAAATCAGGCGCCTGAACACCTATCTTAGTTTTCTTGGCTAACTCTATTTTGGAGCCAATCTGTGATCCATAAATACTATTTTGCACACTCGTATCTAAATTTGAATACAGGGTAGCTACCTGGTCATCAGGAAGTCTCATCATGATGCTTTGTAACGCAATAGCACTCACGATGGATTTTGAATGGCCGGAAATGAAATCTTTTGTTTTGCCGTTAATTACAACGCCAATGCTATCCATAAGCTGACGAACAGAATCCATTGCTACCTCATTTTGACTTACTCTGGCTTTCATGAAGCTACTTTGTAAGGCTTTTATCTTTGGCATAAAAGGTTTCTGTATATTCATGAATTCTTGTAAAGCATCATTGTTTGGGGTGCCTGATACTTCAATGTTTCCCGTTAGGGTAGAATCGGCATCGCCTGTTATTTTAATGTTTCCGGCTTCTAAGATAATGGGGAATCCTGCCTGACGATCGGCGGTTAATATCTGAGCAAATGTAGGTTGTTTTGCTTCTGCAGTAAAAGAAAAAGAACCGTCATTAACAGGAATAGTGTCAAAAAAAGGAATGCCGTTCATTTGTCTTCCTAAATATAATACAGAATCGGAAAAATTTGATATATCTCCTGTAATAGTATATTGATTAGAATTTGTATTACAAGCAGTAATTAAAAATAATCCAACTGCAAGACCTAAAATGATCCTCTTCATAAGTGATTTAAATTTTGAATTTAAATAAAATAACCTCCTATCTTAATGCTGATAGGTTATTCTTTCTTTAAGGGGGCAAATGTAAGGAAAGTAGTCTTATACATCCCTTAATATTAATATAAAATTGATGATTACTGTTATTTATGTCTTTTTTTTAACACCTTAATAACATCCTCAAGAACATATCCTTTTGCTACGAGTAGCACTATATAATGGTATAGCAAATCGGCTCCTTCGTTTAAAAATAATTCTTCATTATTGTCTTTAGCCTCAATAACGAGTTCCACGGCTTCTTCTCCCACCTTCTGAGATACTCTGTTTATTCCTTTTTCGAATAGTGAGGCGGTATAAGATTCTTCTGTAGGGTTTTGGTGCCGGTCTAGGATGGTATTTTCCAGTTCAATAAGAAAGTTATCATTTTCATTTTTTTCATTGAAACAAGTGTCACTGCCGGTATGACAAACCGGACCTTGTGGTCGAGCCATGATGAGTAAGGTATCATTGTCACAATCCGTTTTTACTTGATCTACTATAAGAAAATGTCCACTTTCTTCTCCTTTGGTCCAAAGTCTTTGTTTGGATCTACTATAGAATGTGACCTTCCCAACTTCTAATGTTTTGTTAAGAGCATCCTGATTCATATAACCCAACATCAAAACTTTATGTGTAGAGACATCTTGTATGATAGCAGGAACAAGTCTATCGGGGGATTTAGAAAAATCTACATCCATTTTTATCAGTATTTATTTGTATATAATGGGTACAAAAATACGATAGATTAATGACTTTTTGTACCTTGCCGTTTTTTAAAACACAAAAACTTAGTTTTTATGGCAGCGGTAAAAAATGGAGATACCGTAAAGGTACATTATCATGGGAAATTGGCTAATGGGGAAACTTTCGATTCATCGGAAGGCCGTGATCCTTTGGAGTTTAAAGTGGGCTCCGGCAATGTGATTGCAGGATTTGAGAATGGCGTTGTAGATATGACACCCGGAGATAAGAAAACATTGAATATTCCGGTAACGGAAGGTTATGGTGAACGTAATGATGAATTAATCTTAGAGTTCCCTAATGAGAAATTACCAGAAGATTTGAATCCTGAAAAAGGAATGCAATTGCAACTAAGCAGTCAGGATGGGCAGGTCTATCCGGTGATTGTGCAAGAAGTAAAAGAGGATGGTGTGGTATTAGATGCTAATCATCCTTTGGCCGGTGAGGATCTTGTATTCGATATTGAATTAGTCGAAATCATTTAATGAGCAATAGACTTATTGCTTTTTTATTTAGTGTCATTCGTTGAAACCTAAATGTTTTATTCTATTTGAATTGAACATAAAGGGGAGTCCGAATGACACTTTTTATTGATAAATTCCATTAGATTAATAGCACTTCCGTTCTTATCTTTGTACTCAAAATATTAATTATGTCGTTTACTGAATATGCTTATACTGTGGCAAATAGGTTTTTAAAATATGCTCAAATTGATACGCAATCAGACCCTTTTTCTACATTTTTCCCTTCTACTGAAAAACAAAAGAATCTCAGCAAGCTGTTGGTGGAAGAATTGAAAGCAATGGGTGTAAATGAAGCTGAGCTCGATGCAAATGGTTATGTATATGCCATCATTCCCTCAAATACTTCAACAGAGGTTCCCGTGTTGTGTTTTTGTTCACATGTAGATACTTCACCGGATTGTAGTGGGAAAGATGTGAAACCTATTATTCATAAAAATTATGATGGAGGTGAGATTCGGCTTCCTGATGATGTAAATCAAATTTTAAGTCCTGCAAATCATCCTGATTTAGAAAATAAAGTGGGGGAGGATATTATTACTGCCAGTGGAAAAACATTACTCGGTGCCGATGATAAATCCGGTGTTGCCATCATTATGGATGCAGCACACTATTTACTAAACCATCCGGAAGTGAAGCATGGAGAGCTTCGGATTTTATTTACGCCGGATGAAGAAGTAGGAAATGGGACAAGAAAAGTGGATATGCAGAAGCTCGGTGCCGATTTTGGATATACACTGGACGGTGATATTCTAGGCGCTTTTGAAGATGAAAATTTCAACGCAGATGAATTAACAATAACAATTGATGGAGTTTCTACCCATCCCGGTTCTGCAAAAGGGAAGTTGGTGAGTGCTATTAAAGTGGCATCTGCGGTGATTGATGGATTACCCAGACATCAATTATCTCCAGAGACGACGGAACTGAAAGAAGGGTTTATTCACCCGACGAATTTACAGGCAAATGGAGAAAAAGCTTCTATTTCTTTTATCCTCAGAAGTTTTAAAGAAGCGGATTTAGAAAAGTATAAGAATAAGCTAGTAGGTTTATTAGAGCAGGCGCTAACTGACTATCCGGGTGCGAAAGGAAAATTAGAGGTTCAACAGCAGTATAGAAATATGCAGCAGGTGATATCTCAGCATCCTGATATCTCTAATTTTGCTATTCAAGCCATTAAGGAGGCAGGCATAAAACCACAGCATAAGCCTATTCGAGGAGGAACAGATGGCGCCATGCTTTCCTTTAAGGGGTTGCCCTGTCCCAATATTTTTACCGGACAGCATGCTTTTCATTCACGTCAGGAATGGATTAGTGTTCAGGATATGCAAAAGTCCGTAGAAGTGGTTGTTCGCTTATGCCAGATTTGGGAAAGAGAAAGCAAGTAATTTAGTGTATAGCTGAACCGAAGATTCCTCCCAGAAAAATAGAAATGATTGATAACAGAATAATAACCAAATAGATAGCGGTTAAGATGCCGATAAATCTAAAGAATCGGTTGAGGTTGTAAAGGCTACTGGTTAATTTATCTTGATTGTTTTCCGATAGAGACTTTTTGGTATGGATTGCGAATTTAAGAAGATATAAAGAAGGAATAAAATAAGCTATCGCAAGAATTAAATAAGTAATTGT
>CAZLDH010000044.1:0-3999 GCA_964558275.1 uncultured Chitinophagaceae bacterium
TCATCCTCTGTAATACACAATGGTGGTGCTAATCGAATACAATTTTCTGCAAATTAAAATAAATCGACCACTATTCCCTTATCAATGCACTTTCCTAATACGGTATTACAGTGTTGAAAAGTATCAAATTCAATGGCAATCAAAAGCCCTCTGCTCCTTACCTCTTTTATGGCTTCATGTTTCAAAAGAGATCTAAACAATTTTTCCTTTTCAAAGACACGATAATCTTCTATATTATTTTTAATAATTTTAAAACTGGCTAAACCTGCAGTACATGAAACGGGATGACCACCAAAAGTAGTAATATGACCTAAGATAGGATCATGCGTCAATTCGTGCATCAAGGATTTATCTGCTATAAATGCACCTAACGGCATTCCTCCCCCTAAAGACTTTGCAGACAATAAAATATCAGGTGCAATATCGAATTGCTCAAAAGCCCATAAAGTGCCTGTACGCCCCATGCCCGTTTGTACTTCATCCAGAATAAGCAAAGCGCCTACCTCCGTACATCTTTCTCTTAATGACTGTATCCATTCTATGTCAGGAATAGTTACACCTGAACCAGCCTGTATTACCTCGGCTACTACACCCGCAGTTTGTTCATCTATTTTCTGTAAGTCATCAAAATGATTAAATTGCAAATGCATGATTCCCGGAAGTAATGGTCGATAAGCACGCCTACTTTCTTCTCCTCCCATGATGCTTAGTGCTCCCTGAGTAGATCCATGATAGCTCTTGTTAAAGCCTGCAATCTGTGGTCGTCCGGTTACCCGCTTTGCCAACTTCATGGCACCTTCCACAGATTCAGTACCTGAATTTGTAAAATACACTGAATTTAAATGAGCAGGTAAAGAATCCGTTAATGCTTTTGCATATTGCACCTGTGGTGTTTCAATAAATTCCCCATATACTATCAGATGCATGTATTGTTCTACCTGCTTCTGAACCGCTTTCACTACTTCCTGATGACTATGACCAATATTACAAACGCCAACTCCGGCGACCATATCCAGATATTCTTTTCCGGTTTCATCCCACATTTTCACGCCTTCCGCCTTCACAATTTTCAATCCTAAAGGCGCATCTGAAGTTTGTGCTATATGTTTAAAAAATAATTCCTTCTCTGTCATGATTTCATATTTCCCACAAAAGTAAAAAGAAACATCTTTAAATATCACCCCAATCTCGGTCGCATTCCTATTTCCGCAACATTATTCTGAAAGTTGTTCCTTTCCCTACTTCAGATTTTTCAATAAAAAGTTTTCCTTTATGATAGGATTCCATAATTCGTCGACTCAAAGACAATCCCAATCCCCAACCCCTTTTTTTGGTGCTGTATCCGGGTGAAAATACATTTTCAAACTGTCGGGTTGGTATTCCTTTACCGGTATCTGTAATATCAATGTAAGAATGTGCCGCGTGTGTAGAAATATCAATTGTTATACTGCCCTTTCCGTCCATGGCATCTAAAGCATTTTTTAAGAGATTCTCCAATACCCAATCAAAAAGTAAGGGAGAAATCATAGCAGGAATTTCTTTCTCGCCATCTGTAGTCACTTTAAAACGTATGAGCTTAGGCGCACGATGTTTCATGTACAGTACCACATTATGCACGTGCGATATTAATTCTGCCTCCTCCAGTTCAGGCATGCTTCCGATTTTAGAGAAGCGCTCAGAAATCATTTTTAACCGACTAAGGTCATGATTAAGTTCCTTTACGATAGGTTCGTTATCTTTATTTTCCTTTAAAAGTTCTACCCAAGCCTCCATAGAAGATAGCGGAGTTCCCAACTGATGGGCAGTTTCTTTAGCAAGACCAGCCCAAAGCTGATTTCTTTTTGCTCTATTTGAACTATTTAATGCAATGAGTGTCACTAATATAAAAAGAGCGATTACAGCAAGTTGTATATATGGAAAGTATCTAATCCTACGCAACATTGAAGATTCCCCATAATATACTTTGTAGTATTGCGTACTGTCCTTGGGATTATATCTTAAAATAATAGGATTATGAAGTGATTTAAATTTTTCTAATTTTTTAGTCAGAAATTTTTCATTCTCTTCAATTATGTGTTCTCCATTCAAACCCAAGTTATTTACACTCAGTATATGTCCTTCCCTATCTACTTGAATAACAGGAATGGTTGTATTTCCGGCTACAATTTCGGTAGCCATATTAAGATTTGTATTCGATGAGGAAGTCAAAATTTCCATATTGGCTTCTACCCAGGCTTTCATTCGAAGTTTTTCTTCCCGTTTTAGCTTTTCTGTAAAGCTATTCACATAAAGCAAAGTAGCTATAACAATTAAAAGCCCTAAAGCTGCAAGGGTCAATTTCCAAACCGGCGTTTTTTTTAGCATGCTTTGGTTATTCGTTGATTGCCTATCAACCAGTTCCCTGACTGCCTATCAGCGGCTTGGCAAAGGCAGAACAAAGGTAGGTTTATTTGTTTGTATTTAAATTGTAATGGTTAAGATCCGACAAACTTCTGTAAGCAATTATGTTCATAGTATCAAAGCTAAGTTTTTTATTTTTTCTTTAGCAATTTTATCCTTTTAATCATTTGATTTCAGACATCTATCGGGGGCGAATAACATTTTATTTAGACTAAAAATAATTACAGTTTCCTCAAAGTATATTCGTTTGCTTGCCATCATAATACTTACCTTTGTTCATCTTAAGAATATAAAAAATCAGTTATGCAGCCTCCTAAAGTGGCCGTTGTCATCTTAAATTGGAATGGCAAGAAATTTCTAAAACAGTTTCTTCCTTCCGTAGTCGCATCAAACTATCCCAATGCAGATATTTATATAGCTGATAATGCATCCACTGACACCAGTGTTGAATATATCAGGCAAAATTTTCCGGAAGTAAAGATCATTTTAAATTCAGGAAATCTTGGATTTGCCGGAGGTTATAATGAAGCTTTGTCAAAAATAGAGGCGGATTATTTTGTTCTGCTTAATCAGGATGTAGAAGTAACTTCCAACTGGATTCAACCGGTCATTAAAGAGATGGAAAAGGATCATCAAATAGCAGCATGTCAACCTAAATTGAGAGCTTTTCATCACAAAGATTTTTTTGAATATGCCGGAGCCGCCGGCGGCTGGATAGATCGTTATGGTTATCCTTTTTGCCGAGGGCGTGTTTTCAAAACGGTTGAAAAAGACAAGGGACAATATGATCACGAACAGACTGCCTTTTGGGCTAGTGGTGCTGCACTATTTATTCGTGCCCATCTGTATCAAGAAGCAGGTGGATTAGATGAAAATTTTTTCGCTCACATGGAAGAAATTGATCTCTGCTGGAGACTACAGCGAATGGGATATAAAATAGCTGTTTGTCCGCAAGCAACGGTATATCACGTCGGTGGAGGCAGTCTTCCTCAAGGGAATCCACGAAAGGTCTATCTTAACTTCCGCAACAATCTTATCATGTTGTATAAAAACCTGTCTCCGAAGGAGAGAAATACAATTTTATTTAGTAGAAAAGTACTCGATGGTGTGGCGGCTGTTAAAAGTATATTGTCCGGTAATATAGAAGAGGTGAAGAGTATATGGAAAGCACATAGGAGCTATTATAAGTGGAAATCCATCAATAAAAACAAACTTAACGATATCCCATATCTTCCTTTTTTTGAAATACCCGGGGTATATAAAGGCAGTATCATATGGGATTATTTCATCAGGAAAAGCAAAATCTTCCCCCCTACATTAAAATCCAAAAAATAATTGGTTACTAAGTATACAATTCTTAATTTTGTACTGCAAAATAAAAATCACTATGGAAGATAAAGGTCAAGAAAAACACGAATTAAAAGATGTATCTACAAGCTGGGTCTCTACCTCACGTTATCTTTTTTACTTAAGTATTGGAGCAACAGTAGCTTTTATGTTTGCAATGTGTGTTGCATTGTATATGCATCGCTATCAAGGAAATCCTCCGGTAGAAATTCCATCCAGTACCTTATATAATCCAACTTATAAATAATTAAA
>CAZLDH010000044.1:4099-17830 GCA_964558275.1 uncultured Chitinophagaceae bacterium
TAAATTAAAGTCTAATAACGATTACATTCTGTCCGGTACACGAATACCCAACAATTCCATCCCTTTTTTAATCACTTTTGCTGTAAGCAAACATAGCTGTAAACGTAATTCTTTCTTTTCTTTACTTTCTGCATTACTGACAGAAAGATTATTATAAAAAGTATTAAAAGTCTTAGCTAATTCATAACAATAACCGGCTACAACAGAAGGATTACGTTCATCACAGGCTTCCAACAACGCTTGTGGGAAAAGTTCCAATTGTAACACCACCTGTTTTTCATCATCAAGAAAAGTCTGTTTTGAAGCAGAAATATCTACTTTAAACGCCTGAGGTGGAATATTTTCTTTTCTAAAAATAGATTGAATTCTGGCATGTGTATATTGAATAAAAGGAGCTGTAAATCCATGAAAGTCAATAGATTCCTCCGGATTAAAAACCATGCGCTTCTTTGGATCCACACGTAATAAATAAAACTTCATTGCACCTAAACCTAAAGTTTCATAAAGCATCTTCAATTCTTCTTCAGAGAAATCTCCCACCTTTCCTAATTCCTCTGTGTGTTTCTCCGCCGTATTTACCATATCCGACATCATGTCATCGGCATCTACTACCGTACCTTCTCTGCTCTTCATCTTCCCATGAGGAAGCTCTACCATCCCATAACTCAAATGATAAATTCCATCCGCATAGGATCTTCCCAATTTCTGTAATATTAACTTCAATACCTTCATATGATAATTCTGTTCATCTCCGATGACATAAATACTTTGATCTATTTTATAATCATCATATTTTAATTGAGCAGTACCCAAATCCTGTGTCATATAAACAGAAGTACCATCAGCACGTAATAACAACTTTTCATCTAACCCGTCTTCTGAAAGGTCTATCCAAACCGAGCCATTCTTTTTTTTATACAAAAGTTTTTTTCCCAATCCCTCATCTACCAGTTCTTTACCCAATAGATAAGTTTCACTTTCTCTGTATATTTTATCAAAAGATACGCCCATCCTATCATAACTCTTGTCAAATCCGGCAAACACCCAATCATTCATCTTCTTCCACAAAGCCACAGCTTCTTCGTCATTATTTTCCCATTTTCTCAACATTTCTACAGCGTCTTTCTGGAGTGGTGCTTCTTTTTCGGCTTCCTCTTCCGCCATACCACCGGCTACCAAATCCGCTACTTGCTGTTTATAAATTTCATTAAATTTCACATAATATTTCCCTACAAAATGATCTCCTTTAATCCCTTCAAGTTCCGGTGTTTTCCCTTCTCCATAATTCTGCCAGGCAACCATAGAACGACAAATATGAATGCCTCTGTCATTCACCAAATTAGCCTTAATCACGTCATAACCACAGGCTTCCAATATTTTAGCATAAGAATATCCTAAGAAAATATTCCGTAAATGTCCAAGGTGTAATGGTTTATTGGTATTCGGTGAAGAGAACTCTACCATTACCTTTTCCCCATTCCAAGAATGCAAGCCAAAATCATAATTTCTATAATTTTCCTGCAGAAATGAACCCAATGCGGGATTAGCCATGCTAAGGTTCAAAAAGCCCTTAATTACATTAAATCCACAAAACAGATCTGCATATTCCCTGAGTAAATATTCACCAATACGTTCCCCTGCCACTTCCGGTTTTTGTCTCAATAGTTTCAACAAAGGGAAAATCACTAAGGTATAATCTCCTTCAAATTCAGGCTTGGTCTCATTGACCAACAACTCGTCAGGATTTACATCCACCTCATAAAGTTCCTTTAACCCTTCTGCTCCTGCTTTTTTTATATCTAGAATAAAACTCATGGTTTATATATTTATTAGGATTGCAAAAATAAGCTACTATTTGGAAAACTTCATTAAATTAAAAGGGTTCATCTGATAAAAGACAAACCCTTTTCTATTTTGTTTGTAATGAATCATTACAAATACTCTTTAATCCAGCTCAATAGCTCATGCTTAGCCATTGGTGTTCCCATTATTTTGTGATAACCTTTGGCATCAACCATAAACTGGTCTCTGATAATTTTAATTAATTGTCCATTATTCATTTCCGGGATAAGCACCTGATCAAAACTATCTAAAATTTCACCCAGGTTTCTGGGAAAAGGTCTCACATAACGTAGATGGACATGTGACACCTCATATCCTTGCATTACCAAGTCACTTACTGCACTTTTAATGGCGCCATAAGTCGATCCCCAACCAAGCACTAAAATTTTCCCATTTTTAGGACCAGTATCAATTTCCTGTAATGGAATATCTTCTGCTACCTTATCCACTTTTTCTTGCCGGGTTTTCACCATCAATTGATGATTTTCAGGATCATAACTTACATTTCCGGTAATATCTTCCTTTTCCAATCCACCAATACGGTGTTCTAGACCTTCTGTCCCCGGTATAGCCCATGGACGAACCAAGTTTTCATCCCTCACATAAGGTTGAAATTGCTCTTCTTCATCCTGAATACCTGCAGCATATCTAACTTCTATTTCCGGCAAATCCTTCGATTTAGGAAAGCGCCAAGGTTCTGATCCATTAGCCAAATATCCGTCTGTTAAGACGATTACCGGTGTCATATGCTTCACAGCTATACGAAAGGCTTCAAAAACTACCTCAAAGCAATCGGCCGGAGTATGCGCTGCAATAATAGGCATGGGGCTTTCTCCATTTCTACCATAATACGCCTGCATCAAATCTGATTGCTCCGTTTTAGTAGGTAAGCCTGTGGATGGACCACCACGCTGAACATCAATAACCACCATAGGTAATTCTAACATCACAGCCAGCCCCATGGCTTCTGTTTTTAAAGTCATTCCCGGACCGGAAGTGGTGGTTACTGCTAGACTTCCGCCATAAGCGGCACCTACAACAGAACTCATGGCAGCAATTTCATCTTCAGCCTGAAAAGTCTTTATGCCAAAATTTTTATGCCGACTAAGCTCATGTAAAATATCGGAAGCGGGAGTAATTGGATAAGAGCCTAAAAACAAAGGCACATCTGCTTTTTGAGATGCTGCAATTAAACCATAGGCCAAAGCAGTATTTCCCGTAATATTTCTATAAGTACCGGGAGCCATCTTTGCCTTATTCACCTGATATCTAACACCAAAAGCTTCTGTTGTTTCCCCAAAATTATATCCTGCTTTTAGAACCTTAACATTGGCATTCAGTATATCGGTTTTTTTACCAAATTTATCTTTCAGAAAATCAATCGTATTCTCCATTTTCCGATTATACATCCAATATAGAAACCCTAATACAAACATATTTTTAGAGCGTTCCTGTTCTTTTCTACCTAAACAGGAATCTTTCAAGATTTCTTTTGTCATCTTGGTTACATCCAGTGGATATACAGTATAATTTTGTAGAGAATCATCTTCTAATGGATTTTCGCCATTTGGATAATTAGCCAATCGCAGGTTCTTTTTATCAAAACCACTAATATTAGCTATAATGATTCCGCCTTTTTTCAGCTCACTAAGATTCGTTTTTAATGCTGCTGCATTCATGGCTACCAATACGTCGCAAGCATCTCCGGGCGTATAAATTCTATTACTGGAAAAATGAAGTTGAAATCCACTCACACCGGGTAAAGTTCCCTGCGGAGCACGAATTTCGGCAGGATAATTAGGGAAGGTAGATAAGTCACTACCGGTCAATGCTGTATTATTGGTAAATTGCGAACCGGTCAACTGCATTCCGTCTCCACTATCGCCTGCAAATTTTATGACTACGTCTTCAAGTGTTTTCTTTTGATCCGTCTTCATCTCATCCTCTTTTTTAAGCCACAAAGGTAATTATAAAATTGCAGGTTTAAGGAATAGTTCAGTTTATTATCATAAGGCGAAAATCGAAGAAAAGCGAGTACACGACATCCGGGTACTACGCCAGACGCAATAGAACTGAATCTGCTAGCAACCAACGCTATAAAAAGCAGAAATCTTTTCCGAAATCGTAAATAATTCACCCTTTGCGATAAAGGTATATCCGCTCAAAAATTATGTTTTCTAACCTATTCTTATAATTGGAAACCCAAATGCGGAAATTATAACGCTCTATTCAAATCAAAATTCTCCAATTCCCTTGCTACTGCAGTTAAGAATGTAGCACCTAAAGATCCATCAACCACTCGATGATCATAAGACATAGAAAGATACATCATGTGTCGAATAGCAATAGAATCCCCCTGCTCCGTCTCTACAACTACAGCTTTTTTCTTAATAGCGCCAACAGCAAGAATCGCTACCTGAGGCTGATTAATAATAGGCGTTCCGGCGAGACTATCAAAAGTACCTACATTCGTCATCGTAAAAGTACCTTCGCGCACCGCATCCGGAACCAAATTACCGCTTCTGGCATCTTTAGCCAAACCATTGACCTGTTTCGCCAACCCTACCAAATTCAACTGATCCGCACGTTTAATCACAGGCACTATTAAGCTGCCATCTTCCAAAGCCGTAGCCATTCCAATATTGATATCCTTCTTTATCAGAATATTATCTCCTTCCACCGCACTGTTAATAAGCGGGAACCGCTTAATGCATTTTACAATAGCCTCTATAAATAGTGGAGTAAAGGTCAATTTCTCCCCCTCTCTTTCCCTAAATTTATGCTTAAACTTGTTACGCCATTTAACCACATTGGTTACATCTGCCTCGCTAAAGCTTGTTACATGTGGACTAATTCGTTTACTCTGAACCATATGTTCAGCAATAATTTTTCGTCTTCTATCCATCTTCACAACTTCCACATTCGCCTCGTTACCTGTTTTTTCTAACTTCGCAATTGTTTGATTGCCGGCAACTTTATTTAGTTCAGATTCAGTTGCTACTTTTTCTATTTTTTCAGTTTCAATTATTCCACTTCTTTTCTTTTCTACATAATGCAAGATATCTTTCTTAGTCACTCTTCCTCCTCTACCATTTCCATTTATTTTTTCAAGCTCACTAAGCGAGACGCCCTCTTCTCCCGCAATTTTCATGACTAAAGGAGAATAAAAACGGCTATTATCTATCTCTTTTTCCTGTGTTATATCCTCTCTTTTCTCCTCTTTTTCTTCTTTTATTTCCTTTCCCTCAACTTCAATATCATCTTTTTCCCCCTCTCCTTCCTCATCATCATCGTCATCCAACAAGAGCAAATCTTCTTCTTCCTCTACTGCAACCTCTCCCGATATTTCTATTCTGGCAATAGTTTCACCTATAGGAACCACTTCATTTTCCTGAAACAGGATTTCTTTTATCGTACCTTCTACACTAGAAGGCACTTCGCTATCTACTTTATCGGTTGCCACTTCCAACACCGTTTCATCTTCTTCCACGGCATCTCCCTCCTCTTTATTCCAATGAATAATAGTAGCCTCGATGATACTCTCTCCCATAGGAGGTAATTTCAAATCTATTATAGCCATATATTGTTCTTTTCAATTAAGAGATGACAAAAGTACGGAATTGCCAATTATTTATCTATATCCTTCAAATATTCTAACAAAAGGAGTAAGGCATAATTCGCAGTTAATTCAATATTTTTTAGTCTATTATACCGCAACTGCAACTTTCGCGTTCGCATATCTCCTATTGCTCCCACCGCTATCCAAACAGTACCTACAGGCTTCTCATTAGAGCCACCACCAGGTCCCATTATCCCGGACACTGCAATACCTAAATCTGTATTTAAATACCGAAGAACGCCCTGCAACATGGCAGTTACCACTTCTTCACTAACTGCACCATGCGCTATCAAAACTTTTTCAGGTACTTTCAGCCAGTGTTGTTTTAATCTATTATTGTAGGTCACTGCAGCCCCTTCAAAATAATCAGAACTGCCGGATACAGAGGTAATTAAATGCCCAATATATCCACCGGTACAACTTTCGGCAGTTGCCAAATGTAAATTTTGTTTACGTAGTTTTTCTCCCAGTAATTCCTCTAGAGCAATATCTCTTTTGGCAACAAGAAAATCTCGAACCTTATTTTCCAAAGCCATTCCATACTGATCCAGTTCGTGAGCAATCCTTTGTGCTACTTGTCCCTTAGCAGTCAATCTTAACTTTAAAACACCATTGGTAGGAAGATATGCCAAATGAATATGTGTCGGCAGACTTTGCTCAAATCCCTCTAATTGCTTTGCCAATACGGACTCCGAAATACCTGAAACCATTTGTGTTCTATGAAGAATGGCAGGTAAAGAAAAACTTTCAGATATTCCGGGAATTACCTTTTGCAGCATCAATCCTTTCATTTCATATGGAATACCCGGCATGGCCACATAAACAGTATCTTCTTTCTCAAACCAAAGTCCGGGCGCAGTACCTCTTTCATTAAAAAGCACACGACAATTATTGGGTACCATTGCTTGATTTCTATTTCTTTGTAATAAAGCGTTTCCGCTTTGTTTTACCCTTTCTTGAACATGTTTTAATACTGTTCTATTCAAAATCATTTCAGAAGCAAAATATTGACATAAAGTAGTTTTGGTTATATCATCATCCGTGGGTCCCAAACCACCGGTAATCAGTATAATATCCGCATTATCACTTTCAGCCGACAGCGTATTTAAAATAGCATCAGCTTCGTCGGTTATGGTAACCCGTCTGGTGACCCAAACGCCAATTCTATTGAGTTCCTGCCCAATCCAAACTGCATTTGTATCCAGCGTTTGACCAATCAATAATTCATCTCCAATAGTTATAATAGTTGCTTTTATTTCTGTCATTAAACTTATTTTAATCAAATAAAGGAGTCAATTTTTCCTTTAAGATGGAGGGCAAATCCATCGTTTTTCCGCTACCCTTATCTACAAAGGCCAACACCACAAAACCGGTATTCAAACGTTGTTTTTTTTCATTAAATAATTCTGTATAAAAAGTAATTTTTCTTCCTTTTGGCAAATCTCTCAGACTTGTTTTAATGGTCACTACATCATCATACAAAGCGGGTCTTACATATTTACTTCTATACTCCACCACCGGCATCATAATCCCCTTTTCTTCTAATTCTTTATAAGAAAAACCTAAATCTCTAATCAACTCCGTTCTCCCTACTTCGTAATATAATGCATAATTTCCATAATACAGATACCCCATGGCATCGGTTTCACCGTATTTCACTCTCATTTCTACTGTTGAGCTATACATTTCAAACACTTATAATTAATAATAATAACCACTCTGAATACATTATTTATCAGCATTTCAGCTGCATTCATCAAAAGAAAACACAACTGTTTTAAGCTAAAATAAACTAATTTTATTTTTTCACAAGTTTTGGCACAAATTTGGGAGGATTCCATCTTGATAAAAGCAATAATCTATTATCTTTGTCCAACAAAATAGACCAAACGAATCAACAAGACCTAATTAACCACTTGAAGATTTTTAAAAATTAATATTCATCAAGGATAAGAATATAATAATTCTTATCTATGGCTAACATAGAACTATACTAATAATGAGATTTATTCACGTTAAGGATATTCCCGGATATTTTCTTCCATCTGCTTTATTTATTTCTATCTTATTCTTCTTTACGCTACCTGCTTTTGCACAAAAAAACATTCACCATCAGGATCCTAACATACTTCTTGAAAAAGCCGGTAAATTATACCAAAAAGGGCTCTATGCTAATGCACAACCCCTATATGAAGAATATTTAGGCCATCTCGAAGCACAAATACCCTCTGATAATCAGATTAATATTGATAATGCTCATTTTTATTCACTAGTTTGTGCAATTAATTTAGATCAACCACATGCAATTTCAAAGGCCGAGAAATTTATAAATAATTCTGTAAGTCTGGCTAACAAACAAAAAATGAGTTATCAAATCGCTCACTATTATTTTAAAAAAGAAAATTATCAAAAAGCAATAACCTATTTTGAACAAGCAGGCATAGATAATTTCTCCAATGAGGAAATAGCCAATAAGAAATTTGAACAAGCTTATGCTTATTTTAACTTACAAGAATTTGATAAAGCGCTTCCCCTCTTTAACGCGGTCAAAAATGTACATAATGAACATTTCATTCCGGCAAATTATTATACAGGATATATTTCATTATTAAGCGGAAAATACAAAAATGCACTGGCTTCCTTTCAAAAGATTATAAATGAGCCTCAATATGACAAAGTAGTACCTTATTATATTGCTGAAATATATTACTATCAAGATCAATTTGATAAATTACTTCGCTTCGCTCAACCATACTTGGAAAAGGGAAATTTATATTATGACAAAGACTTACGTCATTTGTTGGGACAAACCTATTTTGAGAAAAAAGAATATAAAAAAGCACTTCCCTATTTAGAAGAATACGGACAACAAGCAGAGACTCTTCAAAAAGAGGATGTGTATGAGTTAGCTTATTGCTATTACAAAACCGGAAAGTTGAATGAAGCCATCGCCGGATTTAAACAATTGAGCGGTGGCACAGATTCACTGGCTCAGAACTCTATGTATATTTTAGGGGATTGTTATTTAAAAACAGGACAAAAATCGCAGGCTCGACATGCTTTTGCTTTTTGTGCCCGCTCTTCTTACAATGCAAAACAACAAGAAGTCTCTAAATTTAATTACGGTAAATTATCTTATGAACTTGGTTATCAAGATGCTGCGCTAAAAACACTCCAAGCCTTTATACAAGATTATCCTCAGTCAGATTACAATCAGGAATCCAGAGAAATATTAGCTCATCTCTTCATGAATACAGAAGATTACAAAGACGCACTAGTAGTACTAAAAGACATACCTAAACAAAAGACCTCTGTTCAGAAAGCTTACCAACGAATTACATTTGGTAGAGCCATGCAGCTGATTAATGATGAACAACTTGACATGGCCAACCAACTTCTGGATCAATCCCTGCAATATAGGATAGATGACAGAATTGTGTTATTAACTTATTTTTGGAAAGGAGAAATAGCCTTAAGAAAGGGACAATACACACAAGCCATTAGCAATACACAAAGATACATCTCCTCTGAAAACAATTTGCATCCGGGCTCAGGTGAGGCCAATATTCAGTCTGCGCATTACAATATTGGGTACAGTTACCTACAGAAAGGACAATATTCCAATGCGTTGCCACATTTCAAAAAAGCACAACACACTTTTGGTTCCAATGGTACATCAATTGCTAATGATGCCCGATTAAGAGAAGCCGATTGTTATTATATGCTAAGAGAATATAATAAAGCAAGCAATATTTATAATCAAGCAGTGGAAGCCGGAGGGGCAGGCAGAGATTATGCATTATACCAAAAAGCTATCATCGCAGGAATTCAAGGAGATAGAAGAACAAAAGTAAAAATCCTAAGAAAAATCCCACAATACAATCCAAACTCCAGTTACAATGGAAAGGCAAATTATCAACTTGGTCTCGCTTACATGAATCAGGGAAAATATAATGCAGCTATTTCTTCTTTTAAAAAAATAGCTGCACAAGAAAATAATGCAGATGCTCCTAAGGCTATTTTAAAGATAGGGCTTGCATACGCTAGTCTGCAACAAAAGGAACAAGCTGCACAGGAATATAAAAAACTGGTTCAAAAATACCCTAACAGTGCACAAGCAAATGAAGCACTGACCAGTCTCAAAAATATTTATATTACTGAAGGACAACCTCAGCAATATTTTAATTACCTGAACTCTATTGGAAGAAAGCTCGATGTATCCAAAGAAGATTCACTCACCTATGCTGTAGCTGAATCGAGTTTTGCTAATCAGGAATATAACAAAGCAGTCAGTCAATTCTCTACTTATTTAAGCGACTATCCTACCGGTCAATTTACAGCAAAAGCACACTTCTACAGAGCGGAAAGCGCCTATAAACAAGAAGATTATACGCAAGCACTTAAAGACTATGAATCTGTGATAAAGAATGGACTCATGTCCTTCAAAGAGCATTCTGCAGCAAGGGCAGCTTATATCAATTACTATAAAAAACAAAACTATACTGCGGCGCTTAATGATTATAAATCTCTAAAAACATTCTCAACCAACAAAGAGAATACCCTCACAGCATTAAGAGGTATCCTTAAAAGCAGTTATAAATTAGAACAATGGGATCAAGTAAAAACATCTGCTCAGAAATTATTGCAACAGGAAGATATTAGTACCGGAGATCAAATTGTCAGTTATTTCTACCTGGGTCGTGCATCACAAGAACAAACAGATTATGCTACTGCAATTCAACAATTTCAACAAGTAGCCTCTATGACAACTTCTGAACTTGGTGCAGAATCCAGATATTACATTGCCCTTTGTAAGTTAAAACAAGATAAATTAAAAGAAGCAGAAAAAGCAGCATTTGAAGTTATTAAAAAAACGCCTTCTTATGATTTCTGGGTAGCCAAATCTTATTTATTACTCGGAAATATTTTTTGGCAAGAAAAGGATTATTTCAATGCCAAAGCCACCTTACAGAGTATCATCGATCATTCTGATGAAGAAGAGCTCGTGAATGATGCGAAACAATTATTAGAACAAGTAAAAGCGGATAATGATAAGCAATCCAAGATTAATTATTCCTCACCGCAGACAGACACAAACAACACAGATTCAACTGCTCGTCAATAAAAGACACAAATTTTTTATCATGACCAATAGAATTTCTTTATTCATAAGTCTATTCATTGCATCAACGTTGTGGGTAAATCATGCACAAGCACAACAACAAAAGGATAGTATTACTCAACAAACCATTGATATCTACAATATTTATCAACCGGAATTACCGGCAGCTGCCAAAATAGATCTCAACGCCGGTCTGCCTAATGGAGAAGAAACTAAACCTAACCTAATTTATAGCATTCCTTCACAAAATCTAAACTTTTCTTACAGTCCCATTCCATTACAACCCTTGGCGATGGGAATAGATACTTCCTACTACTCTCTTTATAACAATTACATTAAAGTTGGTTACGGAAATCATAGTACACCACTTATACAATTGGGTTTAAGTAATGGGAATAGACTACCATTACAATTAGGATTAAATTTTAATCATATTTCATCAAAAGGTGATATTGAGCATCAGCAGTTCAGCAAAACAAACCTGCTACTACACGGAAAATACTTTTCTCCTACCCATGCTCTTCATGTTGAAGCAGGATACAACAGAAATGGCACTCGCTTTTATGGATATGACCACGCTGTTCCGGTAAAAAATGAAGATAGTCTCAAACAGGCATATAATAATATTGTTTTGAGAGTAGGATTACAAAATACAAAATCCAATAACTTACGAATTGACTATCAACCCGAGATTGAATTTTATAGCTATTTTGACAGATTTAACCAATCCGAAACTTCTTTTTCTTTAGATATTCCGGCACAAAAATATATAGGTGAGGATATCTATATAGGTGTGGCTTTTGAAGCAGATTTATCAAAATTTAAAAATGACGATACCTCTTTTTCAAATAATATAGTCTCCATCAGTCCTTCCTTTAATATCGAAAAAAAGAAGTTTAAATTGCATGCAGGCGTTACCCCTACATGGTCGCAAGGGGAATTTTATTTGTTACCCGACATTCTAAACGAAACCAATCTTTACGAAGATAAAATTATATTGAGTAGTGGTTGGCGGGTATTTTTCAGTAAAGCCTCTTTTAAAAATATCACCGGAGAAAATCCATTTATAAAATCATTCCAATACATGCCCAACACAAGGGTAGCACAAAGATATACCGGAATAAAAGGAGCCATCAACAGTCACTTCACTTATAATGTCAAATTAGCTTCTGTTGACTTTTCCAATAAAGTATTATACCTCAACGATCCGGCTCACTATAACAAATTTAATCTCCTGAGTGAAGAAAAAATAAAATCTTTTGAATTCCATGCTGAATTAGGCTATGCTTTGGGAGACCATTTCAACACCAAAATTAGTGGCAGCTGGTATAATTATTATGATCAGGAGACGGAAGCCAAACCTTGGGGAATGCGTCCGTTTATTTCTAATCTCTCTTTGCAATACAGCGGAATTAATAATTTATCCCTGGGGGCAGGTCTATACGCAATGAGTGGCAGCTGGTATCAAGACAACATGGGAAAAGCGCACAAAACAGGAAGTGCATTTGATATAAATCTTAATGGGAGCTATGAAATAGGAAACCAATTCAGCATTTGGTTAAAAGCAGACAATCTTCTAAACAACCATTATCAAAGATGGAACAAATATCCCTCCATTGGGTTAAATGTATTAGGTGGTATTATGTTTAAATTCTAAATAATATTATTTAGTTTCGTTTTTTTTAACCAGCGATACCTCGTGATGGATTCCGAACAATTAAAAGATATATTGTTACTCATTAGTCAGATTCTCCAAAAAGGAGAATCCTGTTATCTTCCCGATATAGGTATTTTAAAAGCGACCTACCATCCTGCTAAAGAAAAGGATAATCATATTTTCCCTCCCCAAACCACCTTCTCCTTTATCCCAAAAGCAACTGAAGAAGAAAAAGCTGTGACCAAAAAATTAGTGATTCATTTTCAGTTAACTGAAGAAAAAGCTAAAAAAACTTGGGAAGAAGCTTGTCAAAAAATCATACAAAGCCTTGAAAAAGGAACACCTGTAATCATTCCCGGATTAGGAGAATTGAAGCAAAACAAAGAAGAAAATATTTCCTTTAAATCTTATACCTCTCCTTCACTTTATTCGCCTGTGGCGGAACAACAGATATCCATATCTGAAGAGGAAGAAATGGATTCCATCTCTAATGAAAAGAAAAGTAAATCCGTTTTATACACCCTTTTAATAATTGTAGTCATATTGTTGCTAGGCAGTTTTATTTATTTCTATTATTTCGATACTTCCTTAAAACAAGTATTCAATAACTTTTCTAAAGAAGAAGATCCGGAAGAATTAGTAGAAAAACTAGACAGTACACAACAGGCTTCAACAATAGATTCGGTAGCAAAAGTAAATAACACCCAATCTGAAAATGATTCTATTTTTTATGTAGTTATCTATAGAAAACACAATTCCAAGTCGGCAGCTATTGATGATTACAATCAGAAAACCGGTTGGGGATATCATGTAGAAATCTATACCAGAGACTCCACACACTTTTTAGTAGGCTATCCAATCTATTCCCTGCCGGAGGATACCACCAAGAACCTTGAGGAGAAACACCGAATATATCAAGGGCATACTTTCATCATTTATCCTAAAAAACAGGGATATCAAAAACTAACAATGCCTCCAAAGCAATAAAAGTCTGCCCATAAAATAAGGACAGACCTACTGTTTTAATTACTTATTTGCTATTAGCAAGTGCCTGGTCAATGTCTGCAATAACATCTTCCACATCTTCAAGACCTACAGAAACACGAATCAAGCCGGGTGTAATTCCTGTTTTTTGTCTTTCTTCTTCAGACAGTTTAGCATGAGTAGTAGAAGCAGGATGGCTGGCAATAGAACGGACATCACCCAAGTTAGCTGTCACAGAAAGCATTTTCAGGCTATCCAGAAATTTCTTTCCCTGCGCAAGCCCCCCTTTCACTTCAAAACAAACCACACCGCCACCGGTCTTCATTTGCTTTTGAGCTAATTCATATTGCGGATGCGAAGACAAAAAGGGATATCTCGTATTAGCTACAGAATGGTTTTCAGCTAACCATTCTGCCAAAATCATTGCATTCTCTGCATGTTTTTCCATCCGAACAGTTAAAGTTTCTAACCCACTACTCAGTAGCCAGGCATTAAAGGCCGATAAAG
>CAZLDH010000044.1:17840-19305 GCA_964558275.1 uncultured Chitinophagaceae bacterium
ATTTCTGCAGAATGCAAATATTTCATCAACATACTTATGTGGCCCACAAACAACACCGCCCAGCGCACGTCCCTGCCCATCAATCCATTTAGTAGCAGAATGTATGATTAAATCTGCACCAAATTTCTTGGGTTGCTGAAAAATAGGAGAAGCAAAAGTATTATCAACAACAAAGATTAAATCATGCGCTTTTGCAAAAGTACTCAGCAACGCTAAATCCGTCAGATCAAGTCCCGGATTAGAAGGTGTTTCAACATATAGTAATTTAGTTTCCGGACGTACCAATTTTTCAAGTACTTCAGGATTTCGCATATCAAAAAAAGAATGTTCGATTCCCCATTTAGGCAGATATCGCGTAATCATAGAATGCGTAGAACCAAAGATAGCACTACCTGAGATAAGATGATCCCCGGCAGACAATAAACTCATAAATGTCGCAAAATTTGCACTCATTCCTGAAGCAGTAGCCATCGCAGCTTCGGTACCTTCCAGTACACACATTCGATTCTGAAACTCCGTTACCGAAGGATTAATAAATCGACTATAAATATTTGCTTGTTCTTCTCCTGCGAAGACAGCTCTCATTTCTTCTGCATTTTGATAGCAAAAGCTGGATGATAAATACAAAGGAGATACATGCTCCATGGAGGTTGTTCTAGGAACACGCGTACGAATAACCTCTGATGCGTTGTGACGCTTTTCTGATCCCATCGAGAAATTATTTTTTTAACAAAAAATGGTATGACCGCAAAGGTACAACTGAAATCCCAGTATAAACAAACAAACCTGATTTCCTTATCCGATTTACACCAACTTAGCTTCCCAGGATAATTCAGTCCCTGCCCTTCTCATCGTTTCGGCAATAGAACAATATTTTTTCATAGATAAATCAACTGCTTTTTGTGCTTTCTTTTCATCAATTTGTCCACTCAGCTCAAAAATCACATGTACTTTGCTCCACAAAGCCGGCTCTTTATCCTTTTCACGTTCAGCATCCAATTCAATCTTTAAATCTTCTACTGTCTGTCGTTGCTTCTTCAAAATCAATAACACATCAACAGAAGCACATCCCCCCATTCCCATAATAAGCATACTCATCGGACGTACTCCTTGATTGCGTCCACCCACCTTTTCAGAAGCATCTATAGACACTTCATGACCATCTTCATCCATGGCCTTCATATTAAAGGCATCATCGATTCTTTCTAATTTAATTTTCATAATTTTACCTATTTCAACATATTTTTTTAAATAAAGATAAACAAAACCGTAGTTTTGCAGCTCAATAACAGAAATTGCAATATACAACAACTTGTCTTTTCATACCTATACATACCGAAAACCTTTTGTCCTTGAATCCGGAGAGGAAATGCCGGAAGTAACTGTTGGCTATCACACCTACGGGAAACTAAATGATGCCAAGGATAATGTAGTTTGGATATGTCATGCGCTCACAGCCAATTCA
>CAZLDH010000045.1:0-1043 GCA_964558275.1 uncultured Chitinophagaceae bacterium
CGAGCTTAAATAATTATAGTCTGAAGATCGGAGAAAGCCGTATCCGTCCGGCATCATTTCCAATACTCCTTCGCTGCTAATCACCCCATCAAAATCTATATTGAAGTTTGAATCTTTTTTGTTTTTATGGTGATTGTTATTTTTGGGGCGACGGTCATTAGATGGATTATTGTTATCTTTTCGATCCTCTCTTTTCCCTCTGTCTTGGGGTGCTTTTGACGTATGTGTATTCCTGTTATCTTTTTTTGGGGGAGGTGTTTTCTCTTTTTGAGGTGCGGCATCCTTCTTTTGTACCTCTTTTTGAGAGTCGTAATTAAGTTCTTCCTGTGTAGCCTCCTTTTTGGGGACTCTTTTTCGGCTTCGCTTAGGCTTCTCTGTTTTGTTGTCTTTGGAAGGTGCGGTCTCTTTTTTATGATTGCTCTCTTTCGCCTTAGGCTGAGCAGGTTTTTTACTTGTTTTTTTCTTCTTAGCCGGTGTTTTTTTTACTTCTTTCTTCGGCTTGTTATTTTCCTCTCCGCTGGAATTGATGGCCTGCATATCCAGTATTTTGTATATCAGGGTTTGTTTGTCTATCCTTTTAGGAACGGAAAGGTTTAATTCTTTTGCGATTTCATGAAGGTCGGGAACGAGCTTCTTATTGAGTTCTAGTATATCGTACATGAGCTAAAAGTTGCGAAGTACATAGTATTTAAAATGATCCTCAAATAGAGGTAATAAATAGTCTTTAAAAGTAAGAATTGATAATATTATACTTGATAAAGAAAAAGTAGGAAAGCCGATAAATGGAATATGTTTAATATACCTACGACTTATTGTAATTCGTGACAAAGGTAATGGAAGTTTTTAGAAACCACAAAATTTCATTCTATAATAATTATCTTTGCATTCATAAAATAAAAACCAGAATGATAAATACCAGAAAAAAAGTACAAGAAATAATATCCGGAGATGCTATTGATTATGAAGTGACAGTGAAAGGTTGGGTACGAACTTTTAGAAGCAATCGGTTTATTGCCTTGAATGATGGATCTTCCGTAAAGAGT
>CAZLDH010000045.1:1053-18982 GCA_964558275.1 uncultured Chitinophagaceae bacterium
CAAATTGTTATTGATTATGAAAAAACAGATTCGGAAACTTTAAAAGGTATTACAACTGGCGCAGCTGTTAAAATTATCGGAAAAGTGGTTGCTTCTCCCGGAAAGGGACAAAATGTGGAAGTTCATGCAGATGAAATACTTGTTTTAGGAAAAAGTGATGCTAATGAATATCCTTTACAACCTAAAAAACATAGTTTGGATTTTTTAAGAGATATTGCCCATCTTCGTTTTCGTACCAATACTTTTGGTGCTATTTTTAGAATACGTCACAGTCTGGCTTTTGCAGTTCATCAGTTTTTTAATGAAAAAGGTTTTGTTTATCTTCACACTCCGGTGATTACGGCTTCGGATGCAGAAGGTGCTGGTGAAATGTTTAGAGTGACTACGCTGGATTTATATGATGTCCCTATGACGGAATCGGGGAAGATTGATTTTAAGCAGGATTTCTTCGGGCGTTCTACTAATTTAACGGTTTCCGGACAATTGGAGGGGGAATTAGGTGCATTGGCGCTAGGTGATATATATACTTTTGGTCCGACTTTCAGAGCGGAGAATTCTAATACTACAAGGCATCTTTCTGAATTTTGGATGATAGAGCCGGAAATGGCTTTTTATGATTTAGAAGATGATATGAATTTGGCGGAAGAGATGTTAAAGTATCTGATTGATTATGTTTTGAAGCACAATAAAGATGATTTGGAATTTCTGGAACAGCGTCTTTTAAAAGAAGAGAAACAACTGCCACAAAAGGATAGAAGCCCGATGGCTTTGCTAGAGAAATTGCAGTTTTGTTTAGATAATGATTTCCAGAGAATAAGTTATACTGAAGCGATTGACGTTTTAATGAAGAGTAAGCCTTATAAGAAGAAAAAGTTCAAATATGATGTATCCTGGGGAGTAGATTTACAATCGGAACATGAACGATATTTGGTAGAGAAATATTTTAAAAGGCCGGTGATAATTACGGATTATCCAAAGGATATCAAAGCTTTTTATATGAAGCAAAATGAGGATGATAAGACGGTTGGCGCTATGGATGTATTGTTTCCGGGAATTGGCGAGATTATTGGAGGTTCTCAGAGAGAAGAAGATTTGGATAAGCTGCAGCAACGGATGAAAGAACTTGATATGCCGGAGAAAGAATTGGCTTGGTATTTGGATACCAGAAAATTTGGTTCTTGTCCACATTCCGGCTATGGATTAGGCTTTGAAAGATTGATTTTGTTTGTAACAGGAATGAAAAATATAAGAGATGTGATTCCTTTCCCACGTACGCCAAAGAATGCACATTTCTGATAAATTTAAATTTAATATTCCCCTTTTATGAGTGTAGCCAATGACTTATTTTCCTTCTACGATGAAGAAGATTCTAAGGAACCAAAACCTGAAACAAGAGGACGTAAACCACTTTCAGAGGCTTATGATATGGAGATATTGCATGCCATTGATGAAAAAGATTTGAATAAGCAATATTATGGAATAGGAGAGGTGGCAGAAATGTTTAAGGTTAAGACTTCGTTGATTCGTTATTGGGAAAATGAATTTACTATATTAAAACCACGAAAAACCCGCAAGGGAGATCGGTTGTTCAGACCGGAAGATATTCGAAATTTGCAATTGATTTATCATTTACTTCGGGAACGGAAATTTACCATTGAAGGAGTAAAAAGAAAATTGAAGGATGATAAACGAGTGACACAGCAGAATTTCGAAATGGTACAGTCTTTGCAAAAAGTAAAAAGATTCCTTTTGGAATTGAAAAGTAGATTATAAATTAAATAAGTATAAAATGAATTTGAAAAGAATTGCACTAGTAGCTATTAGCATATTTTTGATATCTAATGTAGCATTTGCTCAGGATTATAAAACAATTGATGGGGAAAATGGCAATGAAATACTTGTTGGGCAACTAAATATGAAGCAACTGGCTAATGATAGTAGTTATAGTTGGTTTTATAAAGGAATTAACAGCTATAAGCCTGACAAAGAAAAGGTGCGTTATCTTAGTTATTTTAGGGATAGCATCTCTATAGTGGCAGTATTTGGTACATGGGATCAAGAATCCAGAAAAGATATTCCCGCTTTTTACAAAACCATGTTGTCCTCTAGCTATCCGGTGAGTACCATTAAACTCTATGGTGTAGATAAAAGTCTTAAAGCTTTGAATGGTGAAATTGCAAAATATAAAATAACAAAAGTTCCTTCTATTATTTTATTTGACAAACGAAATGGAAATGAAATTGGAAGGATTGAAGAAATTCCTTTACGAACAGTAGAATATAATTTAACAAAAATTGTTGATAATTATTATTTCTAAATACTGTTAAATGAGTTTAAAAGACCAAATGGGGAATGCTTCATTTGGTCTTTTTTGATTTATTCTTGTTGTTCTTCTTCTCCTTCAATTTCGAGAATGAGTTGCCTTGCTTTTTCAAAATTATCATTATGAACGTAAAGTAACGTATTCCCAAAGCTCAGATAGGCAGAGTCTTTTTGATTGATGATTACGCTTTCAATCTCATGCTCTTCCAACATTCCTTTTAGAATTTTGGCTTGATAGTTATTTGCCGCTTTATATACAATGGACCAATCTTTTTCCATGATAATACAATTTAAGGTTATTAAAAAAGCGCTTCCTGCGTTTTATTTTTCCACATGACCTGTTTTGGATTTGTGGGTACATATTTCTTAAAGATAAAAAATAATGCGATAACGACAATAATACTTGCAACTCCTAATATAACCGGGGTTGGTGTGTTTTGCGTAATGTCTGTTGACAGGTAATCATGTTGATATAGATATACAACAACCACTTGAAAGCCATTGTTTACCAGATGCACAATGACTGCATACCAAAGGTTTCCTGTGTAGTAGTAAATTAATCCCAAAATCATCCCGAGTGCAACTCTTGGAAAGAAGCCTAACATTTCGCCATGAACTAAACTGAAAAATATGGAAGTTATAAGGATGCCAATCCAGGCATGGTGAACTAATTTTATAAAAATTCGTTGTACTGCGCCACGAAAAAAGAATTCCTCTGCGATGGCAGGGATGATGGCAATGAGCAAAAGATTTACCCATAAGTCTTTTAGTTTTGGCATGTTAAGAAAGGCTTCTGTCATCGTTTTGGCACGCTCCTGCATGGCACGAAACTTCTCATCGAAGGGGCCAAAATGAATGAGTTGGTTCCAATCTGATAATAATCCTACTGCCGGAAGGGAGGCAAATAATATAATGATAGCAAAAAGCACCCAGCCCCAATTTACATCAGAGGAAAGCCCGGCATATTGTAGTGGCTTTTTATGCCAAACGGCAAAAAATATGAGGGCAGGAATTAGAAAAGCAAAGATGCTGTAAGCCAATTGAAAAACTTTCATAATGTGCAGCATCCCCGGATCCGAATAATTTCCTGAACTAAATTCTATTGCGGAAATTCCATAGTAATGAGGAAGAATATAACCGATAGCAATCCCATAAAAACTAAAGGTAAATAAAATATATAATCCAATACAAATGAGTAATTGGACGAATGGAGGGTACTTATAAGTCGCTTTCATTGAATTAAAAATAGGCAAAAATGATATAAAGTAAAGTGAATAAAAAGTTATATTTTAAATTTATGACGATATTATTCCTTCTTAACAGGAAGCAAATATCAAAATAAAATTGGGTACAGCCATATAAATTGATATTATTTCCTCACTTTTTGATATTATAATATTTATTTGTTTGTTTTTGATAAGTAAAACAACTAAATATTTTTAAAAGTATCTTCTTCTTGGGCGATGATGATCATCAGGAGCCTGTCCGCCTCCGCCCCCGGGGAAATATTTGATGTGATAAACAAAACTCAGTAGAAAGTAAGCAGGCAGTTCATTGGTTCGTACATCCGAAATATATTGCGAAGTGATTTGACGATCTATATTACTTCGTTGTTGAAGCAAATCATAAGCTGAAAGTTTGATTTCTCCCGATTGATTATTGAATAGATATTTCGAAATTGAGGCATTCCAATCCATGATGTTTTGATTGAATCCTGCACTTAGTCCTGAATTTCCGGTGTAACGTAAATCGGTCTGTAACTCAATGTTAGCCGGCAAATCAAGATTAAAATCAAGCATACCCCCATAATTAAAATAAGAGGTATTCTGTGATTCTTGTAGGGAATAACTTGTTTTATTATAACGTACATTTCCGGAAACTCTCAGGTTCAGAAGATCTTCTATAGAAAAATTAAGACTGATTCTTTCGGCTAAAGTTAATCTTTTAGAGAAATTTTTATTGTTATTGATAAAACTGGAATTTTGTCTGTAATTTATGGATGTGTTTGAATGAATGGAATTATAGTTTTTATCTTCACTGAGGGGTCTGCCAATATTTATTCTGCCACTCAGGCTGTAATTTCCGTCTGTATTTTCATATTGTATAGTCTGTTTGCCACCATCGCCATATATGGTAGAATTAACAATTTCGTTCATTGTTGTTCTGGCCGAAATATCAGCAAAGAGCATGTGATGCGTTTCTCTGTCAAAATATCGATATTCGAATCTTAAGGAATGGGTAAAATAAGGTTTTAAGTCTGGATTTCCTTTTAAAACCCGTAGCGACTGGGAATTGTCGTTGACTGGCTGAAGTTGTTGTATAGATGGTTGACCACTATTTCCCCTATAGCGAAACCTTAAAGATCTGTTATCTGTTAAGTCATAATCAAATCTTAAGGAGGGAAAGTAATTAACCGTGTTTTGAGAAAGTGAGGAATCACCTGAAATAGAATAATTTTCCAGATTGTTATTCTCTACATTGAGACCGATGGTATATTTGTATTTCTCCTTTTTAGTTTGTATGTTAAATCCTGCTTCATTGGATTGGTAATTTGTTTTGAAATTATTGGAGAAAACAGTATCTATGACTGTATATTCACCTGTTAGTGGATCTTTATTGTAAGTGTCTTTTTTAGAAAGATTGGTATTGGCACTATGACCCACATGCAATTCTAATTTACGAGTGTCTGAGAGGGGTTCGGTATAAGTTATTCTGGTTCCCCAGTTTCTGCTATCATTATTTTGAATATAATGTTGATCGATATTTTCCTCTTCAGACTCGCTTTTATCATAGAGGGTGTTTTGTTGATTGTTTGATCCGTAAGAGTCATTATCATTGAGTCCTCCATTTAATCTAAGAGAAAAAGTTCTTCCTTTTTTAAGGAAACGATGGCGATAGAGTAGGGAACCACTAAAGTTTGGCGATTCTGAATGAGAGCTGTAATTTCTGCTGCCTTTGTTGATTTGATTACTGTCTAAATCTTTGGTATTGAAATTACTGGTAGAATAATAATCGCCTTTGTTATAACTCATTGAAGGTCTGAATAGAATAGAATTTAAGGAATCTATTTGATAGTCTATTCTCATTCTAAAACGATGATTGACAGATTTGTTTCTGCTAACCTGATTTTGGTTCTTGAAGTAGCTCGTATCCGGTAAAATATATTGGGTGTTTTCGTCTCTTATACTGTTTCTGTCATTATAGTTAATAAAGTAGTTTCCGGAAACATCTACTTTTTTTCCCCATTTATCTCTGTAATTAACACCGCCGGACCAGCTTTTTAATTCACCGCTTCCTGCATTTCTGCTCCATGTTCTACCTTTATAAGAATAATTTCTTCTATTTATATTGTTTCCACTTCCTATCAGAGAAATCTGTCGATCTCCATTAAAACGGAAAAGATTTAAGTGAGTTGCATAGCGGTCTTCTGTACCTCCTCCTGCGGAGGCTTCTCCAAACACACCTTTCTTTTTGTCTTCTTTAATCTTTAGGTTGATTACTTTTTTGCTGTTGCCGTCATCAACGCCTGTAAACTCAGCCTGATCTGATTTTTTCTTATATACCTGTACTCTTTCTATAATATCGGAAGGCAGGTTTTTCATGGCAATTTTAGGATCGTCTCCAAAAAATGGTTTCCCGTCCACAAGGATTTTTTGTATTTCCTTACCTCCTGATTTTATTGTGCCATCCGGGTCGATTGTAATACCGGGGATTTTTTTTAATAAATCCTCAACAACCGCATTCTTTTTGGTCTTAAATGCATTGGCATTATAATCCAGTGTGTCACCACTTATTCTTAACTGTTCGTAAGATTCGGCAATGGTAATTCCTTTTAAGGAAATTGATGTATTTGATAATTTTATTTTATTGAAATCGTATTGAGATTTTTTGTTTGAAACATCAATAGCCTGAATAAGAGGGAGATATCCTAAATAGGAAATATACATGAGGTATGCGCCCGAATCAATTCCGGATATCTGAAAAAAGCCTTTATCGGAAGTTAGTTTAGAGTAGGCTAAAGTGGTATCCTTAGCATGTACAAGTTTAATACTTGCTCTGCTTAACGGCTGACCTGTAGAATCTATGACTGTTCCTTGAATGGATCCCTGAAGACTTTGTGCATTCGAAAAATAAGTAAATGACAGGCATAATAGGGTAACGAATAATAGTCTCATAATACAAATATCACCTAGAATTATTATCTAATGAGAGAAAATTACATGTACGGTAAATTAAGTAGGATTTGCTCTGCGTTTATTGTATTAATGGGAAGTAAAAGCGTTATTTTTGGCTGTATCTTCCTTACTTTTTAAAAAGGCATTAAAAAATATTAGTTTTGTTCTTCATTATTGAGTTTCTTATTTCTCTTAAAATTATAGGAAACGTAAAGACTAAAATACCTGACGTGTTTTCGGTCGCTGCTGTATTCTATATATTGGTCTGTTTGGTAAAAATTATCTCTGACGGAAGCACCAAACATGTTTTCTACACCGAAAGTAAGACTTAATTTATTTTTGATTAAATCGGCTCTCATCTTTAATCCCGATCGAAATTGTGACGGTCTTCTCCCTTGAGAAAAATAATGTGGTCCTGTATAGTTTCCATTCATGATGAGTGCAAGAAATTTATAATTAATAGCAGCCCAAATCTTGAAGCTGCCTGTATATCCGGATACATTTCTAAATTCTTTACTGACATGTGGATCAAGTGAAATTTTTTGGAAGGCTGAGATGGCACCTTCCGCATTTATGTTAATTCGTGTATTCCATTCAGATATATTCTTGTAATAATGTATGCCTGCATTTAAACTTGCAGATCTTCGTTTTTCCTGCTTCAAATTAATGAAAGTACGAGTGGATACCCCATTGCTGTCTATTGAAGTATAAGGCGTGATAATATCCTTAGATATATCATCCTCCAGCTCCAGAGAAGCATAGACAGACCGGTAATTGTATTTATATTGAATTTGATAATTGTTGCTATTTTCCGGTCGTAAATAGGGATTTCCGGTCAGTATATTTAGTGGATCTTTATTATTTATATAAGGATTCAGTTGTCGCCAACTTGGCTGTGAGTTAATCCTTTTATATTGGAATGCGATTTGATGGTTGCCAATATCATATTTTAATGAAGCATCCGGTATGAAAGAGGTTTGTTTATAGGTGATTGTTTGTGCAGAATCATTTGCTTTAAAAACCTGATCATATTTTTGAATCTTAGGAGAAAGATATAAGGATATTTTTTGATTATCTGATGGTCGATAATTTACAGTAATCCCTGTAATAACGGATAATCGGTGGTTGTTGACGTTGCTTTGACGATAATTATCGTGGCTTTCTCTGGAACGATAGAGTATTGCAGCACCTGACAGCCACTCCAATTTGTTATCGTGTTTACCAACAAGAAGTAACGAACTAAAGTTTTTATTATTATTAAAGGTGTTGGTTGAGAGTCTTTCGTTTTTGAAAAGATCTGATGTAGTCAATGATGAATCGGATCTACTCACGTCGTTTCTGTCATGGCGGTGACTCCAAGAAAGTGCTCCATTCAAGAGGTAAAAATAATTATTGGAGGCACCAAAAGTGTTTTTATATTGGATATTGGTTTGGATATTCTGATTTTTATTATCTCCTTTATTTAATTGATAAAGTGTATCATTTTTTATACGATATGCTCCTAAGGACTGATGAATTCCATTGGTTTGATGGTGTTGTAAATTAGCTGATATACTAAGTTCTTTTCCTGTTTTTTCATAATCTTTTTTATAGTTGATACTCGTACTTAAACCATATCTGTCTGTCTGGGATGAGTTGTTTCGAATTCTGTACTGGTCATTTAAATTTTTGGGTGTATAGATTAAACTTTTATTTCTTCCTTCAGCATTTTGATTATGCCAATCCAAACGTGTTTGCACCCTTAATTTTTCCTTTTGTGTAAAATGAAAGGTGTATTGTGCATTTAAGTTTTGATTAAAAAAGGATCGTTCACGATAATTGTTTTGGTGGAGGGTTGTAGAGTCATTATTTTCCAAAAAGCTGATTCTATCTCTATAACTGCTGTCGGTACTTTTTTGTATATTGTTGCTGTAGCTCAGACTAAAAGGTTTCAAGTTCATATTAAAATTCATCCGGCCGGTTTGTTCCCCTCGCGTATTTAATCCGGTAGTAATGCCGGCACGATATCCTCTGTATCGGATTTTTCTGGTTAAAATATTAATATAAAAATGGTTGGTAACTCCCGAAATGCTTGCTATTGCTGCATCTCCCGGGTCGGGTGGGCTTTTGAGTATTTCTATGCGTTTTATCATAAAAGCCGGTGTGTTTTGCAGATAATCATTTACACTTATTCCAAGTTCTGATATAGGTTGATTATCGATATAGATGCTTACGCCTGTTTGACCTTTAACACGAATATTATTATTGAAGTCAATGGTTACAAGCGGCGTAAATGCAAGTACATCACGTGCGGAACCACCGGTTGCAAAGCCCTGGGGAACATTGAATATGGTGCTGTCCTTCTTAAAAAGATATAGCTTCTTTTTGGAAGTGATGGTGACTGTTTTGAGCTTTTTATGCAATAGGGAAAGTCCAATTTCTCCGAGTTGCAATTGTTGTTTTCCTTTTATTGGCGGTAAAGTGATGTATTGTTTTTCGTATCCTATACAGGAAATTTCCAGTATTCGTCTTTCTTTAGGGGAAATTAGAATAGAAAAGGCTCCGTTTTTTTTAGAATGCTTCCACTTTATAAAAGTAGAATCTACGGATGAAAGTATTGATATAGTTGCATCTTTTATAGCTTTTCTACTTTTTTTATCAACTACAATTCCTGTTATCTCTACTTTCTTTACTTGAGATAATACAGGTATAGATAAAAGTAAACCTATAAATATTAATATGTTGAATCTTATTAATCTAAGCATTCATAATTATAATCACTTGTATCTTTTTTTAGATTAGATGCAAGAGCAAAATCCTTAACTAAATAAATACATGATATCGTCTTTAGTTAGATTTTTAACAAAGCCATCTTTTTCATCGGCGATGACATCTTTTACTAAAGTCTTTTTCTTTTTCTGTAAACGTAATATTTTTTCTTCAATTGTATCCTTACAAATCATTCGGTATGCAAAGATATTTTTCGTTTGACCAATACGATGTGTTCGGTCAATAGCCTGTTGCTCTACGGCAGGGTTCCACCATGGATCTACAATATAAACATAATCTGCGGCAGTAAGGTTTAATCCCACTCCCCCGGCTTTTAAGGAGATTAAGAAAACGCGCCTTTCCTTATCATTTTGAAAATTGTAAACAGCTTTCTCTCTGTCGGTGGGAGAGGTGCTCCCATCGAAGTATTCAAATGGAATTTTTTCTTTTTTTAGATTTTCTCTGATAAGTCCTAACATGCCTAAGAATTGAGAGAAAATGAGCACTTTGTGATTCCCTACATTATTTTGTAGTTCTCTGGTTAATTCGTTGAGTTTAACAGAGGCATTCACATGTTCTTCATTTTTTAGGATTGCCGGAGAATCACAAATTTGCCTTAATTTCATTAACCCTTGTAAGATGGTGAGCTGTGAGCGTCCTATCCCTTGCTCATTTATTGTGCCTAATATCCTGGAACGATATAGATTTTTGTATGAATCATAAATTTTACGCTGTTCTGTATCCATCTCGCAGAATAAAACCATTTCTGATTTATCCGGTAAATCTTTAGCTACCTGTTCTTTGGTTCTTCTTAAAATGAAAGGATATACCAATTTGCGAAGGTGTCTTTTCCTTTCCTCATCTTGTCCTTTATCAATGGGCTGAGAAAATTCATGTTTGAAGAAATCAATACTTCCCAGCATTCCCGGATTAAGGAAGTTTATTTGAGAATAAAGGTCGAAGGTGTTGTTTTGCATGGGCGTGCCACTCAAACAAAAACGATTTGATGCATGTAATAACTGTGCTGCTTTGGTTACTTTACTAGCCGGATTTTTAATAAATTGGGATTCGTCCAGTATGACATAATCAAAATCCAATTTTGAAAAAAGCTGAATATCACTCCTCAAGGTTCCATAGGAGGTAATGATGATATTATTTTCTTTTATCTCTTTCACATTGTAATTCCTTTTGGGACCATGATGGATATAAAAGGATAAATCCGGAGTGAATTTATCAACTTCATTTTCCCAATTGTAAATCACGGAAGTTGGGCAAACAACTAATGCCAAGCATCGCTTATTTTCATTTTTAAAATACTGTAAAAAGCTTAGTGTTTGCAGCGTTTTACCCAATCCCATATCATCAGCTAAAATCCCCCCCCATTTGATATCATTGAGGTAGTTTAACCAATGAAAACCGCTTTCCTGGTAATCTCGTAGTTTTGTTTGAATATTAGCGGGTATGGGAATATTCGGAAGGTTATCGAAGTTGAGCAGGTTGTTTCTTTTTTCTTCAAGCTCATTTTTTAATCGTTCATCATCAATGTATTCATGTAGCTCGTCTATGATACTAAAATTATATTTGGATACGGTGAGTCCTTTCTCTGATTTTTGACCCATTCTAAACAAGAGACCATACTTTTCCATCCATTCTTCAGGAAGGATTCCCAATGATCCATCCTGAAGCGGAATATAATTTTGTTTTTTGGAGAGGGCTTTCTGAATATCACCGATTCGGGCTATTTGATCTCCAAAAGAGACCTCAACATGGGCATCAAACCAGTCGATATTAGAGCTTAATTCCAGTTTGGTTTTGGGTTTGTTTTGGTTAAATCTAAACTTCTTTAACCTGTCCAGTCCTTTGGTGAGTACATTTTTCTTCTTTAACAGTTCCATGAATTTGAGGAACCAATTTTGTGTTAATGCATCTTTAGATTGAAGATGAAAGTAATTTTGATTAACATTTCTCTCAAATCGAGGATGTGCTTTACGAATGGTATTAAAAAAATCTTTTTCTGCTTCTTTATCTCGTTTTACAAGCAATACCCTTCCCTCTTTAGCAGTAATTATCTGTTCTCCATTATCCCATTCAACAAATTCATTATTGTATTTATACAGCGGTTGTATGAGTAATAGACTATTTAGCTCTTTGAAATTAATACAGAACTGAGGTTCAATTTCATCCGATTTCTTAATTAGATCATCCGAAAAATTAACTTTATATTTATTACTAATTGGTAGAATCTCTTCTTTTAGACGCTTGTCCCAGACATCTTCCGGAATAGAAATCGGATTATTATTTAAATATGGATAAATAATCAGGCTGTCTTTTACACTACTGAAAAGATAGATTTCTTTATTGTAAAAGAAAATCAATGGAGATTTAGCCTGATTCTTATCAATGGAAATCTTTTGACCATTTAGGTTTATCAAACATTGTACCTGAATTTTATTTCCTTTTTTAGTTACTTCGAAGCTTGGTCGGACAAGTTCTTTACGCGCTTTTATTGACCGAAGATCTTTGGGTCGATAAGCATCTTTTTCCGGAAGTAAAAATACACGTTTACTGTTTTCCAAATGAGGAAATAATTTTTTTAAGCGCGTGTAATTATATTCCAAAAGAAGCTTTTGTGTTTCATGCGGTATCCCCGTTTGGTCATCTTCTGTATAAATATTTTCCCATATTCCGGCATAGGAGGAGTTTCTATTGAGATATTTTGTACGTTCGTAAGGTTGTAATTTCCTGATTGGAGAAATGAGTTCTCTGTCTTCCCTGGAATAACTGTAGTAATCAATATATTTAGATAAATCTATGGTTTTTACCTGTCCGCTAAATTCTTCTTGTCCCTCAGGAACATCACCTTTTATTAGCCCTAACGAAAGATAAGGAAACTCCTTTTCTGAGGGATTAATAACAACACCGAGCTTTTTGTAAATACCGGATTCACGATTCTTGTGTTCCGAAAGAAATGGATTTATACCACCGGCTCCTGCCAGATGTCGGGAACGAACCCCTTGTGGTAAAACAACAACATCTTTTGGATCTTTGGAAACGGATGTATTGAATACGGGTTCCTTTTCTTCCTCTTTATTCTTAGTAGGTCTACTGATGACTCTTTTTATGGAAGGATCTAATAGACGTAAAAAAGGTTTACCTTTTTTAAAGGAAAACTCAAATATTCCTTTAAGATTATCATCTAAAGAATAGCCATATTGAGCAAGTAATTTATTTTTTACTTTATCCCAGTTTTTGATGGTATCAAAATAATATTCATCATGGGAGTTGAGAAGCTGCAGGAATAAAGCCACCTTATGAATGCACAGCGGATGTTCATATTCACTACAAGTACATGAAGTATCATAGCTCCCAACTTTATTCTTTTTTAACTCAAGTTCAAAAATTTCTTTTTTATAGACTAGATCTGCTTTTACGGTTGCTTCTTTTTCTTCTTTTATCCTGGCGGGTAATTTTTTCGCTAACTTCTCTGCTTCCAGGTAATTTTTGCGAGAGGTTAAAAGCTTGAGCGTTTTAGGCTCAATATTTTGCATTTTTATGACTGTATGTTGTTGTTTATAGTGAGAGGGATCCTCATTCAGGTCACCTTCTGCCAGCAAAATATCTAGTTGTAACAAGGCGGCCACTTCATGTCGGCATATGTCATTGACGTCATCCGGACATTCACAGTCTATTTCTAATTGATCTTCGTCGTTAAATTTATTTATAGTTACTTTATAGGTTGTTGGAAATGTATCGTTAGTTACCTGAAAGGTTGCTTTATTTGTTTTTTGACTTATATCGGTTAATACAACCCCGCGCATGGCATAAATTGCTTTTCCTTGGCGAATAACTTCTTGTTTGGTATGATTATCAACGTATTCTAATAAATCGGGTAGTGGCATAATGAAATTTATTTTCCATGAAAAGGAAGATGCAAATTTACAACAAAAATGCCTTTATTTAAAGGAATAAAAGCTGTTTGCAGGATAGGTAAATTTATTGAAAATAAAGTAACATATAAAATTGTTGTTTATTTTTTTTGAAGATGATGACTGAATAAACTGTCAGAGGAGGATATTCAGGTTTTTACTCCTTACCTTTGATCTGTCATGAATAAAATGATGAAAAATAATAAAAAACCAAACATAGCGCCCATCTTTATAAAAGGGGCAAATATTCATAATCTAAAGAATGTTGATGTTGAGATTCCGAGGAATAGCTTAGTGGTAGTGACCGGAGTTTCAGGATCGGGAAAATCTTCGCTTGCCATTGATACCCTTTATGCAGAAGGTCAGCGACGATATGCAGAAAGTCTGAGTGCTTATGCAAGACAATTTTTGGTGAGAATGGATAAACCGGAAGTCGATTATATTAAAGGAATTTGTCCGGCTATTGCGATTGAGCAAAAAGTGTCTTTTCGTACTCCCCGATCCACCGTTGGATCTATGACGGAAGTTTATGATTATATGCGATTATTGTTTGCCCGTATAGGCAAGACGTATTCTCCAAAGTCGGGAGAATTAGTTACTAAGGATGAAATTAGTGATGTTGTAGATTTTATTAAAAGTCGGGATAAAGGGTGTAAAATACAGGTGTTGGTGCCTTTGGATATAGATTCAAATCGAGAGGTACTGAAAGAAATGGAAATCTTGCTTCAAAAAGGCTTTAACAGAATTTATGTAAAAAATGGAGATCAAAAAGGAAAAGTGCATAAAATCGAAGATGTTATTGAGTCCGGGAAATGGAAAGAAACAGGAGTCCCTTATGTTGTTATTGATAGATTGGTGGTTAAAGATTTTGAAGAAGACGAGTTACATCGGATGGCAGATAGTATCCAGACTGCTTTTTATGAGAATGATAATCGTTGTCAGATTGAATTGGATTTTGCATCTCTTCATTCTTTTTCGGGGCGATTTGAAAAAGATGGATTACAATTTCAGGAACCTGTTCCCAATTTGTTTTCTTTTAATAATCCCTTGGGGGCATGTCCGCGATGTGAAGGATTTGGTCAGGTGTTAGGTGTAGATCCGGATTTGGTCATTCCTAATAGGAGTTTAAGTGTCTATGAAGGAGCTATTGCTTGTTGGCATGGAAATAAATTAAAAAAATGGAATGATGCTCTAATCCATTCTTCCAGAAAATTTAATTTTCCTATTCATACGCCAATAGAAGAGTTAACGGAGTCGGAAGAAAAGTTGTTGTGGAAAGGAAATGATTATTTTGATGGAATTAATGACTTTTTTAAGATGGTAGAGGGCAATCAGTATAAAGTACAATACAGGGTGTTAAAATCGAGATATCAGGGCAGGACAAAGTGTCCGGAATGTGATGGGAAAAGATTGAAAAAAGAAGCTTTTTATGTAAAAATTGACGGTGCTAGCATTGCCGATTTGGTAGAAATGCCTGTAAAACACTTGATGAAATGGTTTGACAAAATCCGGCTTTCAGATTTTGATACCAAAGTGGCTAAAAGATTATTGATTGAAATTAATCAGCGTTTAGAAACATTGGTAGAAGTGGGATTAGGATATTTAACACTCAATCGACCGGCCAATACTTTGAGTGGAGGAGAAAGCCAGCGGATTCAGCTGACCCGGTTTTTAGGAAGTAATCTGACCGACTCACTGTATATTCTGGATGAACCCAGTATTGGATTGCATTCTCGAGATACCAATAGACTTATAGGGGTACTTCAGAAATTAAAATCATTGAATAATACTGTTGTTGTAGTTGAACACGATGAGGCGATGATGAAAGCTGCCGATCATATTATTGATATGGGACCAATGGCAAGTTATTTAGGCGGGGAAGTGGTCTTTTCCGGCGATTATAAAGATATTATCAAGGATAAAAATAGTCTTACCGGAAAGTATTTGAGTGGTAAATTAAAAGTAGAATCTTCCCGGTCGATCCGGAATCCCAAACGATTTATCACTCTCAGAGGATGTAAACACCATAATCTAAAAAATATAGATGTAGATTTTCCGTTGAAAGCACTTTCGGTGGTAAGTGGAGTCAGTGGTTCCGGGAAAACTTCTTTGGTAAAAGAAATTCTGTATCCGGCTATAAAGAAAGCATTGAAGGAAGCAACTGATCGCCCCGGAAACTTTAAAAAACTGGATGGAGACTATTCAAAAATAAGTCAGATTGAACTGGTAGATCAAAATCCTATTGGCAAGTCCTCTCGATCCAATCCCGTTACGTATATCAAAGCCTATGATGCTATTCGCCGTTTGTTTGCAGGTCAGCAATTGAGTAAAATGCGGGGTTTCAAACCAAAGCATTTTTCTTTTAATGTGGATGGGGGGCGTTGTGATACCTGTAAAGGAGAAGGCGAAAATATTGTGGAAATGCAGTTTCTGGCAGATGTTCGGTTGGTGTGTGAAAGTTGTGGCGGTAAAAGGTTTAAAGAAGAAATTTTAGATGTAAAATATAAAGATAGAAATATATATGATGTATTGGATATGACAGTGGATGAGGCTATTCCCTTTTTTGAGGCTGAAAAGGAAGTAGTTAAAAAGCTACAGCCTTTAAATGATGTAGGCTTGGGATATATTAAATTAGGTCAATCTTCCAATACTTTGAGTGGTGGAGAAGCACAAAGAATAAAACTAGCTTCTTTTTTAGGGAAAAAGCGACGTCATTCGGATCACATTCTTTTTATTTTCGATGAACCGACCACGGGATTGCATTTTAATGATATTAAGAAATTGTTATCCTCTTTTAATGCATTAATAGACCAAGGAAACTCTATTGTGGTGGTAGAACACAATCTGGATGTGATTAAAAATTCGGATTACCTTATTGAACTTGGTACTGAAGGAGGAGAAGAAGGGGGATACCTCATTTATGAGGGTGTTCCCTCCGGAATAAAAAAGATGAAAAACAGTCCTACTGCACCTTATTTTTAGAAAAGTAGGTTTTAACGATCTCCGCCTAAATAATTCTTTAGAAGTTCACTGCGAGAAGTGTTTCGCAGTTTAGCAATTCCTTTATCTTTGACCTGCCTTACCCGCTCTCTGGTTAGACCAAATTCTAAGCCGATATCTTCCAAAGACATTGGATTTTCCAATCCTATACCAAAAAAGAGTTCGATAATCCTTTTCTGTCTTTCGGGCAATGTTTGAAGAGAACGAGCAATTTCTTTTTTTAGGGATTCGAAGTACGTCAGTTTGGTATCTGCGCTTGCCATGTTTTTACATTCCATAACGTCTAAAAGACTATTATCTTCCCCACTTTGAAAAGGCGCATCCATGGATACATGTCTTGAAGATCTCCCCAGATTAGCAACCACTTCTGATCTTCTGACTTGCAATGTTTCTGCGAGTTCATCAGGAGAAGGTGCACGTTCAAATTCTTGTTCCAGGGTAGCAAAGGTTTTATGGATTTTATTAGAAAGTCCTACTTTATTTAAGGGTAAACGTACGATTCGGGATTGTTCAGCCAAGGCCTGTAGAATAGATTGTCTAATCCACCATACGGCATAAGAGATAAATTTAAATCCACGGGTTTCATCAAATCTTTGTGCCGCTTTAATCAGTCCCAGGTTTCCTTCATTGATTAAATCACTAAGGGTGAGTCCTTGATTTTGATATTGCTTTGCTACAGATACTACAAACCTGAGGTTTGCATTTGTAAGTCTTTCCAAAGCATCTCTGTCGCCTTGCTTAATTCTTATCGCCAATTCAACTTCTTCTTCCGGAGTAATTAAATCGACTTTTCCTATTTCTTGTAAATATTTTTCCAGAGATTGAGATTCTCTGTTGGTTATGGATTTTGTGATTTTAAGTTGTCTCATGGACATATAGCAATCGGATTATGTTAAAGGATTAGTTTGTGAATAAATAATTTAGAAGTGTTTATTTTTATTAAGGGTAAGACCTGTATTCATACACTTTTTAGTTGAGCATTTTTTATTCAAGACTCACAAAAATAACAAAATTTTTAAATTATCCAAAAGAAAACGTTATTTCTTAGTTGATTTTTAAAAAAAATCCTAGATGAATGATTAATTTATTGCGTTTTAACTTTATCAGAGAAAAAGTTTTATTGATGAGAAAATAAATACTAAAAAGTTTTAACTGATAGAAAAATTATCTATACTTGCATACAGATAAATTTTTCTTTAGATTAAAATATGAATTATGGCAAAGAATGTGCGATATACCGTTGAAGTTCCTGTACGTTGTTCCCCAAATATTCTTTTTGAATACCTATCAAGTGCTACAGGGCTGCAAGAATGGTTTGCTGATGAAGTAAATATAAAAGGGGATGAGTTGGTTTTTATCTGGAGTCAATCGGAAGAAGTGGCGACGGTGATAGAAAAAGAACCTAATAAAAGAATTCGCTTTCACTGGGTGGAATCCCCGGAAGAGGAATTTTTTGAATTTGATGTCAAAAGATCGGAAGTGACCAGAGAAACCGTACTGCTCATTACAGATTTTGCAGAAAAAGATGAAATAGAAGATCAAACACGACTTTGGGAGTCTCAATTACAGGATCTTTTTCATCATATTGGGGCTTAAAATGATTTAATTTTCTGAAGGCTGATAATATGTCTTTTGTTTTTTTATCTTTGATATCTTAAGATATTTATCTTTTTTTATAAATTTAAAATATAAAAACATTGCTGCCGGAGGTGTTACTAAGGCCATATAGGCAACATGTCCGGTAGAAAAGATTAAAAT
>CAZLDH010000046.1:0-18963 GCA_964558275.1 uncultured Chitinophagaceae bacterium
ATTACTGTACATCTTCTACAAGCGAAAGAGGATAAAACTCCACCAATGGATGCATTGCTACGTCAATGAAATTCTTTCTCTTTCCCGAATGCACAACATGGGCATTTGCCCTTAAATCAATTACTTCTTTAATGGTTTTATAGATTCAAAAACCATCCCCATTTCCCATTGAGTATGGGGTTCCATATTCTTAAATACTTTAATTTATAAACAACAACAACATGTCAAATCTATTTAAGTTTTGTCTTTGTATTACCTTTCTGCTATACGCGGGAGTCAGTTCAGCACAATCCATACAAATTAGTGGATCAGTGCAAAATCAAGAAGGTTCGCCACTCATTGGAGCCAGTGTTATCGCTAGAGGCACAAACAGCGGCGCTATAACAGATAATGAGGGTCATTTTCAACTTAGTCTAAATGGACAGACGACCCTTCATATATCCCAGCTTGGTTATCAACCTAAAGATACTATTGTATCAAAGTCAGAAAATAATCTAATCATTACACTTGAAAAATCTACTCAAACCTTAGATGAATTAGTTGTTACAGCACTTAATATTTCTAAAGAGAAAAAATCTCTTGGATATTCTGTACAACAACTTCAATCTGAAGATATTAGCGAAGCAAAAGAACCCAACTTAGTCAATGCACTAACCGGCAAAGTGGCAGGTGTGCGTATTACAAATTCTCAAGGAGGAATGGGATCTTCAAGAATAGTCATAAGAGGTGAAACTTCCATTTCAGGAAACAACCAACCCTTATTCGTCATTGATGGTGTTCCTGTAAGTAACGCACAACTATCAGGGAGTATGGGAAGTGGAACAGAAGCTACCAGAGACTTTACTAACGCAATTGCAGATCTTAATCCTGCAGACATCGCTTCCATTTCCGTATTAAAAGGTCCGAATGCGGCCGCTTTATATGGTTCCAGAGCTGCTAACGGCGTCGTGCTAATTCGAACTAAAAATGGTGAAAATACCAACGGATTGGGCGTAACAATCAATTCTAACACCACTATTTCCACCCCATTGGTATTGCCGGATTATCAAAATATTTTCGGACAAGGTTCCAATGGCCAATTCAAATATGTCGATGGAAAAGGCGGTGGAATAAATGATGGTGTTGATGAAAGTTGGGGACCACCAATGGACGGACGGCTTATACCCCAATTTTATTCGGATGGAGAACCTGTTCCTTTTCTACCTCACCCGGATAATGTGAGAAATTTCTTCAAAACCGGCTATAAATTTAATAATGGTTTGTCTGTCGCCGGATCCGGAGACAAGTACAATTTCAGATTTTCTTATAATAATATGTCGCAACATGGCATCATGCCAAATACCTCTCAGCAAAAAAATTCATTTTCTGTAAATGCAGGATATAACATACTTCCTAACCTGTCATTAGATGTAATGGCCAATTACATCAGAAGAGATGCTCCCAACTTACCGGGAGGAAGTCACTATCGCTCTTCTAGTCCATTACTGCAATTTACATGGTTCGGCCGACAGGTGAGTATGGATAGACTCTATGACTTTTATGAAGCAGGAAATCCTACCAACTGGAATAATCTTTATTATAGTAATCCCTACTTTGTATCATATGAAAATACGGCTTCTCAAATAAGAAACAGACTTATAGGAAGTATCAGCTTAAACTATGACATTACAGACGAATTAAATTTCACTTTTCGCACAGGTAATGACAGATACACCGATAAACGTAAAATGAAAGTAGCCTTTGGTACCAAAGGAACGCCTTACGGATCTTATCAGGAAGAAGTATATATTATAAATGAGAACAACACTTCCGGTAGATTTAATTTTACGCATCAATTAAATTCTAATTTTGACCTGGATGTAATGGCAGGAGGAAATATACGTTCCAATACGACCGAAAACAACAATCAAATGGCACCCAAATTAGCTGTAGCAGGTGTTTATACCCTCGAAAATTCAAGAGTTCCTTTAGTTTCATCCGGCTATTATACCAAACTCAAAACTTACAGTCTTTTTGGATCAGCCCAGATAGGATTTAAACATTATGCCTATTTAAATTTAACGGCTAGAAATGACTGGTCATCCTCTTTACCGAAAGCACACCAATCTTATTTCTATCCTTCTATTAATGGTAGTTTTATCCTCAGTGAGGCTTTTGACATCACCAGTGATAAGATAAACTTCATTAAACTACGTGGAGGTTGGTCAGAGGTAGGAAAAGCTACAAGTGCTTATCAATTGATTAATACTTACGGTTTTTCAACTCCTTTCAAAGGAAATCCGCAATTAAATGCGAACACAACAGATTTAAATCCTAATTTGAAACCGGAAGAAACCAAGTCGGTAGAAGTAGGTATAACAGCCGGCTTCTTCGAAAATAGAGTTAATCTGGATGTTAGTTATTATAACATGAACAGTTTCAACCAAATCTTAGCTGTTGATGTCAGCCCCTCCACCGGTTATGAAAAAGAACTTATCAACGGAGGGAAAATAAATAATAAAGGTTGGGAAGTTCAACTTACACTAGAACCTATTCGCACCAAGGCTTTCACTTGGGACATGATGCTTAATTATTCTAAGAACAAAAGTCAAGTCATCAGACTGGACAAAGAAGGACGTTTACAAAGCTTTGTATTAGGTTCTGAAGGAACGGTTCAAGTGTTAGCCGCCGAAGGGAAACCTTACGGAATGTTGTTTGGAACAACTTACAAGCGAAATGAATCAGGCCAAATTATTATTGATGCCAGTGGAAGACCTGTCGTAAGTCCTAATAAAGATTATCTGGGTAAATATACCCCGGATTGGTTAGGAAGTATCAATAATAGCTTTTCATGGAAGAATTTTAATTTAAGCTTCCTTGTAGATGCGAACGTAGGAGGATCTTTATTCTCGGTAACCAACAGATATGGCCAATTTAACGGAGTATTAGCCTCCACTTTACCGGGGAGAGATGCGGAACACGGTGGGCTATTATACTATTATCCGGGAAACGATAACAGCAAAGAAGCGGTAGCACTTCCCGATGGAACTTCATCAGCACCCGGCGGAGCAACAATACATGAAGATGGTATTATTGCAGAAGGAGTTCATGAAGATGGAACAGAAAATACAACTATCATTCCTGCACAGGATTATTATAAGACTGTCAGAAATGTAGATGCAGAATATGTTTACGACGCATCTTATGTAAAACTCAGAGAGGTGAAACTCGGTTACCAATTACCTTCCGACTTTATTCATCGCATTGGTTTACAAAGTGCGACGGTTGCCCTAGTAGGAAGAAATCTATGGATAATCAGTAAGAACACGCCTAACATAGATCCTGAAAATGCATTTAATACAGGAAATGCTCAGGGGCTGGAACACTTTGCTATTCCTTCTGTTCGCAGCATAGGCATCAACCTCAATCTGAAGTTTTAGTACAAATAATGAATATATAAAATCACTGCAATAAAAACAATATAAAATGGACTTTAAAAAAATAGCATTATACTTTATAGGAGTAATTCTACTTGCCGGAGTTACATCTTGTAAAGATGAATTGGCTGATATCAATCAAAATCCCAATGAAGTAGAAGATCCCCAACCTGCATATTTATTAACAGGGGCAATTAAAACAGCTACTGATGTATATTGGAATGTAACCGAATCTAATCCTTCAAATCTTTTTGTGCAATATTGGTCGGCGATTCAATATACCGAAGAAGATCGTTATATTTTTACCAGAAGTAGTTTTCAGGATTTATGGACTACGCTTTACACCGGAAGTCTTGTTAATTTAGATAAGATCATAGAAATTTCAGAGGAAAATAAAAATTACAGAGGTGTGGCAATGGTATTAAGATCTTGGAATTATTGTTTGCTAACAGATGTTTTTGGTTCAATTCCCTATGAACAATCTATAAATATTGAAGAGTATGCTGATCCTGAATATCAAACACAAGAAGAAGTTTATGAAGGGCTCTTAAATGATTTAAAGGCCGCTCAACAACTTCTGAATCCAAATGGAGAATCAATTCAGGGCGATATTATTTACCAGGGGGATATCTCTTTATGGAAAAAATTTGCTAATTCTTTAAGATTAAGAATAGCACTAAGAATAGCAGATAAAGCACCTCAAAAAGCTCAGTCTGTATTGACAGATATAGAACAAAACGGAAACAATTATATTGGGAGTAATCAGGAAACAGCACAACTAGTTTATGAAGATTCTCCAAATGACAACCCTCTTTATGAGCAATTTCTAACGCGTGATGATTATAGAATAAGTAAAACAATAGTGGATAAACTTTTTGCATTGAATGACCCTCGCTTACCGATTTATGCGGCTCCTACACAGGATCCTACCGATCAGGTTTATGTGGGAATTCCCAATGGATTGCTAGCGGGTGATGCCAGTTCTTTAGGATTTTACAAAACATCAAAACCGGGAGAATATTTTACCCAACAACACTCGCCTGCCATCATTATGAGCTATGCAGAAGTACTTTTTGATAAAGCTGAGGCAGTAGAAAGAGGTTTTATTAGTGGAGATGCATCCCAATTATACAAAAAAGCCATCACTGCGTCCTTAAATCAATATGAAATCAGCCAAACAGACATCACTGCTTATCTGGCACAATCCAGCGTAAAATATAATCCTAATAATTATAAAAAATCTATTGGTGTGCAAAAATGGATTGCGTTATTTGGTCAGGGACTGGAAGCTTTTGCAGAATGGAGAAGATTGGATTATCCTCAATTACAACCTGCAGTAGCCGGTGTATTAAATGGTAAAATGCCATTACGATTCTTATATCCCGGAACGGAACAATCCTTGAATGCTGAAAGCTATCAAGATGCAATAGACCAACAGGGTCCTGATTTATTGACAACCCAATTATGGTTTGATGCAAATTAAAAATAACACAGCATACTTTCTGAAATTCCATTATAACTACATACTTTTGATAAAATGCTTCAGAAAGTGTTCAGTTTTTTTTAACTAGAAGCAGTATTAAATTTAAACACAATGAAAAAGCTACAATCATTAAGAAAAGTTTTAGCCTTACTGGGATTTCTCGGTATCATTTTATTTCTATCTCAATGCAAAACCAAGCAACAATCTAAACTTCAGAATGGAATCTGGAGAGCAGAATTACAACGTGAAGATGGAAAGCAGGTTGTTTTTAATTTCAAACTAACCGATAGCGCAAATCAAAAGGTTATCTATATCACCAATGCTGACGCGAGCCTACGTGTAGATAGCATCAAGATGAAGAAGGATTCTATTTTTATACAAATGCCATTCTTTGGCTCCCACTTCAATGCCAAAATAACCCAAGAAGGAACATTAGAAGGATTCTGGATAAAAGAATATGGTTCTAAAAAAGAAAAAATGCCTTTTAGTGCTGTCCCTAATGACAGTACCAGGATTCCTGCATCTGCCAAAGCAAATGGCAACATAGATGGAACATGGGCCACCACTTTTGGAACAGGGGAGAATCAAAGAAAAGCAATCGGAATATTTAAACAGGAAGACAATCGCGTAACAGGAACCTTTCTAACTCCCGTAGGCGACTACAGATATTTACAGGGCGTCATTAGCGGAGATACGTTGAAATTATCCGGATTTGACGGCTGCCATGCACTTTTTTTTACAGCACAACTCGATAGTTCACAGAAAAAATTAAGTAATGGCTTAATGTATTCGATTAACAGTGATCCCAGATCATGGTCGGCATCTAAAAGAAAATATGATTCTCTGCCTAAAGCTTATGCTGTAAAAAATATTCCTCAAGGTTCGGTGAAAGCAGACTTTAGTTTAAAGGATTTCCGCAGCGGAAAGGAAGTTTCTATTAATGACAGCACCTATAACGGGAAAGTTGTAGTCATACAAATTTTAGGATCATGGTGTCCTAATTGCATGGATGAGACACGTTATCTGGCTCCTTATTATAACAAAAACAAAGACAGAGGCGTGGAATTAATTGGTGTGGCTTTTGAGAGAACAGCCGACTTCCAAGAATCAAAACAAGCTTTAAACTCATTTTTTACTCATTTTGATATTAATTATCCTGTTCTTTACGCCGGTGTATCTTATTCGGATCCCAAATTAACAGAAAAGGTATTTCCAAACTTACCTGTCGATATTCATGTTTTCCCGACCACTATTTTCATTGACAAAGAAGGTTTTGTAAGAAAAGTACATAGTGGCTTTAATGGTCCTGCTACCGGAAAGTATTACGACCAATTCAAGGAAGAATTTAATCATATTGTGGATGGTTTATTAGCAGAATAAACAGCTTCATTCATCATAATAAAAGCTGTCTTTCATTAAGAGAGACAGCTTTTATTATTTTATGTAGAAGCTAACTTGTCTCCCAACTTTTTTGCGGTTTCAATCAGATTTTCTCTGGTATTTTTCAAGGCCGATTCAAGAGATACATGAGCAGAAGATATGGGAAGAATTTCATCGAAAAGTGCAGTTAATTCAGGTATTTCTTCTTCATTGGGGAATCCTGTAAACCCAATCACTGAAATACCTTTATCCTTTGCTCTTCGTGCTACACCAAACGGACCTTTCCCGTCTAAAGTCTGTTTATCTATACTCCCCTCACCTGTAATCAATAAATCTGTATCCGCCAATAACGCCTCAAAGCCAATTAAATCCAAATAAAAATCAATACCATTGACCAGTTCAGCATCGGCATAGACATACATTCCTGCGGCGGCACCTCCTGCAGTTCCTCCGCCAATAACGCCATTCATATCTTTACCCGTCATTTCCAAACCAATGTTTCTACATTTTTCAAGAAAATGCGCTAAGCTGTTTATTTCTGAATGCCCGGCTCCTTTCTGTGGTCCAAAGACGCTAGCAGCACCATTCTTTCCCAACAACTTATTTTCAACATCACAAAGTATAATCAATTCGCAGTTTAATAATCTGTCATCTATAGTATCAACCACAACAGTAACTACATCGGCTAACATCCCGGGACTGGGATAAAGAGATTTCCCTTTTTGATCTAAAAACCGCATTCCCAGCGCATAAAGTATTCCACAACCACCGTCAATCGTTGCAGAACCACCCATACCCAATATTATTTTTGAACCCCCGCTATCCAAAGCCTTTTTAATCACTTCTCCAGTCCCTATACTTGTCGCATCAAGCGGATGATAATCCGACGGCTCCAATTGCCGCAAACCTGTGCTATCAGCCATTTCAATTACAGCGGTTTCTCCGTCATCTATCATGCTAAAAGTCGATTCAATCGTTCTTCCTAAAGCATCATGAGCCCAAACCTTTTGCCTCTCCCCGCTTTTGTAATCATGAATCAGCCGGCAGGTGCCATCACCTCCGTCTCCTATTGGACAAGTTATTATTTCACAAGGAAAATTGCTCCGGAGAAGACCTTCTGTAATCGCCTCTGCAACAGATTTTGCATCAAGTGCATGCTTAAATGCATTAGGTGCTACAACAATTCGTTTCATATTCTATAGTCGTTTAAATGGGGAATTCCACCATATTACCCCAACCAGATACATAATAAAAACGATCCATTGTTCATTTCAGTAGCCACTACGCCACTACACTAATCTACCCCCGGAATAAAAGATACTTCTCCACTTTGATAAAACTGATTTTGAACGGGCGTTAAGGGATGACTTTGCATAAAATTCATTAGTTTACGAACTTCTTGACTATGCATTCCTTCCCAAACCTTATATTCTTCCGGATTATTGGCCGGACCAAAAAGCCATTTATTATATACACTAAACAACCCCTTTTCCAATAAAACATCATAATAATCAAAAAGATAGAAAGGATAGACTAATTTAGCAAAATGATTCCAATTTAAAAGAAATCGCGTTCTCGTCATCATCAAAGAAGATGGGGTAACGCCTTGCTTAATACTGGAAGCTGCACTTTTGCCCAAAGTTTTTAAAGCAGTCTCTTTAAAACTAGATTTATCAAGGGTAGAAAACCCTGATTGAGAAGAGTTTGAATGCGTTAAGTTTAAGGTTATACTATTACTAATGACCAGTTTATAAGCAGCCAGCAATTTTTTCTTCATATCCAACGTTCTGTTGGTATGTCGTTCCAGATTAATAAATATTTCCCCATATATGATGGTCCAAAACTTATTCTTACTAAAATAATAAGTCCGTGCAGCAAAGTAATAATTAGAAGCGTAATCCGGATCTAGCTTTATTCCTTTTACCCAACTTTGTAAAGCATTAGAATATTTCTGCTTCGCATAATAAATCTGTCCTCTTTCACTATATAAAACACCACTTCTCGGGAATTTTTTCAATCCATCTTCCAGTATTCTCCTTGCTTTCCCTAAACGTCCTTTGGCCTGATAAATATCTCCGGCAATTTGGAATGTTTTCGCATTAGAAGCATTACTTTTTAATACTGTATTAATCAATTTCTCCGCCTTATCATATTCTCTGTTTAAGGAATAAGCTTTTGCCAATTCCTGTCTATACAAAGCACTTTGCGGACTCAATGCCAACGATCTTTTTAAAATAATAATTGCATTAGAGTAATCTCCGGATTGAATAAATTTTTCAGCACGTTGATATAGCTGATCTGTATTTGTCTGTGAAAAAGCCATAGGACTTCCCACAGCAAAAAGTAGAAGTGCAAATAAAGCCGTTTTCCATTTCATAAGCTCGTATAATTAGGCAAATTCAAAACCCACTATTGCAATAATAGTGCCCAAAATAAAATCTCCAATCAAAAAACATTTTTCCATTTTCAGAAGCGAAATCCTGTATCGTTTTGACCAAAAGCTGAATACTTTCTAATCGCATAGACCTATAAGGTTTATTTATGCGTGCCTTACAAAACCTTATAGGTCTAATTTGACGGATTCCTTTTTTCTAACTCTTCAATATCCAATCTATCTTTAGGTCTATCGGTGGCTTTTTTATTTGCTATTAAGTGATTGTAATGCAAATATCTTATTTCATAATTATCCAGCTTATCCACCGTAGCCATTTCATAATAAGTATCAAATTTTTCAGCATCCAAGCCGGGAATAGCCGTCATTAAATCTGCATAAATTCCTTCATCCAGCATAATTTCACAATATCCGGCTACAATGGGAGCATTTAAAAGCATATCAAATCGACCGTATTCCATTTTTTCCAAAGCCTCAATAAGATTTTGCCTGTTCTTTTTACTATCTTTTAGAAAAATATCAATATCTCCGGTCGTTCTGCTATATCCATACCTATTTACTGCAAAGCCTCCCACCAATAAATATTTCACTTTACACTCATAAAAGGTCTGAAGAAGCAAAAACATTTCATCACTTAAAGCATCTCGCTTCATATACTCTCTTTTTAAGATTATGCCCTTAGCCTGCGGACGTTTAAGAGGGGTTTCTCCTTTTAGATGTAAAGCAAGCTGAATAAGTTTAATCATTTTATTCCACTTCTTTTGTGGAGAGAGACTTTGATATTCCGCAGCTCTTTCCCTAAGGATATTTTCCCTTGGAATGGTAGTATCATATATCCTTAGTCTATCCATATATACCATAAATATACAAAAAGTTGCTTAGAATGCTAGGCAAAATCTTTCATGGCCTTCACCAACAACTGTACACTTTCTAAGGAAACGGCATTATACAAAGATGCTCTAAAGCCTCCAACCGACCGATGTCCTTTAATATTCACCAAATCCCGATTTTCGCAATACTTCAAAAATGATTTCTCCAAAGATTTATCTTCCATTACAAAACAAGCATTCATTCTGCTCCTATCTTCCACAGCAACCGTTCCCTTAAAAAGTGGATTTCGATCAATTTCATCATAAAGAAGATTTGCTTTTTGAATATTTATTTTTTCAATTTCTTTTACTCCTCCCTGTGCTTGCAACCAACGAAGATTCAATAAACAAACATAAACAGCGAATACCGGTGGAGTATTGTACATAGAAGCTTTATCAATATGTACCTGATAATCCATAATTACCGGAATAGCTCTTTTTATCTTTCCAAGAATGCTCTTTCTTACCGCCACCATAGTCACTCCTGCAGCACCGATATTTTTTTGTGCTCCTGCATAAATCAGACTAAATTTATTATAGTCAATATCTCTACTTAAAATATTGCTACTCATGTCAGCCACCAATGGAATAGGACTGTCAGGGATCTCTTGAAATTCTGTTCCCGCAATGGTATTATTGGAAGTAATATGAAGATAGCTTGCATCTTTTGGAATGTTATATTCCTTGGGAATATAAGAAAAATTCTTATCCTCTGAGGAAGCAATTTCATCTACCGTCCCATACAATTTAGCTTCAGCAATAGCTTTTTCAGACCAAGATCCGGTATTGATATAAGCTGCTTTTTTATCTGCATCCAATAAATTCATAGCCACTTCTAAAAATTGCGTACGCCCCCCACCATGTAAAAAAAGCACTTCAAAATCATCCTCCAACCCCATTAATTCATGCGCCAATGAACGCGCTTCTTCCATAACTGCTTTGAACAATTCTCCACGGTGTGGTGTTTCTAGCAAAGATAAACCCGAACCTTCAAAATTAAGCGTCGCTTCAGCAGCTTGTTTAACTACCTCATCAGGCAAATGAGATGGACCGGCATTAAAATTATGTTTTTGCATATCGTTAAAGCATTTTAGTTTCTTTATAAGTTCATTGGCAAAGATACATTGGGTTCGGGAATTTATGGAATTTCTTTAGGTATGATTAAAACAATAGATATTGCCAATTCTTTCTAACAATTCTATTCCAAATATGGTGCAATAGCTTTTCCCAATATCCGGTACCCTTTGGCATTGGGATGTAATCGACCATCAATAAACAGGGAAGTATTTATCCTTCCGTTGTCTTTAAGTAGTTGTACTCCCGGATTTGTATAATTCACATTCTCCATCCCACACAACTGTACTATTTTCTGATTCAGTTTGGCTACCCTAGCCTCTCCATCTTTTCTCGGATAAATACCAATAACCAGAATTTTGGCAGCCGGTTGCCTTTCTTGAACTGCTCCTATTAAAAATTTCATTCCGGCAACAATCTCTTTATCAGAATTGAATGCCAAATTATTCGTTCCAATATTAATTAAAACCTGTTTTGCCTCATATCCATCGAGCTCACCATGATAAACCCTATACAATACATTTTCTATTCTATCCCAACCATAGCCAAAGTTCTGAATATGGAATGCCTCAAAATATTTATCCCATGAATCTGCTCCACTTCTATGAGGTCCTTCCGGGAGGCCTCCCCAAAAGTGAGTAATAGAATTACCAAGAAAAACAACCTCAGGAGGATTTTTCCTTATGCGGGCTAACTCTTTGCGATGTCTCGCATTCCAATCATAAGATTTGTCTCTATATTGTTTCAATGGCTGAGTGGTAGAATACTTCCCTTTAGGCTGATTCAATATTTTTCTAATTATCTTTTCATAAGCATCAACATACTGCACCATGCCATAATCATTGGGATGAAGACCTGCAACAGTACTTTCTATTCCAAAACCTATATCTTCTGCAGTCAACAAATAAATATTCTCCATACCTGATGCCTTCAACTTAGTAAAAACTTTTTCTGCTACATCATTCACTCGTTCCGATTGATTATCTATTTTTTTATCTAAAGATTTAATAGGCGCATGTGGGTCTTCCACAACCAACACCGGTATTTCAGGCTTTGCTACCCTAAGTTCCTTAATAGCATTTGTTAATCGTCGCTCTATTGTATCATCAGGGAAACGCGTCATATTGGGAAGGCAATCCAAAACATACATCTCTGGATTCAATTCTTTCAATAAATTGATGATTGGCTTCTCTAGCAATCCATTTCCGGAAAAGCCCAAATTAATAACCGACCGGTGCAGCCTACGATTTAATATAGCAGTCCAGGCCATTCCCGGTCTTGAAGCACAAGCTCCTTGAGCAATAGATGTTCCATAAACTACTATAGGCTTAGTGGGATTGATTGGTAACCAAGTCAAATTCGAACTATCAGGAACACCTATTTCTAACTCTTTTACATTATTATACAAGGGCAAATACAAGTGATACTCTTTTACATATTTATCAGGTAAATGAGTATAATGATATTTTATGGTGTCTCCAAAATGAAATCCACCCGACCATTGACCACTCCATTGCCAATCACCATTCTCACCAACTGCATATAAATCTACTCCACTTACTCCTGTAGTTGGCATATGAGGCATATTCAGTTTACCGCCAACCCTATAACGCACATATATATCTGTGGCTTTTGTCCGAAAACGAATATTTAGGCCTGCAGCTTCATGAGATAAATTCCACACCGGCTTCCGAACTACGTTTTTCATCTTTGCAGGTAACCGGTCATAAAAATGTTGTAATCCTTTGTGCCACCCCTGACCTTGTATTACAGGAAAATCAGCAGTCTCAGGATTCCGCCATTGTATATTTTGCGAAAATGTCGGTTGGGCGAATAGAAATAATGCCAGAACAATTAGAATTTTTTTCATCGATTTATATTTTTTTATTTTAATTTGGAATACAAAGTGGGATAATCAGGATAGGGTTTACTTCCACAATCATATTCTGCTACACTATCATAAGGCATATTATAAATCAATGGCTTTTTTTCAGAACGAGTCACTTTTTAATTATGGAACTATACTGTTTAATCCTATCCGATTTCTCTTCCCATCAATGGATCACTGGTACTTTCTTTTCCCGTTTCCACATGCCCTGCAAATCGTTGACTATAATTCTTCTTTCCTTTCACACTTATCTCAAAATCATACCATCCGGAGGTCTTTTTTAACTTTAAAACTATAGGCATACTTTCTCCCGCAGGGATAGCTCTTTTCAGAGGAGGATTCTTGTATGAACGATCTGTAATCGTAATCTCTATTTCTTTATTGTTATCTTCATTAGTACACGCTAAAACTATATTTCCTGTCAATACTTTCCGTAAAATTCGGGATCGTTCATAGTCAGTTTCTACTTGTAGTTTCGGATCATTTTCATCTCCTTGGACTTCTCGGAAGAAACCATTGGGGCCATACACACATAAATGATAACTGCCTCCTTTAAAATGAGATAAAGGAAATGTATCCACGATTTCATCTCCGGCAGTTACAGCATAATCCCACGCTCGTGTTCTCTCATACCTTTGTTCCTGTTTCTTTTCACTCTCCAATGTTACATATTCATCCGGAGCATACACTTTAAAAGGAGCACCCGATGAACGACTCCCAAATACTTTATTGCCTACTTTCATCGTCAATTCCACCCTCTTTTTATCTTTTGAAAATCGTCCACCTGCATAAAGTTCATAAGGCAACCCGCATGAAGAACGAACCCCTGACTCCTGTTGTGACATAAAAGATAAGGACTCCGGATTTTTATTAATTGCTTGAATTTCCTTTGTCGACAAGCTTTTATAATCAGATGGTATTTCTTTAAACTTCGCTCCATAAATTTTCTTAACGTAATCATCCATATCTAAGAATTCCAACGAATGCTCTTTCCCCTGTTTATATTTTTTAAAAACAGAGGTTAAATCTCCACAAACCGTACGACGCCAGTTGCTCAGGTTCGTCACCTGCAACTGTTTATCAAATTTATTGTTAATAAAGTGTTCCAAAAACTGTAAAGTAGAGGTCTGGTCAAACACCTGCGAACAAACCCGCCCCCCGCGGCTCCAGGGAGAAGCTACAATCATAGGCACACGAAATCCCAGTCCCTGGGGACCTCCACGTGCATTTTTTTTACGAATTCCATTCCGAATCCGTTGTTCTCTATAAGTATATTCCACGCCACTGATATTGATACCATCAGAACATTGACCTGTCCGTTTATCAGCAGGATCAGGTGCCGTAAAAGGAGGAATATGATCAAAATAGCCATCATTTTCATCATATGTCAAAATGAATATGGTCTTTTTCCATACTTCCGGATTTTTGGTCAGAATATCCAGAATTTCTGAGGTAAACCAAGAGCCATACCAGGGTTGAGATGGATGGTCAGAGAATCGGGCGGAAGGTATCATCCAGGAAACAGTAGGTAATTGACCACTTTCTACATCTTTACGAAACTGATAAAACATATCTCCTTTGGGGACATGCAAAGTATCTTCTTTTCCTTTATGTTCGTATTTCAATTCGGTCAAACTACGATAATCAGGATCTCCTTTATTCGTAGTAAAAGCCTTATTATATAGGTTCTTTTGCCTTTGTGGGAGCTTATCGAATTCCTCCGGACTCCATCTTTTTACGCCTTTTCTGGCATCATCGAGTACTTGCTTCTTCTTAGCAATAGCGCGTTGGGTCTTTTTATATTTTTTGCTGTCTGAATGAAGGGAAGCAAGTGTATCTTCCAACTTTTTAATTTCCCCGGGCAGCGTTTTAATCTGATTCTTTAAGCTCTGGATATAACGGGGATAAAATTCCACGTTATATTGAGAAAAGACTTCCATGGTATTTGTAGAGGGGCCCAAATTAGCCAACCATCGACGCTGTTCGCCGGTCAGACCTCCCCCTTTAGAAATATCATTTTGATAAATCTTCCAGGAAACCTCGTTATCCTCTAACCATTCAGGCATGGTTTTCCAATCATAGTGCCCCTTATTCTCAAGAACTGCTTTCACATCTCCACTCTTTTGACTACGATTCGTGCCTGAAAAAAGGAATAACCGATTTGGTCGGGTAAGACTTAGAAGTGAGCAAAAATTATGATCACAAATAGTAAAAGCATCGGCCATTGCATAATTAAAAGGTAAATCCTCTCTGGTATAATGCCCCATCGTCAATGGAATGTCCGCATACTTTTTATGATGAGAGCGCTTGGCATCAATCCATCCGTTCTGTTTACTCTGATTCCAGGCATCTATCTGGCTATGACGGCTATGTGGAATAGAACCCATCCAGGTAATCTTTGTATCTTTAATATCAAAACGAAAAGGTGCATACGTATGTCCCTCTTTTCCAGATTGCAACCAAACCGAATTTCCATTAGGTTGAATGATGGCACGTGGATCATTAAACCCTCTTACTCCTTGCAATGTTCCAAAACAATGATCAAAAGAACGATTTTCCTGCATAAGAATAACCACATGTTCCGCATCCATATAGGTACTTCCCGGTTCCGGGTTAATTTTCATCGCACGTTTCAAGGATTCAGGCACTGTCCAAGAAGCTCCTGCTGCTCCTGACAACATCAACATTTGTTGGATAAATTCTTTCCGTGTACTCATAAAAACTTTTTATTTTACACATTATGGCGTATCCCAACCAGGATTTTGTTCCAAGTTAGGGTTCAACACTAGATCTTGAAGAGGTATAGGATAGAAATAATCCCTATCTGGATTAAAGTGTTGTTCGCCAGGTAATGGATATAGACGTCCCTTATCACCACCTATCGTACCAGTAATGGGATCTCTAAGAACCTTGTCATCTATATTAATAGTAGAAGTTACTGATGCAGGAGCATCAGCAGCACTCCCACCTTCACTCTTCCTATATAAATAAACATCTGGAGACCCATCATTTCTAAAGTCATAACTACCTAAACCATTGAAATATACTCCAACAAATGGCACTCTGTTTATTATATCTCCTTCTTTCCATCTCATTAAATCCCAATAGCGACGACCTTCCATAGCCAATTCTATCCTTCGTTCACGTCTTATTTCAAGAATTACTCCTTCATTTGGTCCTTTATCCACATTTTTATATAAATTTTCAAGGTAAGAATCTGGATGAGCATTGGCATAGGCTAAGCTTAGATGGGGCATTCCGACCCTATCTCTGAGTTTATTAATTGATATATCCAAATCTTGTTGCGTAATCGTTCCCAATTCAGCCTTAGCTTCGGCATAAATCAACAAAGCCTCCCCATAACGCCAAAGTATAATATCATGAAAAGAACAGGAGGAACACCAATTCGACCTAGGTTCTAAAGCTTTTATAACTCTATATCCGGTAGTAGTACTAAGAAAATCAATTTCCATAGGTTTATTGTCTCCCGGAACTACGTAATCAGGAGATTGAACTGTCTGTTTTAATCGAGGGTCTCTATTTTGAAACACTTCGTAAAAACCAGCTGTTTTGTATCCAGGGTGATCTGTAAATCGACTCCCGTCTTTCATTAAATAACTATTTATAAAATCTTGAGTAAAACCTAATGAGCCTAATGTTGGGGCAACATAATAATAACTCACATTAGATTTAACGACCCCTTTTAAATACCCACGGGCTAAAATAGTCTCTGTAGGATCCTGATTATTTAATTGAAATAAATTATAATAGGATTTCTCTGGTCCACCTTTTTTATATAAAGAGTAAGCACCAGATTCAATTAAAGTTTTTGCAGCACTTGCACTCTGTTGTAATATGCCTTTATAATCACCTAAATTATGATATTTCCTAAAAGTCCCTTCAAACAAAGCTACTTCAGCCTTTAGAATAAGAGCAGTATATTTAGTAATTCTATAGAGCTTTTTCTCTGCCGGTATATTCTGAATAGCGTAATCCAAATCAGCCATAATAGAATCCATTATAAGAATTCTAGAATCTCGTGCTTTGTATAACAAAGACGTATCATTCGGTTTAATTACTTTACCATACCATGGTACCCCTCCAAAATGTTTCACTTTTTTAAAATAAAAATATGCCCTAAAGAACTTAGCAATACCTACATATTTTTTTCTCCCGACTTCATCTTTAACTTTACTCGCATTTTTAATAACCCAATTAATTTCTCTTAGCTTGTCCCAACTCCATCCCCCGCTACCCTTAGCCGTAGGAGTCCGTCTTGAACCATTAATTCTGCTAGCTAAAGTATTTGGAACTGCATTATCTGAAGCTTGATCATTTATATAAAGTTTATACGTCGGTAAAATAGAGTAGAAATCATTCACAGCTAATTTTAAATCATTAGCATCATTAAAAAAAGCATCCTCACTTAAAGCATCTCTTGGGGGTTGATCTAGTACTTCTTTACATCCTCCCAATGTAAATACTAGTATAAATAAAATCAAAATAAAATCAGTCTTTTTCATAATAATCATTATTTAAAAATCTTTTCAAAAACATATTAAACTTTATAATATAAACTACATCCACTAAAACTGAACTTGAATCCCAGCAGCAAAGGTTTCAAATTGCGGATAATAAAAATGATCGACGTCGCCCTGATTAGTAGCTTTAGAAGGATCAGAATAGTCAATATGAGCACCGGCAATTTCCGGATCTATATATTTTGTTAGATTACCAAACCTTATAGTCCAAATATTTTCACCACTAATAAATACCCTTAGTTTCTGGATATAAACCTTCTTTGTCCATTGTTGTGGTAAGGTGTAACCAATAGTAAGATTCTTTAATCTAAAATAACCTAAATTTTGTAAATAGAAATCATTCATTCTCTCCACTCCATGGTAAGAAACATACCCTCTATATATTTGAGAAAAAATATTACCAGCGCTTACGTTTTCTTCTGCAGAAATATCAGGATTCCAAACATGATCATATAAATCCTTTCTAAGATAGGCCGCATAAGGTCGCGAAAATGTTCCCCAATACATTTGACTCCCGGGATACCAATCTTGATGTCCAATTCCCTGACCAATTATTGTCAAATCAAAGCCTTTCCAATTTCCATTAATACTAAATCCAAATGGAAACTTAGGCATAGCATTTCCAATTTTTTTCAAGTCTCCATGATTACTTAGGGTATTTGCTCCATTATCAATTTTACCATCTCCATTAAGATCAATAAACTTAGGATCACCTGCTCTTAAATGCCCCCATTCTCCATTTGATTTTAATATTTCATGATACACCACATCAAGATTAGCAGCAAGAGAAGGATTGCTAAATTTATTCTCAAATTGTTTGGCTGCCTTATCACTCTTAAATAATCCATCCTGATGATACCCCCATAATGTACCAAGAACTTCTCCTTCATAGAAAGAACTTAACAGACCATCAGGGTTCTTATATCTAGTTATTATACTTTTAAAGTTAGAAATATTAGCTGAAACTCTAAGTGTGAAAGGAGAACCATATACATTAAAAGAATTATTATATTCAATCTCCAACTCAAACCCTCTATTCCTTAACGCTGCATAATTTGTCTTTGGTTCAGAAGCTCCAAATACTGCTGGCAGAGGTTGTCCAGGGAGATACATATTCATGGTTTTTCTTTGATACCAATCAAAAGTTGCTAAAAGTTTATTTTTCATAAATCCAACATCTAACCCAATATTTGTTGAAGTGATTTTTTCCCAATTCACACTAACTGGAAGAGGGGTGGGAATTCTAGCATAGTTTATTCTTTCTCCTTTCACTAGCCAATCTTTTTTACCCAATCCTATTAAATTCAAAAAGGTACTAGTAGGAATTGTTTGATTTCCTAGTGACCCATAAGTTCCTCTTAGTTTCACAGAGGATATTATGTTTTGTATTGAAGAATTCTTCCAAAAATTTTCTTCGTTTATCCTCCAACCAACACCAATTGAAGGGAATAAGCCCCATCGATCCCCCTTAGGAAATCGAGAAGACGCATCATAACGTGCATTAATCTCTAACAAATACTTTTCATCATAATTATAATTGAATCTTCCAAAGTATCCCAAAAGTCCCCAATCTTCAGTAGAACCACTAATATCAAACATTTCTGTCCCTACTGAGTAATTAGATATTAATGAACTTAATAAATCCTGCATTTCAGATGAGATGTGATCATGTTTAGATACTTCTTGGTTGAAACCAACCATTAATTTGAAATAATGCTTTTTACTACTGCCTATGTTTAAAGAATAGGAAGCATATCCATTATAGGCCTGATAATAGGTATTATCCCGATATTCCGAATAAGTATTTTTCCCTTCGGTCACTTTTCTTAATTTGTTCCCTTGTAAGACATCAAAAGGTCTTTCTCTAGTAGGTCTGCTATAATTATTCCAATTATAATTGTAATTGAAATTTAATTCTAA
>CAZLDH010000047.1:0-18366 GCA_964558275.1 uncultured Chitinophagaceae bacterium
AAATGCCTGATATTTGGGAAAGTTACAGACGCTACGGCGTTATGAGAAAATTTCCTGAACCAAAGTGGGCGAAGAAGAGGCTCAAGCATAGTACCGTAACAAAATAATATATTTTTTAATACGGAAATCAATCCTATAATTACTGTTAACCACTCATGAAATATAATTCAATATGCAATATTTTAAGACCAAACACATCATTTACAGTTTAACTTTGATCTTGTCGATAACGGCATTTTATTCTTGCAAAAAAGATGATGGAAACGCCACAAAACCTGCGGTAAACATAACTGCAGCGGATTCTATAAATGCATATCCTGGTTTGAACCGTATGAAATTGTCTTGGGATGTAAAGGATCCGGCTGTTAAAAAGGCAGTAGTCGTCTGCGATAACGGCGATTCAATAGCTGTTCTTTACGATGGTTCAGGAAGCATGAGTGTTATTTTTACCAATTTGGAAGGAGGTAACTATTCATTTAGCATATATCTGTACGACAGTGAGGGACATGCTTCTTCCCGAGTCAAAATTGTTACACATGTTTATAGTGACAGGTACATCCGTTCTCTTACCTCAAGGAGTGTGCAAGATGCTATTTATGATACAGGCGCCGTAGAGATTGCTTGGCAACAACCGGAACAGAATGCGCTGGGCACGGAAATAAGATATCTGAATGTATCCGGAGATACAGTACACCTCTTTGTCCGGCCCGATGAAGATAGCATTGTTTTACCGCAATATAAGCCCGGTACTTATTTTGATTACAGGACCATGTACAAGCCTGTACCGGCGGCAATAGACACCTTTTATGCAGCCTATACTTCTTCTGAAAAATGGAGCACTTTTACTAATCCTATATTAGATCGGGGTGCTGACCCCTGGGTGATATACAAAGACGGTATGTATTATTTTACTTATACACAGGGAGGAGGAATTACCTTGTATGCGACAAAAAAAATGTCTCAATTGAGAGATGCTGAGCCCATTGAAGTGTGGCGACCGGAAAAAGGCACTGCTCATTCAAAAGACTTGTGGGCTCCTGAGTTGCATTTTATTGATGGTAAGTGGTACGTATATTTTGCTGCAGATGATGGGCATGATGTGAATCATCGCATGTATGTAATAGAAAACGATTCTCCTGATCCGTTACAAGGCACTTGGGAGTTTAAAGGAGAATTGCAGGAGCCTTCTAATAACTGGGCTATTGATGGAACGATATTGAAATATAATGGACAGCTTTATATGGTTTGGTCAGGAAAAACAAATGGAGTTGCACCACAGGATCTGTACATTGCTTCTATGAGTAATCCTTATACCTTGTCGGGAAATCGGATTAAGATTTCCTCACCACAGTATAGTTGGGAACAACATGGATCTGCAATCAATGAAGGTCCTGAGATATTAAAGAATAAAGACGGACGCGTGTTTCTCATTTATTCCGGAAGCGGATATTGGACAGATGACTATTGTCTGGGAATGTTGAGCCTACGGGACGGAGGCAACCCACTTAATCCTGCAGATTGGATAAAGCATCCGCAACCGGTTTTTGAACATGCTGAAGGCGCATACGGTACCGGACATTGCAGTTTCTTTACTTCAAGAGACGGTACAGAAAACTGGATATTATATCATGCCAGAAGTGAACCCAATAATGGCAGTGGTAGAAGAAAGGCACGTATGCAGAAATTTACCTGGAATGCAGACGGGACACCCGATTTTGGAACGCCAGTTAAAATAAATGAAAAAATAGAGGCGCCTTCCGGGGAGTTTTAATCGGTAACTGTTTGTTGAGATGGAGAAATGAAACGATATGAATAAAGGAATAACGAGCCAAGTATAGCAGTTGTTACACAGTTCAATGTATAGCCTCATTGTAAGCGAATCAATCTCACTCAAACAACCCATGCAGCCACAATGAGATTGCTTCAGTCGTTCCTGTCTAACAATGACGCAAAACAAAAATAGAATTTATTATTTAAAGGAGATATAATAAATTTGGATGTCTTATCTAATAAAAAAAAACAAAAAATGAAAACCACCAAAAAACAATTAAAAAAAGTAGCCGCATATACTCTGGGAATACTATGCCTCTTTTCTTCATTGCATAGCAATGCCCAATCGGCAAGCGAGATAAAGGCCGTTGTTGATAATGTAGCCGACCTTATTATTCAAAATACGTCTTATGGTTTTGTCAATAAGAAAACTGGTGAACATTACTCCGACACGGAAGAAATACCCGATTCAGCAGACATTAAATCATTGGATCCCTACACGACCTGGTATTATCCTTATGGTGTAATGGCTACCGGAATGGTCTATGCAGGAAAAGTTTTTCATGAACCGAAATACATTGATTATGCATCGCATAATTATACATTTATTTTTAAAAATCTGGATTATTTTAGGAAAAAATATGAAAGCGGCAACCATCATGTGGAGTATCGCACACTTTTTAGAATGCATTCCCTGGATGATTGCGGCGCCATGGCAGCAGGACTTGTAGATGTGTATAAGGCAGATTCTGCAAATATGGATCCTAAGATTAAGAAGGAATTCCTGCAGTATATTAACCAGGTAGGCCATCATATTTTGAACGGCGGAGAAGATACGTTAAGCGATGGTACTTTTTGCAGACCCTGGCCTAGGAAGATGACTATATGGGGGGATGATCTTTATATGGGAGGTTCTATGTTGGCTCGAATGGGGAATTTTGCGCATGACAAACGATATTTTGATTTCGCCATCAAACAGGTTGAAAATTTCAATAAACACCTTTACGATGAACGAACAGGATTGTTTTTTCATTGCTGGTACACGGATGTACATATGAATGGCGTGGCACATTGGGGCCGGGCGAATGGTTGGCTGATGTTTGCACAGGTCGCACTATTAAATAATCTTCCTGACAATTATCCCGGACGAGAGAATCTTATTCATTTATTATTACGACAAATCGTTGGTGTTTCTCGCTATCAGGATCCTTCGGGTTTGTGGCATCAACTATTGGATAAACCGGATTCGTATTTGGAAACTTCCTGCACGGCGATGTTTGTCTATTCCATTGCAAAGGCTGTAAACGAAGGTTGGATCCCTGAAAGATATCTGTCTATAGCTAAAAATGGCTGGCGGGGTCTGACATCTAAAATTAATGCAAGAGGAGCTGTGGAAGATGTTTGTATCGGTACGGGTATCCATGATGACATTGCTTTTTATTACAATCGCCCACACCCCACAGAAGATTCCCACGTATTCGGACCGGTACTATTGGCAGGGGCAGAATTATATAAGGCGGTTAGTGAAAAATAGGTGATATAAAAATAAATAACATTTGTTTGTATAAAAAACTTTTTATACTTTGAGCACGAAAATTCATGCAAGCGATTGCATTATAAATTACCTCTAACATAAATTGCCCTATTTCAAGAGGTAGGATTTCTTGTTTTGCTAAAAGGTTTTTGTTCATTATGTTAATACCTCTTTGGAAAAATTAGGATTAAAATGTAAGGTAAAAAGGATTTAATGTCAGTAAGTTGTACCATCATATGGCGAGAACATTCCAAGATACCTGTCCGTAGAGGCGACATTTTTTATGAATAGCAAGTTTTTGAGCACCCTCTATTAAGGTCTGCTCAAAAACGATAAATATTGACCAAACTCTATTTAAGGTTATTCAAACGATTGCGTTTGTAAAGTTCTTTTGTATTTGACAGCAAAAGTTAGGAATAGAGATTTTGGAGGATAGAGATATAAACGATTGAAATATTACAAAGTATTAAATTTATATTATATGAAACAGAAAGTTATTAATATAGCATTTTTGCTATTCATTATGTTGTTATTTTTCTTTCCGGAAACAACGTTTGCGCAATCAATCACTGTACATGGAAAAATAACAGCTATCCAAGCAAAGGAACCTGTTATAGGTGCAACAATTAGCATACAGGGGACTTCTACCGGAACGGTTTCAGATGCTTCCGGATCCTATAAACTTACAAATGTTTCTCCTAAAGACAGCTTGGTAATTTCTTTTATTGGGTTTCGTACAAAAACTATTGCAGTAGATGGCAGGAGCCAAATTAATGTAGTACTGGAATCAAATATTTCCAAACTTAATCAGGTGGTTGTTATTGGATATGGAACGCAGCAACGGAAAAATGTAACTGCTTCTATCGCTACTGCGGATATGGAGCATGTAAGTGCACAGCCTGTAGCTAATGTAGGAAAGGCATTAGTAGGACAAATTGCCGGTGTAAATATTCAGCAATCCGGAGGGCAGCCGGGTGAGGATATGAGCATTACGATAAGAGGACACCGTTCATTAACAGCGAGTAATGAGCCGTTGATTGTGGTTGATGGTATGCCGTTTAATGGCAGTTTATCCGCCATTAGTACACAAAATATTAAGTCTATTAATGTGCTGAAGGACGCATCTGCGACCGCAGTATATGGTTCCCGGGGGGCAAATGGCGTGATATTAGTAACACCAAAAAGCGGGGGGAATCATCCAACAAAAGTATCTTATGATATGTATTATGGAATTACGGAGCCTATGCGAAGACCTGATATGATGAATGGTGAGCAATTTGCCGCGTTAAAAAGAGAAGCGAGCCGTCAGATGATTAAAAATGGGAATATTGTGTACACCTGGAAGGGTAAATTACCATCTTACGAAGATGCATTAAAACCTAAAGAATATCAGGGTCTTCAACAAGGAGTTTCTACTGATTGGCCGGGATTGGTTTTACACAGAGGGAATCGTCAAAATCATCATTTGAGTGTTAGCGGAGGAAATGAAAATACACAGTTCTTTATCTCGGGAAATTACCTGCGAGAAAAGGCATTAATTCCGACTAATAGCTTTAAAAGGTATGCATTAAGGATTAATATAAATCATCAGATTGGAGATAAATTGAATATAGGGGTTACCAGTTCTCTTTCCAGATATAATAAGGACTATAATACCAACCCTTTAGGAGAGGCCTTGCTTGACAGCCCGCTTGGTAAGCCTTACGATGAAGATGGGAATTTGATTTTTTTACCGATTAGTGATGGTTTACGTTCAAATCCACTTTTTGATTTAAAACCCGGAGCCATATTAAACCAAAGGAGATATAATAAATTTTTCGCTACTGCCTATGCACAATATGATTTATTGGATAACCTGACTTACAAGATAGATTTTGCGCCAAGCATTACGAACACAAGAACCGGAGGATTTACAGGCAGCATGACAACTCATCAGAGAGGAGCTGCTCCTACCGCTAGAAAATATAATAGACATACTTTTGACTATGTATTGCAAAATAGTCTGAATTACAATACCTCTTTTGGGAAAGATAATCATCATTTAAAAGTCTTGGTATTGCAAAGTATAGAACGTTATCATTACGAAAACAGCGACATACATGTAAGAGGATTGCCTTTCGGCTCTCAAAAATTCAATAATCTTGGTACGGCTTCGGTTATTAATAGTGTGAATAGTGATTTAAGCGAATGGCAACTGGCTTCATTCTTAGGAAGGATAAGCTATAACTACAAAGGAAAATACATGTTTCAATTGAGCGGGAGAGCAGACGGGTCCTCGCGTTTATCGCCGGGTAATAAATGGAGTTTTTTCCCCGGCGTATCCATGGGCTGGAGAATAGCAAACGAATCTTTTATGAAGAACTACGATTTTGTACGTAACCTGAAATTACGTGCTAGTTATGGAGTCGTGGGCAATACATCAATAGATCCATATCAAACACAAGGCTCGCTGGAAAGAACCACTTATACTTGGGGAGGTAATAGCCCTGCCTATGGATATCGGCTTGCCAATATTGCTAACCCCGGTTTGGGATGGGAAAGAACGGCAACTTTTGACATCGGATTGTATTTTTGCCTTTTTAATAACCGTATTTCAGGTTCTTTAGATTATTATAGTGCGCATACCAAAGATTTGCTTTTAAGCAGACAGTTGCCTTATACTTCCGGTTATGACAGGGTATTGCAAAACATTGGGAAAACAAAAAATACCGGGATTGAAGTAGCTGTTAAAACAATTAATTTTGAGCGCACCGGCAGAACCGATTTCTCCTGGTCCACCAATTTAACCTGGTCACATTATAAAGAAGAAATTCTCAGATTATTCAACACCACTCAGGACGATATTGGAAATGGTTGGTTTATTGGATACCCTATTAACGTTTTCTATGATTATAAAAAGATAGGGATATGGCAAAAAGATGAAGTTGCTGAGGCTGCCAAATATGGCGAAGTTCCCGGAGATATAAAAGTAAAAGATCAAAACAATGATGGGCAGATCAATGGAGATGACAGGGTTATTCTTGGCGCCCCTGAACCCGACTGGGTAATGGGACTGACCAATAATTTTGGTTATAAAGGATTTGATTTATCTATTATGGTAAATGCCCGTGTAGGCGGATTGCTAAGAAGTGATTTTCACACAGGTTATAATACCCTCATGGGAAGGTACAACAATTTGAATGTTGATTATTGGACTCCTGAAAATCCAACGAATGCTTATCCCCGTCCAAATATAAATCAGGAAAGACCGCTTTATTCCTCCTCGATGAATATCTTTAGCAGAGACTATTTAAAGATTCAGAATATAACGCTTGGTTATAACCTTCCAGAGAATGTTTTAAATAGTTGGGGAATTGAGAAAATTAGAATTTATACAAGTGTGGAAAATGCGTATGTGTTTTCGCCATACAAGGTGAAGGATCCCTCCATGAGTGGAAATATAAGAGGAACCATTCCTACTCCCCGAGCCTATTTAGTTGGACTTAATGTTAGCTTTTAATTAAAAAAAGGTATATTATTATGAATAAATTAATATTTTGTATAGCTGTTTTATTCGGTTTATTCCTGATGCCTTCCTGTAAAAATTTTTTACAAGAGGATCTGACTACAAGCCCGACAAGTTCCTATTATTCTACAGCCGAAGGTTTTGAAGCGGGAATCAATGCCACTTATGCTTATTTACGACCGTTGTACCCCGGCAGTCAATATCATGGCCATGGAGATCTCGGTGAGGCGTCTACAGCGTTAACTGTTTCGGGCACTGATATTTATACGCATGGATCAGATGGCCGGTTCAAAGGCATTCAGGCTTATACAGAGCAATTGAATGCGAGTCGCGATCTTTTCAGATACTATTGGCAAAATTGTTATGAAGGGATAAACCAGGCGAATGCAATGATAGCCACCTCTGAAGATGATATACCGGGCGTCTCTGAAGATACTAAGACAATCCGTATTGCAGAAGCTCATTTTTTGAGAGCGGTGTTTTATTTTAATTTGGTTAGGCAGTTTGGGCCTGTAACGCTGTCTTTGAAGCCTTCACAAGGCGTACAGATTACAGCTACCCGTTCCCCGGTTAAGGAAATTTATAATAAAGCCATCATTCCAGATTTGCAATTTGCGATAGAAAATTTGCCGGCTACGCAAAGTGATTATGGAAGGGCAACCAAGCCTGCTGCGCAAATGCTGCTTGCAAAAGTATTATTAACACGGGGATATACAGATTTCGCCGAATCGGATGACTTCTCAAAGGCAGCAACGCTCGCCGAATCGGTTATCCATGATTATGATTTCAATTTGCTTGACAATTATAAAGATGTTTTCGATATGGATAATCAGAAAAATAAAGAAATCATTTGGGCCGTTCAATATACCCAGGATCTTTTGCTGGATGGCGGTGGCAATTCTGCTCATCTGTGGTTTTTAATGAGTTATGACATACTCCCGGGAATGCAACGAGACATTGAAAACGGGCGACCCTTTAAAAGATATAAACCCACTAAGTTTTTATTGGGATTATGGGACAGGGTGATTGATGTAAGATGGAATGCTGACTTTAAGCGTGTTTTTTATTGCAATAATGAAGCTACCGCTCCTGCCGGAGTGAATCTTGGAGATACTGCTATTTACCTGCCCGGCCATGAAGTATCTACGCAATTTGAAAATAGCAAACCTTATATGATTATTGAACCTAGTGATTATACAAGGAAATTGTACCCTTCACTTACTAAAGTTTTAGATCCGACTCGTGCGACAACAAATCAAACAGAGGGATCGAGAGATTTTTTCGTTATGAGGTTAGCAGGAACTTATTTGATAGCCGCAGAAGCCTATTTTAAAGCGGGCAATAAAGCAAAAGCAGCTGACGCCCTTAATGCAGTGCGGAAGAGAGCAGCCAAACCAGGCCAGGAAAGTGCTATGGAAATTTCATCTTCAGATGTAAATCTTGATTTTATATTAGATGAACGCGCCCGGGAGTTGGTAGGTGAGATGCACCGTTGGTTTACATTAAAACGCACCCATACACTTGTTGAGAGAGTGCGAGCTCATAACCCTGATGCTGCGACCAATATTCAACCATACCATCTCCTCCGACCCATTCCTCAAGAGCAAATAGACCGAACAAAAGATGGATATGAACAAAACCAGGGCTATTGATAAATTTATAGAATTGAATATAATTCTCGATGAGTTTCTACTTCCCACTCTTCTTTCAAATTTAAGAATTTTCTGGTCAACCGATGTTTGACAGGTTAGGTTGACCAGCATAGCAATAAAAATCAAAATTAACGAAATCGTTTGCATTCTAAAAAAAAGTTTTGTACATTGGCCGCGATAAAAAATCATTTAAGAAAAATGGTTCTGATTTTAAAATTAATATTTTATGAAATGTAAAACTTTTAAAGCGGCATTATTGCTATGTGGCTTACTTCTTTTATTTGTTCAGGAAACGGTATTTGCCCAAATAATCACAGTGCAGGGAAAAGTCACATCCACATCGGATAATCACCCGACCCCTGGTGTTACAGTCAATGTACTCGGAACCACTAACGGAACAGTTACGGATGCTTCCGGAAAATATAAACTTGACAATGTTTCCCCAACGGATAGCCTTATTTTTTCATTTGTTGGTTTTGAAACGCAAACGATTGCGGTTAAGGGAAGAGAAACAATTAACATCACGATGTCTGCTAACGTCAAAGAACTTAACCAACTCGTTGTAATTGGCTACGGTACTGCAAAGAAAAAAGATCTTACCGGATCAATATCTTCCGTAGATGTAACTGAATTACAAAGTGAGAGTCCTACTTCTGTACAAGATCTATTAAGAGCGAACGTGCCGGGGCTGTCGGTCGGCTTTAGTACCGGAGCACATCGAACAGGAGGTTTCCAAATAAGAGGTGATAATACTTTGAATGCAGGTTCCGAGCCATTAATGGTAGTTGATGGTGTAATATATTATGGTGCGTTGTCAGACATAAACCCTTATGACATCAAATCAATTGATGTTCTAAAAGATGCAAGTGCAGCTGCTGTTTATGGAGCAAAAGCAGCAAATGGGGTTATTGCAATCACAACAAAAAAAGGGAAAGAAGGAAAACCCGTCATTAATTTTAACGCAAATGTTTCTGTGGCCACAATGGAAGTTAATGAACCTATTTATCAAGGCAAAGAATTTATAGATTGGCGTACAGATGTAGAAAATAGCATTCATGGATTTAATCAAAAACCTTATCAATTTAATGACCCTCGAAAATTACCATCGGATATTTCCACAGATGAATGGTTGGCTTACGACGCGTCAAGTGGAGATCCTGTTAATGTATGGCTCAATCGTTTAAACTTTAATCCGATTGAAATAAAAGATTATAAACTTGGGAAAACTATTGATTGGTACGATATGGTATTCCAAAATGGTATTCAGCAAAATTACACTATCAGTTTATCCGGTGCCTCAGATCGGTTTAATTATTATTGGTCAGGGGGATATAAACATAATGAAGGACTCGTTGTAGGAGATGAATATACAACAATACAAAGCAGACTAAAATTAGAAGGGGAGGTAACCGATTATCTGAAAGTAGGTATCAATACACAGTTTGCAGACAGGGATGAAAGTGCAGTACCTGTGGATTGGACTTTGATGCTCAGAAACTCGCCTTACGGCTCTATGTACAATGATGATTCAACTGATTATAGATACAGCCCACAGGATGATCCCGGAGGCGGATCACACAATCCTTTATCAGGACCTAAATATACGGATAGATTAAAAAAATATTATACCTTAAATACAATTATTTATGGTGAATTAAAATTGCCTTTTGGAATTAAATACAGGGTCAATTTCACGCCTCGATTTGAGTGGTACAGGTATTATAATCATCAATCATCAAAATATGAAGGATCAGATGCTGCAGAGAAAGGAGGAATAGCAACGAGAGAACAACATTTTATTTATCAATGGCAGATAGATAACATCCTTAGCTGGAGCAAAACTTTTAACAAAATACACCATTTTGATGTTACCCTGTTGGCGAATGCAGAAAAATATCAATATTGGAAAAATACAATGAATAATAGCGGCTTTGATCCTAATGATGATTTAGGCTATCATAATATTGGCTCGGGAATTAACCCTGTAATGGGTAGTGATGATCAATATAGCACAGGAGCTGCACTGATGGGACGTGTATTTTATTCATTAAAAGACCGCTACATGACCACATTATCTGTCCGCCGTGATGGATATTCGGCATTTGGACAAAAATATCCCTGGGGCACTTTTCCTTCGGCAGCATTTGGATGGGTCTTTACTGAAGAACCTTTTTTTGAAGCAAATTGGTTAGATTTTGGTAAACTCAGGTTATCTTATGGAGTTAATGGGAATAGAGATATTGGTAGATATATTTCATTGGCCTATCTCCAAACCGGAAAATATTTACATGTAAATACAGAAGGTAGCGTAGAGCAAGTATCTCAGCTGTATGTCAATAATATGCCGAACCCAAACCTGAAATGGGAAAAAACATCTTCGTTAAATATTGGAATAGATTTTTCTATCCTTCATCATATCATCGATGGAAGTATAGATGTGTATAGAAGTAAAACAACCAATTTATTGGTACAACGTCATTTACCGGACGTCATGGGTTTTGATTTTATATGGACAAATTTGGGAGAAGTAGATAATAAGGGCTTCGAGTTGAGTTTAAAATCACACAATATAGAACAGCCTAATTTCTCCTGGAGTTCTTCTTTTGATTTTTCATTGAACAGAAATGAAATTGTTCATTTATATGGAGATATGGAACCAATTAAAGATGATAATGGAGAAATAATAGGTCAAAAAGAATCAGATGATATTACTAATAAATGGTTTATAGGACACGCTATAAATTCAGTATGGGATATCAATGTACTTGGAGTGTATCAAAAGGGGGAAACAGATCAGGCCGATAAATACGGTGTAGAACCTGGCGATTTTAAGCTGGAGGATGTAAATAATGATGGGAAATATACCAACGAGGATCGACAATTTTTAGGTTATACTAAACCGCGTTTCAGGTGGACATTAAGAAATGATTTTACATTTTTTAAACGATTTAACTTGTCTTTCTTAATCTATTCCTATTGGGGTCATATATCCTCATTTAACCAGGCTAAAAATCGAGAAGGAATACCTGACAGGAATAATGCTTATGCTTTTCCATATTGGACTCCGGAAAACCCAACGACTAAATATGCCAGAATCTATTCCAGTGATGGAGGGGCAAGCTATAGTGTATATAGGAAAAAGAGTTTTATCAGGTTATCAAACGTAAGTTTGTCTTATGCTTTACCAAAATCTATGTTGAATAGAATGCATATACAAAGCATGAGATTATATTTCAATGTCAGAAATGCCGCATTCTATGCTCCCGATTGGGTATTATGGGATCCGGAAAATAGTGGACCAACACCAAGAACCTTCACTTTTGGTCTTAATTTATCACTTTAGATTAAAAATTTAACTGAATCAATTCTAAATAATATTAAAAATGAATCAGACATTAAAATATTTAAAGAAAATCATTATTCCCTGTTTATTAATCATTGGGTTGTTAGCAGGATGTAAAAAAGATTATTTGAAGCCTAAACCACTTTCCTTTTATACACCTGAAAATACATATAATACGGCTGATGGACTAAGAGCTGCTTTAGTTGCATGTGAACGAAATATGCGTCATCAATTTTATGGTGATGGCGCCCCGATTATTACACAACTTATTTTTTCAGATGTAGCCGTAGAGGGAACAACGGACAAATCAGGTCCGGCACAAAATATGAATCTTCAAATTACACCGGATGCTCCACTGAATGATGTGGATCACAACCGCATTGGTTATTGGTGGTCCGAGGGGTATAAGGGTATAAAATATGCGAATACGGTAATTACTTATATCGATGAACCGGATTGGGATTCTACAGATCAGGATCAAATGGCAGAACGGAATGCTATTTTAGGATCAGCCTATTTTCAGAGAGCTTATCGTTATTTTAATTTAGTCAATGAATTTGGCGATGTTCCCTGGGTAGGAAAAATATATTCAGAACCTAAGTTGGACTTCCAGTCTGTAGAAAGGAAAGTTATTCTGGAAAAATTAAAAAAAGATATGGAATTTGCTGCTGAATGGGTAAGTAATGACGTGGATAAGGGAGAAGTGACTAAGGGAGCTTGTCTTCATTTACTGACAAAGATAAATTTGGCATTGGGAGATTTTGATGATGCAATAGAAAGCGCCACTCAGATAATTGATGGTGGATCTTATCATCTTATGACTGATCGTTTCGGTATAGATAAAAAGGATCCTTCCAGGAATGTAATATGGGACCTTCATCGCGTACAAAACAAAGATTTGGCAATTAATACAGAAGCTATAATGTTAGTAATAGACAAACCGGATATTGATGGAAATGAAGGGGGAGGAATTCAATCTATGCGCCAATGCGTCCCTAACTGGTATAAAAATATAGTTACGCCAAATGGTCATTCTGGTACTACAGATAAAGTAGGAGTGGAATATGATTTATGTACAGAATATGGGAGAGGTGTTGGTCGTTGCAGACCTACCTGGTACAGTACCAATTCATTATGGAAAAATGATTCCGGCGATTTAAGACACGCTCCCGGCAATTGGATGACAATGGAAGATCTAGTTTATAATAACCCTTCATTAAAAGGAAAAGATCCTTATTACGGAAAACATCTGCAATTGTATGATGACGATGGTAACATTCTTTGTTCTGATACTATTAGGGATTGGTTCGCATGGCCCCATTATAAGGTATATGTTCCGGATGACATAAGGTCACAACCAAGAGGAGGTAATGGAGATTGGTATGTGTACCGTCTTGCTGAAACATACCTGCTGCGAGCTGAAGCCTATTGTTGGAAAGGAAATTTATCCAAAGCTGCACAAGATATTAACATAGTCAGAAAGAGAGCGCACGCACAACCAATTAGTTCATCTGATGTCAATATAGGTACCATTCTGGATGAACGAGCTCGCGAACTATATTATGAAGAGTTACGTAAAGTAGTTCTAACGCGTATTGCCTATATTTTTGCCATGACAGGAAAGACCGCCTACAATAACAACACATATAGTCTTGACAACTTTTCTAAAGATAACTTTTGGTATGACAGAGTAATGGAAAAAAATAATTTTTATAATAAAGGAGTTACTACTATTCACGGAGATACTTATACCATGAGTGAATATCATGTTTTATGGCCGATTCCACAGTCTGCTATTGATGGGAATACGCAAGGACATATTAATCAAAATATAGGCTATAATGGAGCAGCAAATAATGAACAACCATTGACCAGCTTACCGGAAAACTAATAGAAAACAGAACTAAATTTTATACGAAATCGTTTGCATTTTAAAAAACAGAATCGTACCTTGTGCACCCCAAACGACGGACAATCTTTACTCATCAGAAAATCACTATTATGAAAAACAACAATTATTCTCGAAAAGCCTTTCTCAAAACAACCGGAGTCGGCATGGCAGGATTAGCTTTAGGATTAAGTGCCAAAAGCTATGGAAACGTTGTTGGTGCTAATGAAAGAATCAGATTCGGCATCATCGGACTACACGGAAGAGGACAGGCACATATGGATGCGATAAACCAACTTCCTAATGCCAACATGCAATACCTCTGTGATGTGGATAGCGATGTATTGAAGGAACGTGCAGCCAAGGCAAAAAAGATGTCGGGATCCTCAGTAAAGACAATAGAAGATGTACGTGAGTTGGTGGAGAAATCTGATGTAGATGCCATCAGTATCGCTACGCCGGGGCACTGGCATGCACCAATGGCCATTATGGGCGTCAATGCAGGAAAACATGTTTATGTAGAAAAACCCTTTTCTCACAATCCTCAGGAGGGCGAATGGTTGGTGGAAATTCAGGAAAAGCATCCGGATATTGTTATGCAAATGGGCGATCAACAGCGTTCGGCTCAAACCTCTATTGAGGCTATACAATTAATCAAAGACGGATTAATTGGCAATGCCTATTATGGCAAAGCCTGGTACACCAATGCCCGGGGATCTATAGGTGTTGGGCGTCCCGTACCTGTACCTGACCGTTTGAATTGGGAATTATGGCAAGGTCCTGCTCCAAGAAAACAATACAAAGATAATATTGTCCATTATAACTGGCATTGGTTTCATAATTGGGGAACCGGAGAAATAGGAAACAATGCTATTCATGAGGTAGATTTCTGTCGATGGGCATTGGGGGTAAATTACCCTGTTAAAGCGACTTCTTCCGGAGGGCGCTACGAATACCGGGATGATGACTGGGAATTTTATGATACCCAGTTGGTAGGTTATGAGTTTGGAGATGAGGACAACAAAATGATTAGCTGGGAAGGACTGAGTTGTAACTCATTCCAATTTTTTAACCGCGGTCGCGGTTCACTTATCCGTGGTTCGAATGGCTCAATGATTGTTGATAGAAGTGGCTATGTGGCTTATGATAAAGACCATAAAGTAGTTAAAGAAAGAAAAGAAGGTGGACATACCGCTAATGCCACAAGCAATACGATAGGTGGAGGAAACCTAACTGTTAAACATTTTTATAACTTTGCACAATCTATTAGGGGAAAGGAGAAACCTAATGCTCCTATGCTGGAAGCACATAAAAGTATATTGCTTTGCCATTTGGGAAATATCTCTCAGGAAACCGGGCACACTTTACATATAGATAATAAAAATGGAAAAATAAAAGGCGATCGTGATGCCAATAAAATGTGGTCAAGAGAATATGAAAAAGGCTGGAAACCTAAAGTGTAATTTGGTGCAATTAAAATATCAAATCCTAATTATAAAAGAATAAAACTTCAATAATGAAAATAAAATTAATACTTATAGCCGCCATATTACTGACTATGGGGCTAAAACCTGCATTTTCACAAAGCGAAGATAAAGGCAACTGGACAAGATTATTTAATGGCAAGAACCTGGATGGTTGGCATCAACTCAATGGTCATGCAAAATACTCCGTTGAAGATGGAGAGATAGTAGGAACCACGGTTGTTAACACCCCAAATTCCTTTATGGTGACCGATAAAAAATACGGTGATTTTATTTTGGAACTGGAATTTAAAGTAAATGACCATATGAATTCCGGCATTCAAATACGCAGCGAAAGTACACCGGATTACAACGATGGTCGCGTGCATGGCTATCAGATAGAAATTGATCCTTCTGACAGGGCATGGAGTGGCGGTATTTATGATGAAGCAAGACGTGGCTGGCTCTATCCCCTCACCTATAACCCGGACGCACAGGATGCCTTTAAGCACAATCAATGGAATCATTATCGCATTGAATGCATAGGAAATACCATACGCACTTTTGTGAATGGGGTGCCGGCGGCAAGTTTGGTGGATGACATGACCCACAAAGGCTTTATTGCCCTGCAGGTACATAGTATTGGCAATAACACAGAGGAAGCAGGAGAAGAAATTCGTTGGCGAAATATTCGTATTCAAACAGATGGTCTGCATCCCCGTCCTTATGATGACACTTATGTCGTAAACCTGATGCCCAATCATCTTTCCAGACAAGAGCGAGTACAAGGCTTTCAATTGTTATGGGACGGAAAAGAAAAGGATATTTCAAATCACTGGAGAGGTCTCCACATGGAAACTTTTCCCGACGCAGGATGGTCCTCAGATAATAACGTACTAACCATTCATCAGTCCAATGGCAGACAGGAAGGTTCAGGCGGGGATATTGTGACCAAAAAACAATACGGTGCTTTTGTTTTTCAATTTGAATTCAAATTAACCAAGGGAGCTAATAGCGGGGTAAAATATTTCGTAAAAGAAAGCTACGACACCGGTGGTAAGTCCGGTATCGGACTGGAATATCAGGTTTTGGATGATGCCAACCATCCGGATGCTAAAAAAGGGCGAAATGGTAACCGCACCGTAGCATCACTTTATGATCTCATTCCCAAGAATGATTTAGATGCTACAAGACCACCTTATGTAGAACCCATAGGAGAATGGAATCATGGTCGCATCATTGTGAACCCCAATGGTCATGTAGAACACTGGATTAACGGGTATAAAGCCTTGGCTTATGAAAAAGGATCCAAGCATTTTAAACATCTTATTGCCATCAGCAAATATAAAGATTGGGATAACTTTGGTTTATGGAATAAAGGTCATATCTTGCTGCAAGATCATGGAAACACCGTTTCCTTTAGAAGCATTAAGATAAAAGTTCTAAAATAAGCATTTTGCGTATAAATAGATTGAAGCATTCTATTAAACTATTTTCGGTACTGGCACTCCTCCCCTTCTTAATTGACAGCTGTAATCAAAAACCGGAAGGAAACGGTTTGCCGGTACTCACTCCCAAAGAGTCTTTAGCACACTTCCAACTGGCAGATAAGAATTTAAAAGTACGGTTGGTAGCAGCAGAACCTTTTGTCAGAGCCCCTACAGCTATCAAATTTGATGCAAAAGGAAGAATTTGGGCAGTAGAAATGATGGGTTATATGCCGGATACCGCAGGCACAGGAGAATCTATGAATTCGAGTGGAAGCATTGTCATTTTGGAAGATACAAATAAAGATGGTCGCATAGATAATAGAAAAGTCTTTCTAGATTCCTTAATATTACCCCGAGCCATTAGTTTTTGTAACAACGGGCTACTTGTTGCAGAACCACCTAATTTATGGTATGTAGAAATACAAAATGATAAAGTCGGAAAAAAATATTTGGTGGATAGTCAATATGCCGTCGGTGGCAACGTAGAGCATCAACCTAATGGTTTGATAAGAGGGTTGGATAACTGGATATATAGCGCCAAGTCAGATGTTCGGTATCGCCTAATAAAGGGAAAATGGATAAAAGAACATACTCATTTTCGAGGACAATGGGGAATTACGCAAGATAAATTCGGCCATTTATATTATAACAATAATTCGATGAATCTTATTGGAGATTATTTTCCGCCGGGGCTAGGTGCAAATAATCCGAATCAACATCATGTATCCGGTTTTAGAGAAGTTATTGTAAGTGATAATCACACCTACCCCATTCACGCTACCCCCGGGGTAAATCGAGGGTATCGGGAAGGCGTACTTGACGACAGCTTGCGCCTCGAAAATTTCACTGCGGCTTGTGGTCCGGTTATTTACAGGAGCAATTTATTAGGTGATAATTATAAAGGAAATGCCTTTGTTGCAGGTCCTGCGGCCAATTTAGTCAAACGAGACATTTTAATTCAAAAAAATACTCAAACAACAGGGAAACAAGCCTATCAAGGAAAAGAATTTTTAGCAAGTGATGATGAAAGATTTCGACCTGTAAGTATAGTTACCGGTCCGGAAGGTGCATTATACATCGTTGATATGTACAGGGGAATTATTCAAGATATTACCTACTTAACCCCTTATCTAAAAAAACATATCGCTCAAAATGATCTTGCGCAGCCACTTAATCGGGGACGTATTTATAAAATAACACCTCAAGGAGAAAATCCGACCATTCCAAACTTAAGTAAAAAATCTCCAAAAGAGCTTGTCCATTTATTAAACCAAAAAAATCCCTGGATATCTGCTACGGCACAACGTCTTTTAGTAGATAACAAAAACTTTAAGACCGTTCCGTTATTACGAAAACAACTCAAAGATGGAAATACTTTAACAGGACGCATACGATCGCTATGGACACTGGAAGGATTAGGTAAGTTACAGGATTCAGATATCAATGCGCTCCTCTTTTCAAATAACATGCAATTGCAGCAACAAGCTATTACAGCTATAGTCTCCATAATGGACAAACAAAATGCGAAAAAGTGGCTTACAACAGCATTTCGTTTATGTAAAAATACAGGATCGCAAATGGCGCCCTATATTGCTTTTTTAGCAGCCGAAGGCATGAAATATAAAAGTCCGGTAGCAAAAAAGATATTGTTTAAATTAGCTTTAGACTATCCTGAAAACCCTTATGTTGTGGATGCTGTCATTAGCGGACTGTATAAGCAT
>CAZLDH010000048.1:0-18303 GCA_964558275.1 uncultured Chitinophagaceae bacterium
GCACATCATGGGTTTGATTATCAACTGAGCTTACTTCAAACGAAATATAGTTTGCAGGTCTTGAAAATAAATCTAAATCATCCGGTAATAAGGGGGAAGTAAAAGTCAAATCAAGCACTACCCCGCCCGCTGTAAATTGATAAAAAGTCTGGGTCGCTGATACTCGTACTGATTTTTGAGTCGCTTTTTCCAAGCTATAATTTGGCTTTATCACATCTACCAATCCGGCATCCAGATAAGTTCCTCCTGCTGTATTAGCACAGTGAATAGCCAAAATATTATCCCCTTTCCGCAAAGCTTTTTTGGCTGCATCAGAAATCTCAAATAATTCCGGTGCATTATTCCATCCTTCCTTTTCAAAAGCTAAGACTCCATTAATATACACTTCCACATTATCATCGTGGTGCATATTTAGTTTTAAATCATCAAAATCAACATCTGCCAGCTGAAAAGTCCTCCTCACCCAAATATTGGGAGATTTCCAATGATTGGGAGCATTGTCTGCATCAGAAAAAGCGCCGGATACCGTATGCCAGGAACTAGAATTATAATTCTCTTTATTCCAACGACCATCGGGCTGAGACAGGGTATATTCCCATTCTCCTTGTCTTCCAATTAGAGGTACTATCGTCTTTAACCGGGGAATCGGTTGTCCCAAAAAATAAAAAGCTTCTCCATCTACCCGAATTATTCCCTGTAAAGAATTATCCTTTCCGGTCCAATGAACGGTAGAAGATTCATTTAAATCATCACTAAATGACCACACACTAAAATAGGGATCCACAGTAATTAAGGGATAAGCCGGCGGTCGAAAATTTTGCGCTGAAGCCCAATAGCCTGCAAACAGTAGGGCTAAAAATAAAATTGATTTTTTCATATTTTTCATTTCAAAGTTAGCTAAATCATTTTAGCAATGTAAGATACGAGGAATTTTTATATCCCCATAATTTATAACAACTTTCTTATAAAAAAGAGAGAGAACTTCGGTTTTAATCTGCAATAATAACTGAAGTTCTCTCTCTTTTAATTATTTACCATGAATCACTTCCTGATTCATTTTCCTTAATTCATCTTCATCAAATTTCATCTTTTCTCGGTCATAAGTCATCAGCCCGTTTACCTCAAGTTCCACATCCGTCGTTTGCGTATAAACCGCTGCAGAAAGTCCTTTTTCTTTAAGTGCTTTCAACTTCTTCATCATATCGGCATATTTTTGGTGTAATGCTTCTGGAGAAGTAGAAGTTTTATAATGTGAAGGTGCATGAGAAAAATCAGTCAGCCAGATATGCCCTTCTACAACCAAAGCCTGACCTCCAAATTCACCTAACACAGATGCTCTGTCACCTTCTGCCGGAAACATTCCGGGTCCCGGATATTTATGCATATCATGCATATCACCAACCCCTCTATCGGACCAACCGGTGGTTGCATCTACCAATCTTGAGGGGTCAAGCTTTTCCACCAATTTTGTCACCTTTTCCGTTTGAAATTGACCCCATCCTTCATTAAAAGGCACCCAGGTTACAATACTGGGGTGATTATAATTTGCATCAATCATCTCTTTCAATTCTTCCTTATAATTATAAGCAGACTGTGCTCCTCTTTGGATATCAGGATCATCCGGCCCTATATGCTCATCGCCACTTGGCATATCCTGCCATACCAATAATCCTATTTTATCACAGTAATAATACCAACGTGCAGGTTCTACCTTTACATGCTTACGTATCATATTGAAGCCCCATTCTTTCGTTTTTAAAATATCAAACTTCATCGCTTCATCCGTTGGGGCGGTATATATGCCATCCGGCCAATAGCCTTGGTCCAATGGACCATATTGAAATAATGGTTTATTATTCAAAAATAGCCGGGTAATACCTTCCGCGTCTTTCCCTAAACTAATTTTACGCATCCCAAAGTAACTGATAACCTCGTCAACCTTATGGTCATTTTTAAGCAGGGATATCTTAATATCATAAAGGAAGGGGTCTTGGGGAGACCACAGCTTCATGTCATTAATGTTTAAGGTCAGAGCTGAACCTAAAGCGCCTTCTACTTTAGATACTTTTTTCCCATGATCTAAAACGACAGCTTGTATTTTATATCCGGAAGCAGGACGACTTGCATTTACTTTTAATTGTAGCGTTTTTGTGTCTATATCAGGAGTCATCTTCATGTCTTTAATAGCCACTTCAGGAACAGGTTCCAGCCAAACCGTCTGCCAGATGCCGGAAGTTGCTGTGTACCAAATTCCTCTGGGATTTAATGTTTGTTTCCCAATCGGCTGAAAGCCTTTATCTGAAGGATCCCAAACAGAAACAGTTACTTGTTGCTCTCCATCTTCATTTAATGCATCCGTAATGTCAAAAGTAAATGGGGTATATCCACCCTTATGAGCGCCTACCTTTTTTCCATTTACCCAAACATTTGTTTCCCAATCGACAGCGCCGAAATGAAGTAATACCCGTTGATTTCCCCATGAATCAGGAACGGTGAAAGTTCGGCTATACCAAAGCTTCTGCTCTGGCTCAAGCGCTTTTTTTACACCAGACAAACCGGATTCAATAGGAAAGGGAACCAATATTTCACCATCGCTTTCTCCAATTCCTTCCAATCCTTTCTTCTTTAAAGAGGAAGTTATTTTGTAGTCCCACAAGCCATTAAGGTTTTTCCAATTTTTTCTAATCATCTGTGGTCGTGGATATTTATTATGCACCTTCTCTGGAGTTACATCTTTGGTCCAAGGGGTATTTAATGTTCCTTCTACCGGTTGCCAATTCCCCGAAGATTGTGCTTTCAATACAGTCGGCGACAATAGCATCGCGACAAGTAATACATTCAACATTTGTTTTCTCATACTAATTAGTTTTTAAATTGTTTTACAGGTTTATGTTTAAAATCAGACTCATATTAGTTCTACTTTACAGAAGGGAGCGGCAGTGGTTGTCCGGGTTTAACAGGAATTCCAAAATGTGGCGTTCCATCCGCATTCCATTCAAAAGGCTGCATCCGTGGAGATCGATGACCACCACAACCTTGGTCTGCTTCACTATTGGCATGATAAAGAATCCAATATTCTTCTCCATTTGGAGATTGAAAAAAGGAATTGTGTCCGGGAGCATAGACACTATTTTTCTTTGAACCTTTAAAAACCGGTTTAGGATGTTTTCGCCAAGAAGAAGCAGCCATCAGGTTATTCTTATTCTCTAAGGACAACATCCCTAAGCAATAATAATCTGTCCAACACCCACTAGCCGAGTATATTAAAAACACTTCTCCTTCATGCATTAATATTTCCGGACCTTCATTCACATTAACATGTCCCGGACTTTGATTAGGCAAATCTCCGTGTTTTTCCCAGTCATATTTGGGAACAGAAATCCTTACCCTGTCACCATCAATTGTCCAAGGATTTTCCATTTTGGCTATATAAATATTCTGTTGTCCATTAACCATTTTTTCCCAACCACTCCATATCATATACCACTGATTGTTATATTCAAATACAGAACCATCAATAGCCCACCTATCGGTAGCAGAGGCAATTTTTCCTTTAAAAACCCAATTCCCTTTCAGCGGATTCCGGTTTTTATTTTCCAAAACATACATCCGGTGATGGCTATTATTTCCGTCATCAGCAGCAAAATAAACATACCATTTCCCATCAATAAAATGTAATTCGGGAGCCCATATTTCTTTGGAGTAAGCCGTATTCTTTGGAGGAGTCCAAATTGTTTTTCTTTCTGCGGATTTTAATTTTGCTAAATTTTTGGTCTTCCATATTACAAGCCGATTACCCATCGTTTGCATATAGTAATAAAACCCATTGTGATAAATTGCCCAAGGATCTGCACCTGAAGACAATAGTGGATTAGTAAAAGTTGCCTCTTTTTGTACCGTCGCAGATAACTTGTTATCCTGTTGCTTCTGAGCCGAGGAAGTCAAGAAACAAAAAACCAGGCAGCAGGTCAATAATATTTTAAAATTCATCTTTTCGTTTATTTATATTTTCAATTATGGAATGGACTGGTGATCCACATCCTTTATTCTATACCAATCCACCAGTTTATCCTTTGACGGCAAAGAAAAAGCGAGCTTTGCAGCTTTCTTTTGATACCAATAAGCCGTAGAAGAAAACTTAAAGGACAATAGACTTTCTGCAGGTCGGGGATTAATAAATGACATTTCTATATTCTTATCAAATCCAATAGCATCTTCTTCATGAAACCTGTACATCGTAATCATCGAACGCAAGGCATCCTTAAGCGGAACACCATGATACATTCCATCAAAAGTTCCCTCCCGAAAATACCATCCGCCACTAAAATAGTCTTCTAATCCCGTACCTACAATGGTAGGAACCGACTTATCTTCTGTATCTATATAAATGTATTCAGGCGCTTCAAGGAAGGATAAATAATTCTTGGCTTCCCCTTGCATAGATAAACAGCAACCCACAAACTTCCCTTGTCCTTGCGTTTTTAAAACAGTTAAAGGTTTCCCGCCGGGATTGGTTCCCGCATTATATAAACAATGAAAACGGCCGGCATCTTCAGGCAACGAATCCAAAGCATTATAGTTCGCATTTAGAAAAACATACGGAATCACCTTATCATGCATATTTTCAACTTCTATTCGTACGCCCTTTGAAAAAGGCATAGGAAAATAGTTATAAAAGCCACCGCTAGACATTCCTAAGTACTTAGAAAGGTATTGTTTGTATTCGCATTGACCGACGCCAAAAAAATCTCCTATTGGCGCCTCAACAGAGGGATTCTCATTTCCATCCCAATATATGCGGATAATAAGTTTCTTTAGGATCGTAGGGTCGGTATAAGTATTCGGTTCCCAATGCATCCAAAACCAACCTGAGATTGTCATCCACAATCTTGTAATGATTCCGGCACCTTGATAATTCACGAGATCCTTTTTTTCTCCCGGTTGAATAGGATACGCCTTTTCATTGGTATCCAGATCAAAGGTTGTAAACTGCCGTGCTTTGCCCGAATTTTTTATAGAAAAAATAGGAGCGTTAGAAGTTGCCATGGACAATGAAGTCGATTTATCTGTAGCTGAAGCTATTGTAGGAATAGCAGCTACTGCAGAAAGAGAAGCCACAGAGGCTAATGCCTTTCTTCTGGAAATCTTGTGCTTTCTTTCATTATTATGCATAATTAAATTATTTTATTAATTAATTCCTTCCTTATTATTCCGTAACAATTTCTAATGTATCTCCCCTTCTAAACAATTGCTGTGAAATGAAAAAATCATCCTGAGATTCTCCATTCACTTTGATGGTTTTCAACCTCCTGCTGTCTCCTCTCTTTTTAATGGTCAACATTTCTCCTGTACGCGTTTTCCATTGCACTTTATCAAACAAAGGAACAGAAACTAAATATTGATCATCCGCTGAAGTGTAGGGGTATAAACCCAAAGCAGTAAAGACATACCAGGCAGACATTTCCCCTGCATCATCCATCCCCGGAAGCGCCAGCCCATCAGAACCAATACCGTAAAAATGATTCATGATGCTGTCTAGAATCACTTGTGATTTGGCCGGTTTTCCTACAAAATAGTAAGAAAAAGGAGCTTCATGATCCGGTTGATTTCCAACGCAATACTGTCCAATAAAACAAGAAATATTTCGGGCAATATAATTTGGATTCCAAGGAATACTGAAAAAGGAATCCAGCTTAGCTTCAAAAGCCTTCTTTCCGCCATACAATTCAATTAATCCGGGCATATCATGGGGCGCAAAGAAGGAAAGTTGCCAAGCATTGGCTTCGCGATACATGTATTCATAATAAGGATATTGGGGATTAAAATTTTCGACCCACTTCCCATTTTTAAGTCTTCCTCTCATGAAGTTGGTGGTTGTGTCAAAAACATTTTTATAGTTTTTTGAACGAGCCATAAAAGTCCGGTAATTCGAGCTGTCACCCAATGCTTTTGCCAATTGAGCCACTGCATAATCATCAAAGGCATATTCCAGCGTTTTCGCAACGGCAGCTTTAGCTTTTGTCTCTACATGTGGATGTTCAACAACCGGTGTAGAGATGTAGCCGTTCTTCATATATTCTTTAATATACGGGCGTGTACCCCCTTCTTTAGTGGCATTATTTAAAAGCAGACGATAGGCTGTTTCTACATCAAAACCTTTTATTCCTCTTAAATAAGCGCCTGCGATGAAAGCGGCTGCATGATCGCCATGAAAAAAGGTAGGGATAAAACCGGTTATCTTTCCTTTGTCGATAAGCGATTTAATTACATCTGTAGCTACTTTGGGTCTTAGCAAACCCAATAAAACATCTTTATTGCGATAGGTGTCCCATAAAGAAGGATTGGTATAATACCGAAATCCCTTATTTACTACTTTCCCACTGGCATCTCTAAAGTCTCCGTTTACGTCACTACGTAATACGGGCCACAGGAAGGAACGATATAGACTGGAATAAAACAACATTTTTTGTCGTTCCGTACCTCCCGACACTTTAATCTTGGATAATAGTTTTTCCCAAACAGCAGAAGCATTCTTTTTTATTTGCGTAAAGCTTTTATTTCCGATTTCAGCATTCAAATTCTTTTTGGCATTCTCCCTGCTGACATAAGACAAACCTATCTCCACCTCCAGCGTATCATTAGTCCCTTCAAAATGTAGCACCGGAACAATACGATCTCCTTGAATTAAAGAATCAATTTTTTGTGTTTTGATATTCGTTTTTGCATAAAAAAAGACAGAATCTCCTGTTAATTGATAGCCTGAAAAGGCATTTCCACCTTTCTTCTGAAGTTCCCAATCCCGGACATTTTCATTAGATTTTTGCAAATCAACAATCAATTTTTTGTCCCTATCTCCTCCGAAAGTATATTTATGGAAACCGCATCTGAGCGTCGAAGTCAATTCCACATTGATGTCATAACGTTCCAGATAAACCTGATAATATCCCGGATGAGCTGTTTCCTTCTTGTGACTAAACTTCGAGCCAAAATCTTTTGCGGTGATAGTTCCCGAAGCAGGTAATAATGGTATATTACACAGATTCCAATGTCCTTTATCTGTATGAGTAAAACCATAGATAACGGAATCTTCATATTGATATCCTGCACCTGTATGATATTTCGTTATTGGACTCAATTGTACCATGGCATTGGGCAAAGAAGTGCCCGGAAAAACCAATCCTGCCCAGACCCTCCATCCCTCCGGCGGCTCATAGCCAATACGCGCACTATCTGTCAGCGGAGCTGTACCCAAAAAGGGATTGACATAATCTGTCAGTGTTTTCTCCTTCGGTGCTGAACAAGAAAACAAAGTTAAAAGACCCAATATGCCCAATATAAATTTAGTCATTTTTACTCTTGATTCTTTTGAAACTTTAAATAATAAAAACTCTGTTTATCTAATCTCATCTTATCCAATTTATCTCCATCGGGGATAAAATCACCTTTTATAAGTGCGGTCTTTCTCGGATTAACCTTATTCTTTGATAAATGGGTATGAAAAACATAGTAATACTGTCCCTTTTTGTCTTTAAAGAGATCTCCATGTCCCGGACCATTTTGTCCTATAGCATCTTTATTTAAAATGGGATTGCCCGGATATTTCGTCCAAGGGCCCATCGGGCTTTGGGAAGTAGCGTATCCCACTGCATAATAAATACTTCTATAATCATTTGCAGAATAGAATAAGTAATAGGTGCCCTCGTGTTTTAATATGGTTGGACCTTCTGTCACAGTCCAGTCGTTATCCTCCATATTTTCCCATTGTTGTGGGTGTTCTACTGCATTCAAACAAGAAGTAACCGTCCCGGGCTTAATACCGGAAAGATCATCCTTCAACTCAGCAGCAAAAATTCTATTTCCTTCCTGAAGTTTGACAAAATACAGGTATTTAGCGCCATCATCATCTATAAAAACAAAAGGATCTATTGATTTACCTAAAGCGCTAAAAGGTTCCTTGGTCTCTTGGCTAAAAGGGCCCATTGGATTATCACTTTTTGCGATGGCAATATGTTCATTAGCAGTATATGCCATATAATAAGCCTCTTTATACTTAAATACCTGTGGTGCCCAAAAACCATGCGTTCCATAAACATCCTTTTTAGACAATGCCAACTCAGGCGCTCTTTCCCAATGCTTAAGATCAACAGAAGTATATACTTCAAAACCTCGCTTAACTGCATGCGTACCATAGAGATAATAACTCCCACTATCATAAAAAATTGTCGGATCGGCTAAAAACACCTGCTGCTCAGCGATCTGAACGGTACTATCATTATCAGATTCAGTAGTTTCATCTGACGGCACTTTATTTGAGCATGCACTTGTAACACCCAGAATTAAAAGGAACAATATTCCCCTGACATAAACTTTCATCCTTTATTTTTTTAATAGAATATTGAATTGTTCCTTAATTTAGGCATCTTCACCCGCCATTCAATGAGTTTCTTTTTCAGTTCTTTCACTTTCTGAGGGTATTTTTGCTTCAGATTATCCACTTCTCCGGGATCTGAATTCAAATTATATAGTTCCACATTATCTCCATCATAATCCATTAATAGCTTCCACATTCCTTGTTGAATAGCCAGATTTGGACTGCGATCACGAGAAACTTCTCCCTTTTTGGTTTTATAACCTCTTCCTTTCCCCGGAAAATTGTAACCAGATTCATCCCCGGCGCTACCATATTCCCAAAATAACGGTTTATTGCGTTCTGAAGGTTTTCCCAACCATACTTTTCTACGACTCTCTCCGTCGAAGGAATAACGATCAGGCATGGGGAAACCTACAATATCTGCTATCGTTGGGAAAATGTCTAATCCGGAGATTACGGAAGTAGAATCGACGCTCCCGGAAGGCACATGCCCCGGCCAAGATACAATAAAGGGCATTCGTGTTCCACCCACATAGAGTGATAGCTTAGAACCTCTCACAAAACCGGTTCGCTTCCCTCTAAACGTAGGGTAAGGGCCGTTGTCACTGGTAAAAATAATCAAGGTATTTTCATACATCCCCAGCTTTTTTAATCCGGTAATCAATCGACCAATCTGCCGATCATATTCATGTAGTACTTTCTTAAAGTTGGCTTCTCCCCAGGAATTTTCAGGAAAAATTGACTGCTGCTCTTCATTTGGCGTCCAGGGTGTATGCATGTCATCCGGCCAAAGATTTACAAAACAAGGCGTTCCTTTATGACGTTTCAAAAAATCCAAAGTTTTATCTACAAAGAAGCCGGATCTTTCCCATCTTTTAATACTATCCTCAGGCGACCAGATCCAATTTGTTGCTGTAATTAATGGATTAGGATCGGGACTTTCATAAGTGCTCACATGCTCATCAAAGCCATACAATGCAAATTTTGGGGCATTATATACGTTACGACCTCCTCCCATATGCCATTTCCCAATATGAGCGGTTGCATAGCCTGCATTCTTCAGCGCACGAGCGATACTGGGCGCTATGGGGTCTAAGTAATCGGCTTGTTTAATAGAAAGATTGGTATTCATTGTATTTTGAAAGCTATGAAAATTCCAATCGGCCGGATCCATCCCTGTTAATATGCCAACTCTCGCCGGAGAACAAATAGGAGCAGGACTATAATAATGAGTAAATCGCATTCCACCTGACGCCAGTTGATCAATATTCGGCGTAGAATAAGGTCCTCCATTGGCAGAGATATCACCATATCCCATATCATCTGTAAGTATAACAATAATGTTAGGAGTTGCTTCAAGATTATTCGTCTTTAAATGCTCCCGGGTCTTTGGATGATACTGTGGATATTGTGCAGTGCTATTTGTCGCTAGAAAACAGCATATACAAAACAGCAATACGCCCATTAACCTACAATAAAAATAATCAAAGTTCACCTGCCTGTTTTCCATGTGTTTATATTTGTGGAGACTGAGGTTCTCGAAGTCTCCTTTTTAATCACCCCCATGTGTGCCAATTATACTACCATGGATGTTTCTTTTATTTATATTTGTGGAGACTGAGGCTCTCGAAGTCTCCTTTTTATTTTACTGTTTTTAACTACCAAACAATACACATACTTTTACCGGTGCACCATTGTGACAATAAATAACTTTTCAGCATCGACTTATCATTTCAATTGTACCTTTTCGACTTTCGAAAACAACCGATCTTCTACATTTCGAATCTTCACGCCAATGCGCGCAAACACGTAGTCTTGTGTAGGCGTTAATTCCGGAACCTCTGCACTCAGATGAACCGCTCCCAAATTTGTAATCTCTCCTCCGGCAATTGTAGAAGAAACCACATTGGTTCGACTATTAGCAAAGCGCGTAGTGTTTACAAATAAAGATACCGATTCTATCTCTTTTGCAGCATCACCGGTCACAACTTTCTGAAGCTTCAGCGTTGCATCCACTTTTCGACCCGAAGTAGCCACTTGTAGATTGCTAATAGAATAATAAGGCAAGACCTCAATATTCTGCTCTGTTTCTCCTTTCACAACAATCTCCAGCGTATCCGTATTGGCTTTTCGAACATATGGTCCCTGCCCGGAAGGAAGCACCAACTGATACTTCCCATTAAATAACAAGGCATGATAGGAGCCATCCGGCCCAACCTGAACAGTAATAGGTTCTCTTCTATCAAAACCTGACTGAAACAATCGAAAGGTAACTTGCTCCGAAGCCACTCGCACCGGTTCATTATTATACATCACCGTACCTGTCAACATAGACTTGGGTGGTTCATAATTATCATACTCACAAGCCGAAAAAAGTAAGAATGACGTTGCTAACAAAAAATATTTTTTTATATTCATTTCCTTTTATTTAAAAATTAACCAACTATTGATTGGGGTTAGGAACAAGTTTAGGATTATGACTCAATACGTCTGCAGGGATTTCCGAATAATAATTCCCCAGCCTAAACTGATCTTTCGCATTCACCTGACTAGGAAGCACTTGCTTATAGATCCATTTCCCATCATCCGGCTTGCCCGGATCAGATACTTTGTAAGGCCACAGCCCCCACGGTTGCGTACTTGGCGCCCATGGATTCTCCGGATGAGTTAAATCTGTATTCCCGCCGTTCCAAATTTTGTGCGCCAAACGCCAACGTTTCATATCCCACAAACGATGACCTTCAAAAGCCAATTCTGTTAAACGTTCATGAACAATCCTTTTAAACGTGATTTGAGAAGCTTCCAAATCTTCCTCAAATCCTGCTCTTGCACGTATTTTATTTATATATTTCGCTGCCAGAACTTTATTATCTAATTGAAAAGCAGCTTCTGCCGCATTCAACAACACTTCTGCATAACGATATTTAATCCACCAGACATCACTCATTGTTCCTCTCTCTCCTGCACCCGGAGCAGGATCAAGATATTTGCGAATGTAAAAGCCCGTTTGCGTGGCTAATTCATGACCATCAATTGGTCCATCTTGTCCAACCACGGGAACAGGATCTGACTTCCCCGGAACCGCTTTCAACTGCCCAAATTCAGACCCGGTTATAATTCTATTGCCTTCCGGTTTTTGAGGTAAATAGTATCCGGCGAAAATATCAAGATTATCTCCTCTAAACGTACTTCCCGGTAAAATAACAGTACCGGCAAGACGCGCATCTCTATTCTTGAAAATGTCCTTTTTATTATCATACCTGACATAAGAGCCATCAGGATTCTTTATATTAAAAGGAGCAAACGTATTATCCAACATCTCAAAGGATTGTACAAAATTAAGCGTTGGATTCAGCCTGCCACCATCCACAGATTCTTCTGAATTTGAGCGGGGTTGATTCCAAACTGTAAAACTGTGCGTTTTATTATCCAGCTTGTAATCCTTCGCCATGATAACTTCGGCATTCTGATTCTTGTCAAGAAACAATTCTGCGAAATTCTTAGATAAACTATCCGGATATTTCAGATACAAATGATACTTTTCGCTTTCTATAATTTCTTCCGCTGCATTTAATGCTATTTGGTAATAATGATCAGCTTTGTCATTTGGAATACCAACAATATCTCCCGAAAGCGAAACAGCAGGAGTACTAGTTCCATGTTGCGCAATAGAAGCGGCAAATAATGCGGCTCTCGATTTCAAGGCCATAGCCGCGCCCCAGGTGGCTCGACTTTTTATGGAAGGATCTTTCGGCAGTAACTTCGCAGCTGAATCTGCTTCACTAAGTACCAAATCATAGACCTCTGCCTCAGAGGAACGCTTGCGGTATAAGTAGCTCGCATCTCCACTAAAATCATACTTTACGGTATCTAATAAAATAGGAACTCCACCCATACTACGCACTTCCGAAAAGTAGAAATTTGCACGTAAAAACAAAGCTTCACCAAAAAACCGATTTTGTACATCGGGTTCTAATTCACTTGCTTCTTGAATTCTATCAATAAATAAATTAAGATCATGCAAATAATCATAATCCCAATAATTCCAATTCTCATAAGGGTAGGTCTGGTTTTGTAATCGCCAATAATCAGGAAAACTAGAAGGAAATCCGGCATTAAATTGCGCAAAATTCCACCATTGATCAAGACCAAACCAATGTGGCATGCGGTTATACAAATCGGCGATATTTGACTTTACCAAATCCGGATCTGAAAAGAACTCCTCCTCACCCACAATATCACTGGGATCTTTCGTCAGAAAATCCTTATGGTTGCAACCATAGTTTAGCATGATACATCCTATGAATAAAAGAATATACCATCCTTCTTTTTTATACGTTATAAAGTTTTTATTTCTCATAGCATCATTAAATTAAAGTGAGATTTTACATACTTTAAATACTCTTAAAATGATGGGTACCTGCTGCCTTCATTAGAAGGTCAGATTAAGTCCCACGTTTACATATTTTGATTGAGGATACTGTAAGCTATTTGAGCTGGATACAGCCGGATCCATGAAAGAAGGCATATTATCTATAGAAAAGAGATTGTATGCATTCACATAAAACCGGACTTTATTTAATTTCACTTTACTTGTTATTTCCTCAGGAAGGGTATATCCTAATTCAATCGTACGAGCCCGAAAGTATTTTACATTCACCAACCAAAATTCCGAGTCCTTGTTGTAATTGCTATGCCCTTGGTCATTATACCTCAAGGCAGGATACTTCCCCGGAATCCAGCCACTATTTGGGTCACGATAATCCTTCAGATGCCAGCGATCCAAATAGGGCTTCAATAAGTTTCCATTATTCTGGAATGGCCAACGAGATTCATAATTCCGATTGACCCAATATCTTTCTGCAAAAGAGAAATTGGCAGTAAGATCAAATCCTTTCCACCCAAAGCTTAGTTGTAACCCGCCATACCACATTGGATTAAAGCCTCCACCGGCGCCACCAATAGGTCGCATATCATACTCGTTGATTACACCATCATTGTTTATATCTTTATAAATTAAATCCCCGGGAAGTAAGGTTGAATTTCCGTGCCCATCTACATTGACGGCATAGTTATTGATTTGTTCCTGAGACTGAAATTGTCCCAACACTTCATACCCCCAGAAGATTCCTTCCCAACGTTCTTCAGATGAATTTCGGTATCTATCCCAAGAATTCCCAAAAGTAGGATTATAGGAATGTAGGAATTTCTGTCTGGCATATCCGAGATTTGCCCTTACGTTATAGGTGAAAGAATTTCTCTTTCCTCCGGAATAACTCAGAGAGACCTCTCCGCCAACCCGGGAGTCACTGTTTTGATTAAGTTGTGGCAAATCATATCCCAATAAAGCAGGGATAACAGCCTCATATCGATTCCCCAATAGTCCTTTACGTTTCCTGTGAAAATAATCGATCGATCCTGATATTTTACCATCCCACAGACCAAAATCAGCACCTATGTCAAAAGTTGTAGCCGTGAACCAGGTAATATTGGTCACGGGAACACCTTTATTCTTTGATGTGTTAATCGTTTCTCCATTAAAAATATATTTTCCAACTCCATAAGTATATCCGGTATAGTACGCATAATTCCCAATGGGAATATTATCATCTCCCAACTTTCCGTAAGACACCCTAAACTTTAAATTCGTCAATGCACTTTCCTCTCCCACAATATCCTTAAAGAAGGGTTCGGTTGAGATTCGCCATCCTGCAGAGGCTGCCGGAAAGAAGCCCCATCTGTGGTTAGGAGGGAATTTCCAGGAAGCATCATAACGTCCTGAAATTTGTATGTAATACTTCTGCGCATAATTATAAGAAATCCTTCCATAATATCCTATTCTGGCAGAATCCGCGATAAGGTCATGATACGCCTGGCCATCTATCGTATTCGGAAACACGATATCTAACTCATTCACAGGAGGCACATTATGGATATGCTGATCATGTCCTTTCTGATTCCTCCATTGCGTTCCAACAAGTGCTGCAATATGATGTTTATCAAAGGTTCTGTTATAATCTATTTGCAATTTTCTGCTAAAGGTCACAAAGTTTTTATACCCTCTTTCTTGCCATGGATTGCTACTCCCGCCGGTGGGATTATATTTATCATTAACAGGGTCATACGTATAAGTAGTATAAGTAAACTCGTGGTTTTGAATATAATTATGAGAATATTCATAAAAGAAGTGCCCTCTTACTGATAAGCCTTCCACGGGTAAATCATATTTTGCATGAAAAGTCACATCAAACACCCGCCAATCACTGGTGTATTTTCCGGCATCCTCATAATTCCAATAAGCCGCATTTGTCTTACTATGAGAACCTAAAGTATTTAAATATTCTGGGTTATTATTTGCATAAGGATGTTCCATGGGCGTATTTCGCATTGCGGCAAATAAGGGTTGCCAATAATCATCGGCTCCCGGCACGCCCGGATTAACTCGCGACTCTATCCGACCACTTAATTCGGCTCCCACCTGCAATCGGTCTTTTATCCTGGTTGTAACATTTACCTGCGCATTCGTTCTATTGAATTTATATTGATTAAATACGGCATCCTGGTCGAGCCTTGTAAAAGAAATATAATAGTTTGTTTTTTCTGACCCTCCGGAAGCATGCGCATTAACAGAGGACATCGGCGCATTTTTTTGAAAAATGAGCGAAGGCCAATCATAGCTTTGGAATTGCACAGGGTATTTTGTCTTCTCCGGATACTTCCATTTATCAATCTCCTCAGGCGTAATATTAGTAGAACCTGTAGAATTGATTTGCGCTTCAGCAGCATACCTTTTCCACTTATATGCACTCGTCAAAACATCATTCGCGTAAGTTGTCATGTTTTGCCAGCCATAGTAAGCATCTATTCCTATCTCTGTAGGTGTATTCAGACTGCCATGTTTCGTTTCTACAACCACAACACCATTTGCCGCCCTAGAGCCATAAATGGCAGCAGCGGCTCCTTTTAGAACAGAGATACTTTTGATATCATTGGAAGAGATGTTGTTAAACTGACCCTGACTTACAATGACGCCATCAACTACAAAAAGAGGAGTTCCCATATTCCTAATTTGAATATTGGCATGCGAACCCGGTCTTCCTTCAGATTTTCTGAAAGAGACGCCTGATATCTGGCCGGCAAGCATATCACTCACCGTAGCACCGGCATGAATTTTTTCAATATCTTCGCTAGACACGCTGGAAACAGCACCGGTAATATCCCTTCTTTTCTGCGTTCCATATCCTATCACGACCGCCTCTTCCAATTGATTTAATGAATAAGACAGCTTTACATTCAAGACAGTTTTTCCATTCACTGGTACTAATCGCTTCTGATAACCAATATAAGAAAAAACTAAAGTATCCCCACCCTCAGGAACATCTAATTCATAAAATCCTTTGGCATCCGTTACCGTTCCTGCACTCGGATCTTTTTTTACATGAATCGTTACGCCTGTAAGTGGATTTCCATCTTTATCCGTAACCGTTCCTTCTACAGGAATATCTTGCCTGATCTCTTTCACCTCGGGATTGTCAAGTTTATCTTTAGGAACAACCACAATTAAATTGTTCGGTAATAATTTAAAACCAACCTCATTCGGAATCAATATGTCGTTAAGGATATCATGCACAGTTTTTTCTTCGGCATGAACCGATACCCGGTTTTTATTTTTCACCAATTCCAACGAGTAAATAAAATGATAATCAGTTGCTTTTTCTATATGCGCTAAAACCGCTCCTATAGAAACATTTTCCATTGTCATGGACATTTTCTCAGTCTGAGAAAATGCTGAGGCTGACGCACTAAATACGCCAATAAAAGTCAATAAAATAGCCAATTTCATTGCTATCAAAATTTTTTTGTACCTGATAGCGTACACGCCTATCTCCAGGTCATTATTTTTTTTCATACTTTTGATTTTGGAAGTTAGCGCTGATGTAACATGTCCTTGATGTTCATCTGGATAAGTATATTACATCAGCAGAATTTGACTCTACCCTCCGTTGCCGCGGAGGGTTTTTTACTCCATTAAGTGTTTAACCCGGTTTGAATAAAGTAATACTACACATCATACTTGTCTTTTTTTGTTAATAAATATATACTTTCCTTCCTGACTTTTTATATTGAAACTGCATCGTCATTTTCAGTGCAGTTAAAGCTTCTTTTAAGTTTTCCCTTTGTAAATAGCCGTTTATTCTTTTATTTATCAGTGTTTTATCCTTAAATATAATCTCCACATTATATTTATGTTCTAAGGCATTGGCAATTTCTTTAAACTTCTGGTTGTTAAAAACCAGTTTTCCTTCCTTCCAAGAAGAATAAAAAGCCGTATCTACCTTCGAAACATTTACTTCGCCGGATAAATAATTAACAGCGATCTTTTGCCCTGGATCTATACGCTGCTCCACCTTCTTCTCTCCCGACTTCGATTCAAATAATATTCTCCCTGAAGTCAATACGGTCTCAACGGTAGAATCATCTGCGTAGGCCGTCACATTAAAACGCGTTCCCAAAACTTTTATACTGGCATGTCCGGTATTTACAATAAAGGGCATATTCTTCCTATCGGCGATATCAAAAAAAGCCTGACCATTTAATGTCAATTTTCGCGTCCCTTGCTTCTCATTCATTATAAAATGGATTTTCGTCCCTCCATTTAACCAAACAGTAGAACCGTCAGGAAGACTAACCCGTTGTCGTTTGCCCGGCAAAGTCTGCGTTTCAGTATCATACTTAGTAAACACCTTTTCTGTATCCCTTAAAGTAATCTTTTTGCTGCCCAGCCCCGGGAAAAATTCCCCCATCATACCATTCCCCAAAAATGAAAATGCTACAACAACAATTACCACAGCCGCTACACTCCCCCAGATAAAAATACTTTTCAGGCGTTTTTTACGCCTACGCCCATTATCTTTTTTCCTCATTTTTGACCAAGTCTCTTCCCAACCTTTATCTACATCAAATTGAGAATCACTTGTCACCGTATTGATTGTATGCCATAAATCCCAAAGTTGTTCAAACTCCTCAAAAGCCTCAGGATGCTGCATCAACCATTTTTCGACCTCCTCCTTTTCGGATTCATCCATTTCTTCTGCAATATACTTCAACAAAAGACTTCTTATTTCTTCATCAGAAAGAGGCATAAAAGGGAGTTTATATATACGACAGTTTAAACAACCCATACCCTGACAAAAAAAAATAATTCTTTTAAAATCTTTGCCTTTATCGAAAAAAATACTAATCTTGACATCAGAATAAATGCAGAGACTTTTGATGAAAGAGCAGTACGAAGCTAATAGTGAAAAAATTCTAAATCTATTAAAACAAGGCGATGAATATACCTATGAACTTATCTTCAGAAGGTATTATGCCAGTCTTTGCAGTTTTGCGACCCGCTTCGTCAATCAACCCGAAATAGCCGAAGAAATTGTACAAAATATCTTCTTAAATTTATGGGAGCATCGAAGTACGATAAACATAGACCGCTCGCTAAAATCCTATTTATTTCGCTCTGTATATAATCGATGTAACAATCATTTGGCACACTTAAAAGTAAAGAACAATTATCTGCGCTTTGCAGAAGCAAAAAACCGGGAAAGCCAATTTTCGGCTAGTCAAACATCAAAGAACTTCAGCGATACAGAATTAGACGAAATAATAAAAACGGAAATAGAAGCACTTCCTGAATCCTGTAAAAAAATTTTTAAGCTGAGTAGATTTGAGGGGTTAAAATATAAAGAGATTGCCTCCTATCTCAATATTTCTCAAAAAACTGTAGAGACCCAAATTTCCAGAGCTTTAACAAAACTAAGAGAGGGATTGAAGGAATACAGAATTTCTTAAATCCCTCCCCTCTATTTATTCCCCATGAATTACTTCCTGATTCATTTCCTTCAGTTCATCTTCATCAAACTTCATTTTTTCTCTGTCGT